>CALKIA010000325.1 GCA_937988705.1 uncultured Chloroflexota bacterium | reverse complement strand
TGGGAGTTGATAGGTGCCATGCTATAGGTCACTACTATCAGCGGCGGAAGAGCAATGATGCTCCGATCCCCTAGCTCTGAGACCATCACTCTTGATAACGCCCAGCAAGTGACAGAAATTGCCCGATTTGGCAGCGGGGTATTTACGCCGGCGGTAGCCTACAATGCGAACACGGATCAGCTGGTCGTCGGCGCGGCGATCGTCGAACGCGAGAACCCGGGCTATGCAGGCACACGCGGTTGGTTCACTGATTTCACATTGAACCGTGACCTTGTCACCCTGCACGATCTGGTCCATACGCTGACGAGCGGCGGTCATACCCACCATTACGCCGTCGGGATCGGCGATGTCACACGCGAGCTGATCGAGTTTGCCTCATGGACAGACGTTCAGCGGATTGCAAAGCGAACCTACACGGAGTACTTGACATTGCCGTAGGTGCCCCTGAGAGTTCTTGCCCTCTCATGGACCGTTATGGACGTGAAAGCGCGAACACTGCGCATCGCGCCCCCGAACGATGGCGCAGCCCCCAGGCGGCGAGTGGCAGGCGAAAGCTCGGCGCATCATGGACGAGGCGCGCGAGCGCTTATGGTCACCGGACGGGCAGCGCGCGTGGGGTTATCGGATCTGGGAGCGCGGCTTGAGCGAAAACATTATCCGGATTGCGCGGCTTGGCTACCTCCCAGGCAAGCCGACGGCGTGGCGGGAGATTGACGGCTTGAATGTGCCGTGCGGCATTCTCATCCCTTGGATCATCGATAACGAGGTCTGGGGATCAAGGTGCGTCGGGCAGCGGGTGAGCAGCGTTACCAGCAGGTGGGCGGCGGCAATATTCGCGGTTGCCTCCATTTGGTGGATCGCATTCTGCCGCGAACGCCGCTCATCATCACCGAAGGCGAATTCGACGCGCTGATTGCCTAGCAGGTCGGCGGGGAATTTGCGCGGGTAGCGGCAATCGGCAGCGCCAGTCATGCTCGCATCGACCGCCGTTGGTATGGATCGCTGCTTGGCGCGTCACGCGTACTCGCTTGTATGGACGCCGATGCTGCCGGGGCAGGGGCGGCAGCACAGTTGGCGGCGCTCTCTGGGGTAGTCAAGTATGTGCAGGTACCAAGCGGCAAAGACCTAAACGCGTTCTACCAGCAGACCGGCGAAAACAGATTGAAGAAATGGCTTCAAACTGTGATTAGTGAAAGAGTTCCATGATGACCACGCGGATTTGAGGCGCTCATGCAGCCGTGTTGCTGCCAGAACATCGAAGTCCCTGAGTGAGGGACTTCGGGCCACCCTAATTGTTGGTCGCGCTCTGTTCAAGCTTCAAGTATTCAGCCAGTCAATCAATTCCAAGGCCGTTGCCGCCTTTCGTAACTTGCCGGTTTCATAGGCTAGGGACTCGTCGCTTTCTGTGTAAACGACAGTCGGCGTACAAACGACAGCAATGATTTTGGAATAACGACTGAAATTATAATTCTGCCCAATAGGCGAAGCAAGCAATTCGGCTTTTACGGCATGCCATTTGAGAACAGCTTCATCAAGACGTAGTCGCGCATTTCTAAGAGCGTGGTACTCACCAATGTCTTGTCCGACGCTGAAAATAACGGCCTTGCAGGAAACGATCAAAAGCATGTCGCCAGACTCGCCAAGGGCATCGATGTCGGTGATCTGGTTATTTCTACCATCCCCCCGGCGTACAAGGTGCACTTGACGCATTGCCCGTAGTTCATCGCATGGCTTCCACGATGAGACATCAATATAACTTTGTAGCGCATCCTCAAAGTGAAACCCGCGCTTGTTCCCGACTCCGCCACCCAAATTTGGGAATCGAAGTATTTGCCCCAACCTGTCTTTCACACTTGCATGATCAACGATAATCCAGGTCTTGTCGCTTAATATCACCCCCGGCAGTCCAGGGTGTGTGCTTGTCTCCAACTCTGCCATACTGTTCAAAAGGGCAACAAAATGCATAAAGTTATCTGGAAAAACAGCGCCCGGAAATAGATCCTTAAACACTGAAATCCAATTATCAAACATGGGCCAATAGTCCATGATAAAATCGCTCCGCTCATGAATGGAGTAGCCATACATCGCTATGTTGACACTGTGTTCTGGCGCACTGGCTGAAATGGGGAGCAGCAAACCAGCCAGCAGCAGCAAACTAAACACCTCGTAATTCAACCACTGTCCATTACCATTGTCGGTCAACTTATAGAGATTTGACAGGTGGTTCAGCGGCACTTGGCTAGGCAAGTAGTACGTCAGAACAAACGGGGGTGTCGCCAAGCCATGAGAGTCAAAGTAGGGCAATGCCCTTATAACAGGCTGGTAAATTCTATGTACAACGCATAGATGTGATGCTTCAACTAGTTCAGTTTGGCTCGGAATAGTCCCGATGAGTCCAGAAATTCCGATGTTTTGACGTGCATCAAAAACCTGTCCTGCCTTCCGTTTGCTTTCCATAAGGACTGGATCGGGAAGGTGTTTTGCGCTGATTCTGAAAGGTATCTCTCGGGCGGCAGCACCGTATTTCGAGTGCAAATCCGCCAAATTGTAGACCCCAGCGACAAAGTCCAAAACATGGTCAACTATTGAGAGCGTGAGGGGAAAATTGAGCTGTGTATCGAAGTTTTCGGCATTGTCTGTGCGCTGTGACCGCGCGGACAGAATTGCAGCCAGTATCCGGCTGTAGCCTTCGAAATTGGAGTCATCAGGCGCGTGGATGTATGGAAATCTCCGCAAATACCACAGCCACTGTACAGGAGAAAACCGCTGCGCCAATTCAACTAACCCATTTTCCACAGCTTCTATACACTGTTTGAGATAGGGTTGGGCATCGACTGGATCGATTATGCCAGCACTGGATATGGCGGGTCTGGCGATAGGCTTGCACCAGCGCGCGCTTTGTTTTTTAGCGTCCTCGAGTGCTTTTCTGATCTTTCTCTGGTCTGCATTCACTAATTCCCACATTAGGTGTTTTGATAGAATGAAATCCATTGCGCATCCTCTGTGTTGTACCAGTTCATCCATCGTTCGGTTTGGAACCCGATATTATCAGGTTCGATGTGTGACAAAGCTTATCCTATTCGAGGAGGTTTGTTGCGTTGGTGGGTCAACAACATCAAAAAATGTGAAGTACTGAGCGAAAGTGTCACTGAATTTGGTTGTCGGTACACACGGAGTGGACTGACCCGGCTTTAACGGACAGGAAATTTGTCACGGGCGAAACGCTGCTCAAAAACAGCCGGGCTGAGATAGCCGAGTGACGAATGGCGACGACGACGGTTGTACCAGCACTCGATGTAGTCGAAGATGACGGAGCGGGCTTCGTGGCGAGTCGCGTAACGCCGGTCCACACATTCGGATTTTAGGGTGGCGAAGAAGCTTTCCATCATGGCATTGTCGTAGCAGTTGCCGCTTCGGCTCATGCTCACCTGGATGTGCTCCTTCGCCAGCAGCTTCTGGTAATCGTGGCTGGCATACTGGCTGCCGCGGTCAGAGTGATGCATTAAGCCGATTTGCGGGCAGCGCCGCGCCAGCGCCATCTGAAGCGCATCCTCGACGAGCGCGGTCTGTTGGCGTTCGCTCATCGACCAACTGACAATCTGGCGAGAGAAGACATCCAGCACGGCTGCCAGGTACAGCCATCCCTGAGCGGTTGGGATGTAGGTGAAATCCGCCACCCATTTCTGGTTGGGACGTTGAGCGGTGAAGTCCTGGTTCAGGACATTTGGCGCGACGGGCAACCGCGGGTTGGGACGGGTGGTCTGTTTGTAGCGCTGGCAGCTTTCTTTGAGGAACAAGGCGAAATTAGGGGGTTACTTGATGCGATTGCAACGGCGGCTGAAACCGACGAGCAGATCAGCGAGGGCAAGGCACTCAGCGAACGCGAAGAAGCCGTACTGCAAGCACTCGAATGGATGACGCGCGGGGACGATGGAACGATCTGGATCAAGGCGGTCGCGCTGCGCGAGAAGGTCGCGCGGTTGATCGGTCAGCCGGTCGAGAAAATGGGCGATGCTCAGTGGGTCGGACATATCCTCAAGCGACTGCATTTGATCGATGAATCGGGGCGCAAGCGCGGCATGGATGGCATCGCCTATGCCGTGCGCTCGTTCGATGTGATTGACATGATGCGCCGTTACGACGTACCAACGATTCATGAGACTCGCTGAAAAACCGTTCATACCGTTCATGTTTGAGTGTAAAAACATGAACGGTGTGTAGGGTTTTCCAAGTTGCCGAATTTACACGCTGTCGCTGATACGTTGCTTCGGCTCATACTTTAAGGCTATTCTTACAGGCTGGTTGTTGAGTAAGCTAAAGAAACATGCAATGTCCGACCAAACGGTAATCCCTATTTTTCCAACCCGTTCACTCAAAACAACCTTGGCATTTTACAATATCCTCAGTTTTGAAACACTTTGGGAACAGCACAGTCCTTACGTGTACGGTAGTGTAAAGTATCAAAACATCCGAGTCGATTTCTCTGCGTCGAAAGCAATTGCCGCTGGGAACAAGTCAGGGCATATGTGTCTGGTCAGTGTGAGTGACATCGATACGCTGCACCGCACTTTTGCTGCCCGCATCAAGCAGCATTATGGCAAACAGCTCCGCAGTGGTATTCCGCGCATGGGCACAGTCAACAATCTCAGTAAGGATCGTCGCTTCAATCTACTCGATCCCGATGGTAACCGCTTGATTGTGATACAGATCACAACTGACGAGAAAGCGAGAAAACGACGGGGTACACCCCTGCTGAAGGCGGTGAACATGGCACGGATTGATGCTTATTCGCGCGATCTGCCTGGCGAAGCAGTTGCTTACCTTGATGAAGTGCTCAACTACTTAGTAGACGAGCCTGTGGTCACGTAGTTCCGCGCCTTCGTGCTGCGTGCGGATATTGCGGCGGCTCTAGAGGACATGCCGACACAGCAATGATACGTTGAACTGGCTCGGAAGATTTCACTGGATGCCGCCGAGCAGCATGAAGCGGCTGAAGAATGGGTGCGCCTGCAAGAACTGATTGAAGAATAAACCTCTGTGTCACCGTCAAAGTTGAGACACCTTGTTTGGTAGTGCGCTATAGCTGTCATGTGCATAACTACCGTACTTTCTGTCTCGTCGACATCATCGTTTGGTGGTCTTGACGGAATATTGAAATGAGTTCCAGGCTTGGCCGATAACTCAACGAGTCCGCGTATTGCGTGGAATAAAACGTTCGCAGCAAGACATCACAACTGTCTTCCAATGCGTAGCGATGCTTCTCCCATTCCGCGTCGCTGGACTCGATGAGCGTCCACAAGTAGTTGAGCGTGATATAGAGCTTTACATAGATTGCGTTGCGCTCGTGCTGTCCCAGTCCCGTATAGGCAAGCTGCTCCAGCTCAACCCGCACGCCATCTATGTATCCTAACATATGCTCCTGATAATCCTCTTTTGGCCACATCGCTCGTCTCTTCCATTACTCGGCAACAAAGCCGATCTTCTCGTGCGTGCCGTCACAGAAGGGCTTCGTTCCAGATCCCCCACAGCGACAGAATTCTGCGACTGTACCCTGATACACGGGTTCGCCTCTGTTATTCAAGACTGTGAACTTTCCCGTAATCCGCAGCGGACCATTGGTCGTGGTTTCGATGGTCAGCTTGCCACCATCCAGTGGCTCGATGATCGCCATCGGTTCGGGAACACTATCGGGCGCAACGAAACCGATCGTTTTATGCGTATTGTCGCAGAGCGGTTTGTTAGCTGAACCACCGCAGCGGCACAGTGCAGCGCGGGTGTCGTTTAGTATCACGTCACCAACACCATTGACAATCGTGAAATCGCCCCGCACATGCAGCGGACCATTGCGAATGAGGCGGATAGTGTTCTGCGTCGAGACAACCTCAGCCGCGCCCCCATCTTTGCGCTCGAAATGTAGTGCGCCTGAAGGGCAGGTAACAACCGTTTCAGCCACGCTGTTTGCTGGAGCACCGTTCGGCAGAATCCACGGGCGTCTTTCTCGGTCAAATACGGCAGGCAGACGGCGTAAACATTCGGCAACATGGATGCAACGAACGGTGTCATAGGTAACGTCGATGTCATCACCGGTGTAGCGCTTGATATGCTGTTCCATTGCAGTTTTCCCCTGTCCTATTACAAGTTCAATTCAGATGAGCCGGGAGCGGGACTCCCGGCTATGAATGGATTGGCAAAGGCGTCATGCCCCTCGTGCTGGCTAGTTTTGCTTCTCGAAGGACTTGTCAAACCACGCTTCGAAGGTGATCGCGCCGATGCGCGCATCGGCGCCGGGCGTCAGCGACTGATCGTTCAACACCGCGCCGAAGTAGCGGGCGTTGACATCCGCAACCACTTCGCGGGGGTCACCGCTGGCGTTTAGGAACCGCTTGACCAGTTCCGCCATACTGATGCGCTGCGGCCCGGCGACCTCGACGATACCGTTCGCTGGCGGTTCGAGGGTGACATCGGTCAGGAACGCGGCGATGTCGTCGGCTGCGATCGGCTGATAGAGTGCAGGCGACAGGTGAACTTCATTGCCGACGGTCGCTGAATTGGCGATACTGCGCAGGAACTCAAAAAACTGTGTCGAACGAAGAATAGTGTAGGGAATTGGCGATTCGCGGACGAGTTTTTCCTGTGCGACCTTGGCGCGTAAATAGCCGCTCTCCGGCGCACGATCAGTGCCAACGATGGACACTGCGACGTGCATTTTGACGCCTGCCTTCACCTCGGCGGCGATGATGTTGCGACCAGATGTCTGGAAAAATTCCATGACGTCGTTGTCAGCAAACGATGGCGAGTTGGTCACATCGACCACCACGTCTACCCCGATCAGCGCTTCGTCCAAGCCTGTACCAGTGATGGTGTTCACGCCAGACGCGAGGGATGCCGCCACCACGTCTTGTCCACGCTCACGGAGGTTCTTGACCAGCTTTGACCCGATCAGACCGCTTGCACCGATGACCACGATTTTCATACGTTCCTCTTTCTACTTGGAGTTTGTGTAGCGTCACTTCACTCAGTAGCTTAAGAGTAGGCTTTCTCGTGGCTTGCGTCGTCCGGGTTTCTACTGATTTCTCGACTAAGCGTTTAAGGAGCGAAGCGTTCCCGGTAGTCTTCAGGGGAAACAGCGAGAGTCCGCTTGAAGGCGATAGATATGCGGTCTTCGTCTTGAAAGCCGCACATGCGCGCGATTTCATCCACACGGTAATCGGAGTCTTCCAACAGTCGTCGTGCCGCCTCCAGACGGAAAAGCTCGACTGCCTTCGTGGGCGTCCGGCCCATTTTTTGTTTGTAGACTCGCGCGAAATTACGCGGACTCATCATCACCTGTTCGGCAAGCAGTTCGACCGTCAGATTCTCATAGAGATGATCGTTGATCCAATCATGCAATTTATCGAATTCTGAGGTTTCCGCAACCTGTGACTGAAGCAGTTCACTAAACTGCGCCTGACCACCCGGTCGCCTTAGGAATACGACCAGTTCCCGCGCAGACTTCATGGCGACCTCGTGACCGCAATCCTGTTTCACGAGCGCGAGTGCGAGATCGATGCAGGAACTATACCCGGCGCACGTCCAGATCGGACCATCCTCAATGTAAATAGCGTTCATGTCAATGGTGATTGAGGGATGCCGTTGTTTCAGTATGTCGCACATCGCCCAGTGCGTGACCGCTCGTTTTTCGTCAAGCAGACCGGCTTGAGCGAGCACGAATGCGCCGCTGCACACTGAAGCCGTCCGGCGTGCATACCTAGAATTTTCTCGCAGCCATTGCGCCAGTCCCTCGCATTCCTCTGACATCTCGACCATATACGGCGAGCCGGGGATGATAATGGTATCGACGACGACATTCTTAAAATCGACAAGCGGTTTTGTCTGAAACATTACGCCGTCTGCTGACCTGACGAGTCCGCCTTCTAGGCTGACAACTTGCGGGTCATAACCGGATAGTCCGAGCGCCTCCATGTAGCGGGTCGCTACCCAAAACGTGCATTGAGGCCCGCTCAGATCGAGCATGCCTACACCGGGATACGTGAGAAGTAACGTGAGTCGTGGTTGGTTGCTTGGCATCAAGGTTGACTGAGGTTTCTGTGTCATGTCCGCAGAACCTTTCAATAGACTTCCAAGATGGAAAGGGAAACACCAACTCCCAAAATCAGGGCTTAACGAGCAAATCGCTCACGATAATCTCTGGGGGAGACTGCGAGATTCCGCTGAAAGGTGATACGCATCCGTTCTTCGTCACCAAACCCGCATTGAAGCGCAATCTGATCGATACTGCGTTCGGAGTCTTCCAATAGTCTGCGGGCGGCCTCTAGCCGAAACAATTCGATTGATTTTGCTGGCGTCCGTCCCATTTTTTGTTTGTAGACTCGCGCGAAATTACGTGGACTCATCATCGCGTTTTCGGCGAGCAGCTCGACCGACAGATTTTCGTCAAGGTGATCCGCAATCCACAGATGCAGTTCGTCGAAGTCCGTGCTGTCGGCAATCTGCGATTGCAGCAGCTCGCTAAACTGCGCCTGCCCGCCGGGACGTTTCAAAAACACGACCAATTCCCGCGCGACCTTCATCGCGATGTCATGACCACAGTCTTCCTTCACGAGTGCCAGACCCAAGTCGATACCCGCGCTGACACCAGCACACGTCCACACCGCGTCATCTTTGATATAGATGGCATTCATATCTATGGAACTCGCAGGATACTGTTCCTGCAAGGCATGGCACATCGCCCAGTGCGTCACCGCACGTTTGCCGTCAAGCAGCCCGGCCTGCGCCAGCAGAAATGCCCCACTGCACACCGCCGCGCTTCGCCGCACGTGCATTGACATTCCCTTTAGCCAATCCGACACATCCACACGTTTCCCTACAATTTGCAGCATGTGGGGCGAACCGGGGACGATAATGGTATCGACAACCGCATCTTTGAATGTCGAGAGCTTCAGCGTATCGAGGGTCACGCCCTCCGCCGAGTCAACAAGACCGCCGTTGAGGCTGACTACCTGCGGATTATAGCCCGATAACCCACGCTCTTCCATGTAGCGTGTTGCCGCCCAAAAAACGCACTGTGGACCGCTCAAGTCCAGAACCCCCACGCCCGGGTAGGCGAGAACCAGCATCAGCCGAGGCTGGGTGCTGGGCGTCAGCAGACTTTCATCGCGCTGTCTCATAGCTATAGTGCCCTCTCAATCCCGTCACTCGTTGGATAGGTTTCAGCACCTACTTGCAATTTTACCCACGAATCAAGGGTTCACAACAACTGCAATTAAGGCTTGCCAGTGAATTACCCAAGTTCAAGTTCTTCAGTCAGGTTGGCGCGCAGGGCGTAAACAACTGCCTCTGTCCGCGACGTCACATCGAGCTTGGAAAAGATATGCGCGAGGTGCGTCTCCACCGTTCTGGGACTGAGGTATAGTTCCTGTGCGATCTTCGCAGTGCGCCACCCACGCGTGAGCAGTGCCAACACCACTTTCTCTTGTTTCGTCAATTCTTCCCTAGTATTCACCGGTCGCTTCCTTTCAGCAAAATACGAGCTGGAAAATGGCAACGTGAAACCCACCAGAGCGCGATCCGTTCCGTCGTGTCGTGCAAACCGCCGCAGTGAATGTTCTGATGGATTGGGTGAGTTCAGCGATACAGTAATCTTATGACAATAAGGTTTTGATGAAAATGACTTTCACCCCTGAAATTCTGCCAGATTTCTGATGGTGCTTGAGGGAAGGGCAGATCAAAGCTAAGGCAAAACTGGTAGCAGGCATACATGAAAAGCCGCCATGTGTGGCGGCTGATTTTCAATGTTTGCGGTTGCGATGAATAGGCAGGGATTATTAGATGTCTCCATCTGTGACGAGTCGGATGATACTATCCTCGATACGGACGAGACCGAGTGGCGCGTTGGGATCGCCATCATAGCGGGCGATGCGTTTATATTGGTCGTCCCGCCGAATCGTCGTAATGATGGTGGCTTGATCGGTGACCAGATGTTGGTCATAGCTGTCCTGCCAATCGAAATAGCCGGAGATCTGCGCGACTTGTGCAATGCCCGCGATGACCATCGGGTCAGTTTGGGATACCTGTACACTCAAAATATCCACATTCGCAATCCCACTGTAGACGACCGTGCCATCTGCATACGCCGCAATGCTGTACACAGGACCGACGCCGAAGTTAGGACCCCGTTGTAAGGTGAGCAGCGGCGTATCCGTTCCGTTGGAGATATCCGCCACATCGGGTCTGATGCCTGTCCACACAAACGAGTTGGTCATCACATCGACCCACTATTCGAGAAAACGCAGCGCAAGCGGGGCTGTCTGGTCGCCTGTGTAGCGAACAATGCGCTGTGTCGTGCCGTCGGACGTAACCGACGTAATCACAGTCGGCAGATCGCTGACAGTCTGCGTATCGTAGGCGTCATCCCAGCCGAAGTACCCTGCGTCTTCGAACGCCGCGACCATTGCAGCTACGGTCTCAGGGGAAATCTCGCTCACCTGATATCCGGTCGCGGTGACGTTTCTGTCGCCCTCGTACTGCACGGTTCCGTCTTCAAGAATAGTAATGGTGTAAACCGGGCATGAACCAAAACAGGCGGTGCGCTCCAGCGTGATGACCACCTCGCTCGTCCCATCCTGCGCTGTGACGGCGATGATACCGAACGCCGCCATAAACAGCAGCAAAGTCAACCATCGAAATCCGGTCATGATAGATTACTCCCTAGAGAATAGCCGTGCAGTCCGATGTGATTTACGGTCGGACTGCACCACTCGGTTTGGACTAGCCAGCCGACTCGAAAGCCGAGGCGACTTCGCTCGCTGCGCGGAGAATGACGCCCGCCACTACATCCGGTTGCGAGATCATCGTCACATGCGAACCACCCGGGATCACGACCGTTTCCCAAGCATCGGCGCGTTCCGCCATGAATGCCATCAGCGCCGGGGGGATGTTCAGGTCCAGATCACCGTAGACATGCCACGACGGGACCGTCTTCCAAGCGGGATCACCGGAGGCTTCGTTCAGCGCGGCATCGGTGACGGGACGCTGCGTCGCAGCCATCCACACCGTTTCGCTCTCTGGAACATCCGCCGCAAACTGTGCATGGAACCTGTCGTTCTGGATGTACAGGTCGGCAGTGCCGTCCGGCAGCGGAATCGGGTAGATGGCCTCCCCAAGTGTGCTGCCCGGATACCGCGTCGAAAGCGAGAAGGCGCTTTCGCCAGCGTCCGGCGCGAACGCATCGACGTACACCAGTGCCTGCACGTTGCTGTTGCCCTGCACGGCGTTGGTGATCACCATGCCGCCATACGAGTGTCCGACCAGCACGATCGGGCCTTCAATGGTGTTGAGGACGTTGGCAACGTAGTCCGCATCACTTTGCAGACCGCGCAGCGGGTTGGCAGCGGCTATCACAGGATAACCCTCATCAAGCAGAATCCGCGTAACGCCTTCCCAGCTTGACGAGTCGGCAAACGCGCCGTGAACGAGAACGATAGTTGGGTTAATTGCTTCTGTCACTTCTGTACCTTCTTGGGCGTTGATCACCCCGTTTAAGACGAACATGGCGAGAATGACAATGGCGACGACGCTCAGGAATGAGCGCCACGATTTGAACACGATCGAATTGCTTTGATTCATGACTGACTCTCCTTGCTACCGCAGAACATAGTTGGATATGGCCTGTCCTATGTTCATAGTAGTGGTTGTTGGTCAGAAGGTCGTCAGGGTTTCTACTTATTTCTTGGAGCATGGCTCCGAGGTTATGAGTGTGGAACGCTCTGCTGAAAGAAATCATTCAGGACTGCATACGTGCCTTGCGGTGACTCCTCGGCGAGAAAATGTCCGCTATCGATGGCATATCCTTGCACGTTATCCGCCCAGTCGCTCCAGATTCTCAGCACGTCGTACCACTGCTCCAGCTTTCCACGTCGCCCCCACAGTACCAGCAGCGGGCAGGTGATTTTGCGCTGTCCGCGATCGGCTTCGTCGAACTGATAGTCGAGGCTGGCGGCGGCTCGATAATCCTCGCACATTGCATGAATTGTTTCCGGCTGGCGGACAGCGCACAGGTACTCTGCCAGCGCCGCGGGTTCGAACAAGTCACGGTTCGGGAAGTAGAAGTCGGCGGGGTTGGCAGCGATTAAGTTCTCCGGCAGCGGATACGGGGCTGCCAGAAAGAACCAATGCCAGTAATCGAGCGCAAACGTCGGATTGATGCGGCGAAGCGCTTCTCCAGTGGGAATGATGTCGAGTACAGCGAGCTTGAGTACCCGCTCCGGATGATCCAGTGCCATACGATAGGCGCAGCGACCACCACGATCATGCCCCGCGACGAGGAACTGCTCGAAACCGAGTTGACGCATCACCTCAATTTGATGTTGTTGGCGAATCTAAACTCCTACGGCCAGTCGAGCGAAGTGTGATTTGGGCGTTGTTGTGCGTGGGACTTCATGCAACCAGTCAAGGACACGTAACAGGTTTATGGCAGCTGCCGTCACCAAGTGTTGGAAATGGGTTTTGGTTTTCCCTCGGTAGCGCGAGCGTCGAGCACCGAGTGCAACCGCCACTTGAGAAATCGTCCCCTCCACGCCAGCGCGAGTTGCACATTGTGCTCGAAACTCAGGGGTTTGCTGACGTTGACGAGCCCACTGCTGCGTTTCATAGTGAGACTGAGGGAACAGGATCGAGAGCGTTCGCCGTTGTTCGTGATTATCAGTGCAGAGGGCAATGACCGGACACACGGAGCAATCCGCATGGCGGAACTTAATTTTTACCACCGGACGTTCTGAGCGCGTCTTTGCCAACGACCAACTGCAACTGTGCTTCCCTTGGGGACACAGCGCAGAAGTATGCTCCCAGTCAATGCTGAAATGGCGACTGTCATAGCCGGACTGGCGCACTTGCCAGCTGTTGTCATCCGGAACCGCGCCCATGAGTTCAATCTGGTGCTGTTCGCGGGCATGAGCCAACTGTTCGACCGACATGTAGTCCTGGTCAACGAAATGTTCAGCCGGGAGGCAGCCCTTTTGGGCGAGATGGTCTTGCACAATCGGGGTAGCGGCGTGATCCGGTTCCGTACTTGAGCGGGTTTCGACGTTGACGATGAGATGCGGGAAGTCACTATCGCACGTTTCTGTCAGATGCACTTTGTAGCCCGTCCACGATACATCGCGTTTGGTGCTAAAGCGCGCCTCCACATCATAGGGGGAAGCAATGCGTTGCGCCGACGGGGGTTGGTCCTTCGCCTCCCGTAAACGAACATGCCTATCCTCTTGGTAGAAATTTTGCAACCAGACCTGCCACAAGACGGTAACCGCGGGCAGTTTGACCAACTCAGCAGCCTGGGCATCATGGTACAAGTGTTCCAACAGCCCTATGCCATCCCGTCCCACCTGCTCGGCCCACGCTTGGCGCTCACGCTCCTTTTTGGGCAGCAGATAGCTACTCGTTCGCTGACTGTAACGCTCGAACCAGTCCGCAGTGACTCGCTGTTTCAGCCAGCCGCTTGCCTGAAACGCCAGCTCATTCAGGGCATGCCGGAGCGTCTCATGCACCAGCTCGAATTGGTTAAGCCGATGAACCGCGGCGAGGATGTGCGTCGAATCGGTGCGCTGCTTGCCCCGCGCCTTGAGCCATCCGCGCGCTTCAAACTGCGTGAGCATGATCTGGAAGAGGCGTGCTTCCGCACCGCTGCTCGCTAAGCGTGTCCGAAATTCGGTCAGCACAGAGAAGTCGAAACCCTCATCGGTCAGTTCCAGACTCAAGGCATACTTCCAGTCAATCCGTCCGCGCTCAGCATCGGCGGCTTGGCGATCCGTCAAGTTTTCAGCAAACTGCAGTATCGTCACCAATGCTAACCGCCACGGGCTTTCGGCTGGCTGACCCATATTGGGAAACAGGTCGACGAATTGCTCGCCGGTAAAGAGGGTTCCCAGTTCATCACGCATTTGCATCACCCGATTGCCTTTGCGAAAGGCAGCTCGCGCTACTCGTACCGTTTCTTCAGGCACATCTGCAATAAACCGAGGATGCAAGGACATATGACGACCTCCTTGTGAAAGTGAGCCTTTTCAGCCCATTTTCCCTCACAATCCTTCCTACGTCGATTCGCCAACAACATCAAAATGCGGATGAGCCATTTTATCGGGGGTAGACCAGTATCAGCAGGTGAGCCGCGGCAACATTCGCGGCTGCCTGTATCTGGCGGATCGCATTCTGCCGCGAACGCCGCTCATTATCACCGAAGGCGAGTTCGACGCGCTGATCGCCTGGCAGATATGCGGCGACTTCGCGCGAGCAGCGGCAATCGGCAGCGCCAGCCATGCCCGTATCGACCGCCGTTGGTACGGAGCGCTGCTCGGCGTACCGCGCGTAATTGCCTGTATGGATGCGGATGCAGCGGGAGCGGGAGCATCTGCACAGATCGCGGCGCTTTCGGGGGCGGTGAAGAGCGTGCAGGTGCCGAGTGGCAAAGACCTGAATGAGTTCTACCAGCAGTCAGGCGAGAACGTAGTGAAGGAATGGCTTTACTACGTGATCAATGGAGGAGTGTCATCATGACCATTCAGTTCGTGACCGCAGGGCGCAACGACGTGGACGACTTTTTCAAACTGAGCGATGTGTGACACTTATTTCATTCCTATTCGGCTGTCTGGTGTCTGGCGACATCCATTCTACCGAATAGGGATTTTCAGATACGCTCTCAGGTTGATTTATGAAACGGTGAGCAGTTGTGTCTTGTAGTCGTCCTTGTCCTTTAGGTTGAAAAATTACCCTTCAGTCTTGCGCTGGATTTTATCGGTCTGGCGGTGAAGCGGCGTGAGCTTCGCTGCTGGTTGCTTCCGTTTGCCAAGCCATACAAACGACTGTCCGGATACATGCCGCGCAAACTGATATGAACTCGTCACTTCAATCCCACTGGCAGGGATTTCTTCTTCATAGAGATTCAAAGGTGCGGCGGGATCTGGCAGCAAGGTTTTCCCGCGTATGCCAATGCTGTCCGGCGGTAGAGTTTCCCATTCGCTCATGCGCCCGCGCCGCAAACGAATTTGGGCGCTGTTTGCCATCCGCATCGGAATAAATGGTATCCAGTGCGGTGGGATCGGATTGAACAAGCGATAGTTCCACAGATCGCTGCTTGGCATGGGCGGTTCGCTCTCAGCGCGGATTTGCGCCCACTGCTGTTGACGATCGATGCGCCGTTCAAGCGCTCCTTCATAGGTTTTCTCGATGCCCCAGCCCAAGTTTTCGGTTTCATCGCGGATCAAAGCAACAAGTTCAAGCGCTTTCCCTTCCAGCCGACCCAAGGCCACCGCTGGCACAAACAACAGCGGATCGTCATCGTCGTTGTTCAGCTCAAAGAAGCGCCAGACCCGTTTCGCCCCATCGTTCGCCGCAACTGATTTGACCACATGCATGTCGCCAAACGAATCCAGCACCGTGATCGTTTGAATTTGCGCTAATGAGCCAATCGGCACGCGCACCGGGATCACATGCCAATCATCTCCGTAATTGGTCATAAATGCGGCGGTGATCATCCGGGCGAAATCAACGGCGTTGGCCGAGACATCAGCAAAATTGACTGTACCATCTTCAAATTCAAACCAGCGCTGCGCCGCCATCCCCGCAAACTGCACCGGCGTGGGTATCACCATCTTGATTGGTTGTTTTTCCATTTTGGGCAGGTCGCGCTCTTGGACACGTTTGTCAAAGCTGAACCAATCGAGATGCCCGCCGGGATACTCTTTGGCATCCAGCACAATTTGATCACGGTCGGTACCTGCGGCCACGCTGAACCGATACTCCATCCGTTCAGAATCCCACGACTCAAACGCTGGAGCGCTGAATAAGCGGTCTTCATACCAATCAAGCCACAGCGCAAACGCGGTCTGATAGGCGGTTCCTGCCCCGGTCAATTTTCGCTCGACCACCACACGGTCAGCGAAGATGCGACCTCCATTGCAGGCGCGGCGGACTAGCAAGTTGCCCCACGCGATTTCGTCAGGTTGAATTTCATTAGGCAAGGGGAGGGCGTAGCTGTCGCGCAGCCAAGCGCGCCATGTGCCATCATCAAAGGCGGCGATCAAGCGCAGCAAATGCATCCCGGCTTCGGCGGCACGCCAAAACCACGCTGATTCGTTGGGTGGCTGCTGCTCGGCATACGCTTCCAACGGCACAGACGGATCGATGGTTGAAAACTTCTTCGCCGTGTACGACTTAAACTGATCGACAGACGCGGTTTGCATCTGATACGAAACTTGAATTGGGCTGGAGGCATCTTCGCCGCGAAATTCCCCGACTTGCCACTGCCGCGCCAGCATCCACAGCGGATCCGCGATATTGGCTTGCAGCCCGCTTGCGATCTCGTCCGAGCGGGTACTACCTTCTAAGCGATAGCGTCGATCAGTCATCGGTCACTGCTCCGATCATGTCCAAGTTGCCTGTGAGATAAACCGCTGGGAGTTGATGCCCGTATTCGCCGAGTGTTTCGGGCGCGACCGCCCGTAAACGCGCCCGCGCAAACGCTTCACGCACGGTGTCGACAACCAGACCAAAGTTCCATGGACTGCCGCTGGGAGGCACCGCCAGCAGCAGCGATTGCGGCGGGCGGCTGGTGGGCGCGTCGAAGTGGAAGGTTAAGCCGGTCATTTCGTAGTTGGAGGGGATGCGTTCCACCCATTGATCAAGCACCAAGCCGCTGATCATGCCACTCAGGGTGGATAGATCTGCATTACTGGTCAATACCAGCGACAATCGATCGCCACCATCTTGATTCGGGCGGGTGATCCCGACCCATGAATCACCCTCAATGTGTGGGAACTGCACGACTGAAAAGTCGAACAGTGTTTGATCTCGGATCGCTTCTGCGGCGGCGATCAACTCGCGCACCCCCAACAAATCGGGACGGACCCGCGCCATTTTCAGCAACCAGCCCACGACGCCGTGGGCAGCGCCGCTGGCCGATTGTTGATCTTGGATAGTGGCGGCGGAGATTGGCGTTTGCATCCGCGTCATGATTGGATAATCACGTCCCAGCACCAGCGCGATTAACTCACGGGCGGCGCGGATTTTGGCATCAGGCGTGCTTGCCGCTTGATCGGCTGCAATCGCGTCGTATTTGGCGCGGATTTCGTCGCTGCGCGTTTCAGCGGTGGTCAACACCGTCGCCGCTTGCGCTGACAGTGCCGCCGCATCACGTGAGGGGGGGATGGCTTGCGGCAGGTTGAAATACGACAAACGCAGCAACACCTCAAACGGTTGATCAAGTGCATCAGCCAGATCACGGACAGCACTAGTGAATTGTTCAGCGAGATGACGGGCACGTCGTTGAAACTCGGTGACGGTGGCGGCAGAGATTTCGCTCGAATCGCCTAGGCTAAAATCGCTGCTGGTGGCAGAACGCCCTGCGCTCAAGACTCTTCGCAGCGTGTTTGCCAGCAGGATGAAATCCGCCAGCGTGATTTCGCCCGCTCCCACTGGAACATCGGCGTTAATCACGATATTCGTTTCGGTTTCGTGACGCTGTCCATATTCCAACGCGATCATTTTGCCCAAGCCCGACCCGACAATCTGCGTATCGACGGGGGCTAGATAGAGCGCATCCAGCGCGGAGATCGGCAGATCGGCCAGCGAGTGCGTTTCCACGGTGGTATCAATTGTCCCACGCACCTGATACAGGATTTTGCGCGGGTTTCCGACTATCCCCGAAACCCACGCTTCCAGCGCTGGCTCGGTGGCACTGCGAATGCTCAGATCAAAGTGCTTCCAAAGGCTGTCTGTGCCGCTGGGAATCAGCAGCAAACGGTGGGTGATTGTCATGCCAGAATTGGGGGTCAGCACCGAGCGGACTTCGGGCGGGGCAACATCGCCCAGCGCCGATGCATTTTGTACCGCGCTGGCACGTTCATAATCGCCTTGCACAAGGGCGTGAACGCTTTCGGCCAGCGCCAAATCCGCCATTGAATCGGTGATCCACACCAGATGATCAAGTGCGGGTTGAATCTCGCCGAAATCATGGATTGCACCACTGCTGTCAGTGGGAGGAGTGATCAGCTCGGCCAGCTTGCCCGATCCCTCATTCCATAATTCGAGCAAACCCAAGCCATCAACGACGGCAGTTTTGCGACTGCCCGAATATTCGGTGGTGCCATGTTCAGCGATTACAGCGCGCACCGGCTCGATCCAGATATCGAGAAATTCATCATGCAGGTAACGCTCAAAGCGATAGCCAAGCAGTTCGTTAATCGGTTGCCCCTGCCGTACGCCGTCCATCATCCACCGGGCGATCCGGACACGATCCGAACGCAAATCGACCGACATGGGCGATGTGGCTGTCCCATCGCTGAACGCACTGTAACCGCTGCGCAAAACAGCCGCGGCGGCGGCTTGCGTCATCGATGGGGCATGAATGAACCCCTGTGAGGCGCTTGTCCCCGCTTGATCAGGGCGCAAGTTTTCCACCCAACCAAACCCGCCGAGCTGCACACCGGTCGGATGTTTGACGCGCTTTGCGCCGACGCTGTCTTCGGCATAGGCAGTGATCCACGCGTCTAGGCGGTGCATGGCCAGCCCTAACGTCTCTTGCATGCGGAGTTCCAAATCTTGTGGAGTGAGCGCGGCCAGATCAGCAATCGCGTTCGCTAACTGCGTGACACGCGCTCCGGCTTTGGGTGGCAGATAATGTGTGCCACCCCACCCGCCAGGTGAGTCCGTCGTATCGACTGAGATGGTGGCCCATTTGTCGAGGATGGCGATCGTGCGGTCAAGTTCGGGCGTGGTGCGGCGTGAAACCTGCTTATATTCGTTCAGGTAAGCCGAGGTATTGGTGAATACCCGGCGCGGCACGCGCGCTACAGCGACACGGGTCGGGTCGTTCGTCGGGCTTTGCAGCGTGGTCGTGAGGAAATTGGCGGTGGTGTCGAGTAGTTTGGTATTAGTGGCAAACTGCCTGGTCGTGTTCACCCGCGCTGCTTTTGAGGTGGATTGATCAAGCTGATTGATGCTGCCGACGAATTGATCAAACAACACCATCTGATCGTTATCCCAGGCGTTAGCGCGGTCAATCGAGCGCTTGATCAACTGGTACAACAAGGGCGCAGGGTCAGACAGGCCAGCAGGTTGTGTGCCAAGTGCTGTCCCGCGAGCGTAATCGCTCAACCACGCGAGATATACGCTCGCCGCTGCCCCGCTTGTCGCGTCAGCTGCCTGAACGAGCGGCAGGTTACCCCACGCACTGTCCGCCTGATCAAACACAAAATAGAAATGTTCCGGGTTGGGCGTTTCGGCGCTCAAGGCATCCATCACCGGCAGCAGGTTCAGACTGCTGACCGGGTAGACGCGGTTGGCGTGCGCGTTGAGCAGCAGCAAAATGTTGTTGACGATCTGCACAATGGTTTCATACGTATCCCGGGTGGCGATTAAAGCATTGAGCTCATCAACCAACGCGGGCGGGATGATGCCGCCAAAGGTCGCACCAAAGTCGACTACGTCTTGTGCCGCGTCGTCATAACGGGAAGCGGCATCTGCAAGCAGGTCTCCATAGTTATGCTGCTGGTCGGCGAGAGAAGAAAAGGGAGTGCGCAAGTCGCTCTCAATCTCGCTTGACCAGACACTGTCCACTTCGGCGGTGCGCTCCAGCAAAACGTCTTTTTGACCTTCGTAAAGGTCAACCGGATCGAAGAAGAGTGACCAGAAAAACCACGTTCGCAGGTTATCAAGGCGGCGAGTAAAGAACTTGGTCGGGTGCGGGTGACTGCTGAGTATGGCGATCAAGTTGTCGTTGGCGGCTTCGAGGTCAGTGCTGATGGGTGCGTCGGTCGCCAGCGCGGTCGCGGTCGGGTCAAGGTGCGGCACATTGGGCAGCGAACGTTCCCAACCAGCGCGCAGGCCATCCAGCACCCACTGAAGATATTCCTCCTGAGTATTGGCATCACGCGGGGAGGGTTGAAGCTGAATCGGTAAAATGCCATACGGCATGGAACCAACATGGAAGGCAGGATACACCGCACCACCACGCACATGATCAATGAACCAGTCGCGTAGGTCATCGATACTCGCTTCGGAAAGTGGGTTTTGTTCGCCATCGTTGAACATAAAGCGCAGATATTCGCCCCACATGCTGTACCACAGCGTGTGATTCATCGATTCCATGCCAGCAATATCATTCACACCACCATGCAGGGCGCGGGCGGCGATTCCATCGGGATGCAAGCCTAGGGCGGCGGCGAAGCGCTGGCGATAGCTATCGGTGGCGGCAGGGGTGGGCTCCCACAGCCGCTGCAGCACGCTTTGAGCATCGGCGCTGTTCCATGCCCACGGGCTGCGGACGGTTTCGGTATTGTTGGTGGGGGTCCCTTGGGGAACAAAGTCAAAGCCGCGGGTGTAGTAATGCGCCAACAAGGTATTTTCCAGCGCATCGGCGGCGGCTTGAGGATCGTCGACACGAACCCCCAGCACGATCAATTCATCCAAGCCTTGATTGACGATGTCGCTTTTATTGCCAGTCAGTGCGATCTCAAAGGCCATGCCGACCCGTTTAGCCGCCTCAAAATCGACCATCCAATGATCGAGATCGTCGGGGTTTTGCAGTTGAAACGGCGCAAACCGCAGTTCACGCGGGATTAGTTCGCCAATTTCGGTAAAAACCGTTTCGCCGTTCAGTGTGCCAACCGCGACCCAACGGTCGGGCAGCAAGTCGATATGGGCGGGTGCGTCGACAGCGCGATCGGCGTTGATGGGTGGAAAAAGCGGCTTGTCTGTACCCATCGTGGCGATGTTTGTCGGCGTCGTGCTTTCCATCACCCACACCGCCCGCCAGATACCAAGCGTATCCGACAGCTTTTTGAAGATGCGGCCCGCTCTTGGCCAGTTCGCTGTCCACGCTAACTGCCAGAAGCGCTGGCCTAATTCGGCTTCCCGCGCGCTCAATTCAGGTTGATGGCTGTTGACATGAATCTGATCGGGATACACGCGAATCTTCAATCGGTTCGGGTCACGATAAAAGCGCGTCTCCAAACGCACAGGCAGCATCAATAAGGGGATTTCCGCGTTCAAGAGGTTGT
>CALKIA010000324.1 GCA_937988705.1 uncultured Chloroflexota bacterium | reverse complement strand
AAGCTGTCATCGCCCGCGAAGCCGATGCTGAACGTGCGGATCGTGCCGTTCTGGTGGCGGCGCATCAGCGCAACGATCAGGCTGCTGTCCAGTCCGCCGCTCAAAAATGCGCCGAGCGGCACATCGCTGATCAGCGCCTGCCGCACCGATTCGCCCAACGCTTCGCGCAGTTCTTCACATTTGCGTTCCTCAAACGCTTCTGTCAGCGGCGCTGACCGCTCGGGATGCGGCGGCGTCCAATACTGCTGCGGCTTGAACGCGCTGCCCTCAATGCTGATCACATGGCCGGGCAGCAGCGCCTTGATGCCCTTGAAGGCGGTCAGTGGCGCGGGGATATAGCCATAGCCGAGGTACAGCGCCAGCAAATGCGCATCAAACGCCGACTCGCGCGGCACGGACGGGTGCGCCAGCAGCGATTTAATCTCGCTGGCAAACACGAAGATCCGCTCGTCGTGATAGTAGTAGAGCGGCTTTTCGCCCAGTCGATCGCGCGCGACGGTCAGGCGCTGATTCGGCGCGTCCCACAGCGCAAACGCGAACATCCCGCGCAGCGAATGCAGCAGCTGCTGACCATCGCGGCGGTACAGCTTGAGGATCGTCTCGGTGTCGCTGTTGGACCGGTAGCGCGCGCCTTCCATTTCCAACAGGCGGCGCAAGCGCGGATGGTTGTAGATTTCCCCGTTGAAGGCGATGATGTTCTCGCCATCGCGCATGGGTAGCGCGCCGCTCGGGGTGATGTCCTGGATGGCCAACCGTCGATTGCCTAACCCGCACCCGCCATCGACAATGATCGCTCCCTGATCGGGGCCGCGATGAATTTGCACGGCCAACATCGGCGCGATTTCAGCTTCGGTGGCCGGCGTTCCATCGAAGTACAGCACACCAGCAATTCCACACATGGGATATAACCAAAGAAATTACGGACAATAACGAGCTGTATTGTCACCGTTTTGAAGCGAATCTGCAAGAGGCCAAGTGCAACCGCAGTCCGTTTTGCTCCGCGCAGCGGACGCGAACGTTCGCCTAGACGAATATTCTGTCTCCCCTCTAGGAGAGGGGCTAGGGGTGAGGTTTTCCTTCCCCGCCAACACCTAATCTGTGCTAATATCAAACGCAGACCGATTTGACACCCGGCGGCCACCCACCATGCCGACTGACGCTTCTGCCATCCTCTATGACGTGTTCATCAGCTACGCGCGTAAGGACGCTTCTATGGGTGCGGAACATCTTGATGCGGAACTGAAAGCTCACGGTTGCCGAACTTGGCGCGATGTGAACAAAATTGATCCCACACAAGATTTCGCGGTTGAGATTGAGGATGCAATCGAAGCCTCTAAATACATCGTCATCTGTGTGACTCCTGATGTCAAACGCAGGGAAAGTTTTGTTCGACGTGAGATTGGTTACGCTGAGGCTCTAGGTAAACCAATCCTAGTGGCTCGTTTCGCTGACGTAGTTCCTCCCATTACTATAATTAATCACACAAGATTTGATTTCTTTATCGAATGGGAGAACTCGTATAAGAGGCTATTTCAGCAAATAACTAATGATGCGGTCGAAACTAATTTAGTCGGTGTGCTGGAACCCATATCGCCCGACTCTCAGCGAACTTACGTTGAAAAATTGTTACTAAATGTCGTAGGGGAGTTGCGTCGTTCTGTTTTCTCCAACAAGGAAATTTCACTGCGGACAGTTGAATCGATCGGCGATGTTAGTCTTAAAACCAAGTACGTCAATTTTTCACCGAAAGAAACGCAGTCGCCTAACAACTCCCCTACCGAATTCATTTCATTACATGCTGCATATGATAATATGGGCTGCAACGGGCGTGTGGTGTTACTAGGTGAGCCAGGTGCGGGCAAGACAACCTCACTTCTCGCCTTCGCGCGTGATGCAGCAGCTGCCCGCTTGAATGATCAGACCGAACCGTTACCCCTGTTCGCACGCATAAGTGATTGGGACTCGTACGCACAAACTCCTCTGGCTGACTGGCTGACAGCGAGTCTAGAAGGAATTAAAGCCGATCAATTGGCGCAATTGATCGCAAATGGATCAGTGCTGCTGCTGCTTGACGGGCTGGACGAACTCGGTAATCGCCGTCCAGTAGATCCCAGCCTACCTGACGGAGAGCAGTATGATCCGCGTGAACGTTTCCTCAAGCTGCTACCACGTACGGGTAATGTCATCTTAACTAGCCGTGTTCAGGAGTTTCGTCAGATCGGTGAACTCGCTGGCCTAAACTGCGCTATTCTGTTGCAGAAACTGGACGACCCACAGATGGAGTCGTATTTGGCCGACGTACCGGATTTGTGGGATACGGTGTTAGCGGATGAAACGCTTAAAGAAGCGCTACGCACACCACTGCTCTTGGCACTATTCCGTATCGGGTTCGAAGAATCGCCGCAAGAGGCGCGTACCTTGAGCGATCTTAGCGTAGGCGCTCTAAATGAGAGAATTTGGGACGAGTTCATCGACCGACGATGGGCTTTTGAACAGGCACGTGCTCCCGACCACCAGCTAGCATACACCACAGATGAGCTGAAGTTGAGACTCGGTAAAATGGTCGTCACGGCACTAGGAGAGTTTCGCCTAGACCATACACGCTTTCTTGTTTCAGACATGGGTGGAAGTGATGCTCAAGAAGTAATCGCACTTGCGCAACGCCTCGATCTTCTAGTCGAGGCGGGTGATAAACAACTGTCTCCCTTCAGTCGGCGACTAAACGAAATGACCTATCGCTTCTTGCATATGCGATTGCGTGACGCCCTAGCATTTTCGGCAGCTTGTATCCATCTACGTGATTTAGACCGGGACATTGGTAGCCGCGCAGCCGAATCCCTTGGGAAATTAGGCGATGCAAGGGCGGTGGAACCCCTGATCAACGCTCTGCATCACAGCGACGGGGATATTCGGAGCAGTGCAGCCGATGCCCTAGTGGAGTTAGGGGGTGTAGGGGCTGTTGAGCCGTTGATTACCGCCCTACGCGATCCAGTAGGGGACGTTCGCCTCCGCGCTGCCTATGTTCTCGGGAAGTTAGGAGATGCCAGAGCGGTTGATCCGTTGATCACTGCCCTATATGACCCTAACGAGGATGTTTGCCGCCGTGCTTCCGCCGCTCTCGTAGAGTTAGGAAATCCTCAGGCGGTCGACCCATTGATCGCAGCGCTACGTGATCCAAATGGAGATGTTCGCCGTCATGCCGCTTACATTCTAGGGGAATTGGGGGATACTCGGGCGATTGAATCACTGATCGCAGCCTTGCGGGACTCAGACAGAGTAGTCCGCCTTCATGCTGCCGCCGCGCTTGTGCAGTTAAGAGATGTTGGAGTCCAGCCACTGATTGCAGCACTGCACGACTCAGACGTAGAGGTCCGATTCCGCGCTGCTGTAGCCCTTACAAAATTAGGAGATGAGGCGGTTGAGCCATTGATCGCAGCACTACGCGACACAAATGAGGATGTTCGCCAACGTATTATAGACATCCTCGGTAAGCTACGTGATGTCCGGTCAGTTGAACCCCTCATAGCTGCCCTGCACGATCCTATGTGGAGTGTTCGGAAGAGCGCGGCCATAGCTCTTGGGCAACTAGAGGATAAACAGGCAGTCGAATCACTGATAATAGCGCTACGTGATCCAGATGGTAATGTTCGCAGCAGTGCCGCTACAGCCCTCGGAAGACTCGGGGATGGACGGGCAACCAATTCGTTGATCGCTGCATTAAGCGACCCAGATGACGATGTACGTAATAATTCAGCAGATGCTTTAGCTCAATTCCCCGATGATCGGAAGATTCGCATTGCAGTCGATGACTACCACTCAGGCAAAATCGAGCCGCGCGACGAGCTATGACATCACCCGCTCATACAACGCGACCGTTTGCTCGGTCATACGCTCCACGCTGAACGCCGTTTCCAGTCGATCCTGCCCGACCAAGCCCATATGCCGCCGCAGCGCCGAATCCGCGATTAGCTCGTTGAACGCCCGTGTCAGTGCGGCGGGGTCACGCGGCAGCACGAGCTTGCCCGTCTCGCGGTGCAGCACAATTTCGGGGATCGCGCTCACATTCGACGCGATGATCGGCGTTTGCTGTGCCATCGCTTCCAGCAGCACCAGCCCAAAGCCTTCCCACAGGCTCGGCGCGACGAACACATCGAAGGCCGCCATCAACTGCGCGGTGTCCTCCCGCCAACCGAGGAAGTGCACGCGCTCAGCCACACCGAGCGCCCGCGCTTCGGCTTGCAGCGACCCGCGCAGATTGCCGTCCCCGGCGATCACCATGACCGCGTTCGGCGTGTCCAACCGGGCGAAGGCGCGCAGGCTGTAGACCAGCCCCTTCTGCGCGATCAAGCGGCACACCGAGCCGAGGATCACCGCGTCCGGGGTCAGCTTTAGTTCGGCGCTCAGCTTGGCGCGCGCTTCCCGTCGATCCACCTGCGGCATGCTCAGCCCGTAGTGGATCGTGTGGATCTTCTCCGGCTTGACGCCCTCCACGCGGATGCAGAACTGCCGCACCGACTCCGAGATCGCGATCCCGGCGGAGGCCAGCCGCCACAGCAGGTTGTTGATGATGCGCATGGGAATCAGCGTGCGGAACTGGTCGTCGTTGTGGCGGCTGATCACCGTGCGGCGCACGCGCGCCAGCTTCGCCGCGATGCCGCCGTAAATGTCCGCGTGCAGCAGATGCGTGTGCGCGATATCCGGCTTGATCTGCCGCAGCGCCGTCTGCAGCCGCCCGATCACGCCGAAGTCGAGATGCCGCGCAATCGGCACGCGCACGACGGTCACGCCCTCCGGCGCGAAATCGTCGACGGGCTTCCCCGGCTCGTGGATCAGCAGCAGCGTCACGTCGACGCCGCTGGCTTTGAGCGCGGGCAGCAGCGTCATCAGGTGGCGTTCCGCCCCCGCGACCCGCGTCGCTTTGATGATGTGGACGACCTTCATACCTTCGCCTTTTGCCCGCTCCCCAACCCTCGCTCGAATTCAGGCGCGGGAAACATTGTTCTCCCCTCTCCCCGCTTGCGTGGGAGAAGGGTTGGGGGTGAGGGGTTTAAACCCTTCTAAATCGCGTCCCTACACGGGGTGGGGTATGCCTACCCCCGCTGCAAAAACCACGCGACCGTGCGCGCCAGCCCCGTGTCGAAATCGACCACGGGCGCAAAATCGAGCAGATCGCGGGCTTTGTCCGTGCCCGCCCGTGAGTGCTTGATGTCCCCGGCGCGCGCTTCCTCAAATCTGGGCGTGATGTTCGTCCCCAGAATGCCGTTGATCTTCTCGATCAAGTCGAGCAGCGAAATGCGCCCGCCCGTCGCCAGATTCATCATCTCGCCGCCCGCGTCCGGCGCTTTGATCGCCAGCAGGTTGCCCTGCACAATGTTGTCGATGTAGGTGAAGTCGCGGCTCTGCTGCCCATCCCCGTAGATGATTGGCGCTTCGCCGCGCGACATCGACGCGACGAACTTCGGGATCACGGCGGCGTACTGCGATGTTTCGTCCTGGCGCGGCCCGAACACATTGAAGTAGCGCAGCGCGACCGTTTCCAGCCCGTAGACCGCGGTGAACGCCTTGCAGTAGTATTCGCCCGCCAGCTTGGCGACCGCGTAGGGCGACAGTGGATTCGGCGGCATGTCTTCGGTCTTGAACTCGCCAGCAATATCGCCATACGCCGACGAAGACGCCGCATAGGCGACGCGCTTCACGCCCGCGTCGCGCGCGGCCAGCAGCACGTTGAGCGTCCCGGTGACGTTCGCTTCGTTCGTACCCAGCGGGTCGGCGACAGAACGCGGCACTGAGGCCAGCGCCGCCTGATGAAACACATAATCCGCCCCGGCAAAGGCGGTGTCCAGTGCGGCCTTGTCGGTGATGTTGACCTCGAAGACTTCCAGATCACCGGAGAGTTCGGCGATATTCGCGCGTTTGCCTGTCGCGAAATTATCGACAATGCGGACGCGGTGGCCCTGACGCAGCAAATGATCGGCGATATGTGATCCGATGAAGCCCGCGCCGCCGGTGATAACGTAAGTTTCGCTCATGCTACCTTCTCTTGCGGTTAATCCCGTAATCTGTGCAAATCCAAACTGCTTAGTGCGCCGTGTTCGTCCCACCGTTTGCTGAGTAGGGAGCAGTCGAATGTTTAGCTGCTGCTCGATGCTCATCCCTACCAAGAGCGAATCTTGCTTCCCTCCCGGAATTCGGGGCGGGGTCAGACCTTACTTGTCGATTGTAGCTGATATTTGCGCCGGACGAACATCATGAACACGAACGCCGCGCCCAGCAGTGCCAACCCGATCACGCCCGTGATCAGCGCCGTCGTGAACGGCAGCACACTCACACCCACGCCCAGCGCGCCGAAGATCAGGCACGCGCCGTACAGCACGAACAGCGTCCAGCGCTGACTCAAGCCGAGGCTCATCAGGCGGTGCGAGGTGTGATCTTTGCCCGCCTGCCCCGGTGATCGCCCTTCGAGCAGGCGGGTGATCACCACAAGGTGAATGTCGAAGATCGGCAGCGCCAGCACGAGAATCGGCACCATCCACGTGACGCCGAGCGGCTGCTGCCCGAATTCTAGCTTGATGCCAAGAATCGCCAGCGTGAAGCCCAGCACCATCGACCCCATGTCGCCCATGAAAATGCTCGACGGGCTGAAGTTGTACACCAGAAACCCGATCGCGCTCCCCGCCAGCGCCGCCGCCAACGCGCTGACCAGCGTCAGCCCTTCGTTGAAGGCGATCAGCGTGAACCAGCCCGCCGCAATCGCGCTCAAGCCGGAGGTGAGGCCGTCCATGTTGTCGAGGAAGTTGAGGGCATTCGTCAGCGCGACAATCCAGAACAGCGTCAGCAGAATGTCGAACATAGGGATATTAAACAGTTGAATGTGGATGCCCGCCGCGATGACGATCAGCCCGGCGGCGATCTGCGCGATCATCTTCGCTTTAATGCCCAGCTCGTAGCGGTCATCGATCAGGCCGACGATGGCCAGCAGCGCCGCCCCGCCGAGAAACGCGCTGAGTTCAAGCATGTAGTGCGGCGGCGCGAACAGCAGCATAGCGATGGCCAACCCGCCAAAGATCGCCAGCCCGCCCATGAGCGGCTTGTGATCCTTGTGGATTTTGCGCTGATTCGGCTTATCGACCACGCCGAAGCGCAGCGCCAGCGCCCGCGAGAGGGGAGTCAAGCCGAGCGACGCAGCGAACCCGACCACGAGGATCGGCACAAACATCAGGGAGTCCATGAATGCCTCACGACACGTTACGCGGGCATTATAGCAGATGAACCGGGAGGGGCGTCAGCTTAACTTGTGGTCAGATGCGTCCGTATCTGGAGTGCAAGCCCGTTCATCACTATCGCTGACCGTTTCTGCGCTGTCACGTCGAGATAACCGAAGCTGGTCTGACATGGACTGTGCGCCGCCCGCGCCGAACACGACTTTAGTTTATGAACCGTCCCCATCCCCAGCCCCGTCGTCGGACACTTCATCGTCAGCGGGAGTGATCTGGTCATCGCCAGATCCGTCGTCGTCAGCCGGCGCGATCTGATCAACGGCAGCATCGTCGGCGTTGTCATCGAACACCGCAAACTCGTCGCTGCCTCCGTCGCCGAGTTCGCCTTCGACCACCAGATCGCCATCGGCATCATACAGCTCAAACGCGCCGGACTCATCAGCATAGGCCTCGTAGCCGTCCGATCCCCAGATCGCTGTTAAGCCGTCTTCGTCAATCTGCACGTCGTATTCGCCGCCAGCGCTGTCGGTCAGGCTGAGGAGATTGCCGTCCTCGTCAAAATCGTAGTAGTAGGCCGTGAAGGCATTCCCGACCACTACATCCCCCTCCGCGGTAAAGGCGCTGAAGTACCCGTTATAAAACGCGTAGCTTGTCCCCGCCTCGTCTTCGGCAATCGCGACCAGCTTGTCCTCTCCGACGAAGCCGAAATACCCGGTTAGCCAGATTGTTCCGCTTACATTTTCCAGCTCGAAGGAGCCATCGCTGTACCCATAGAGCGTGTCCCCGGTTTCCTCATAGGTATAAGTCTGGACGAGCTCCGGTTGCTGCTGAACCGGACTGGCGAATTCCCCGGTGTGCCAGGAGACGCCAGCAGCAGAAGACACAAACGGCTTCCATAAATATTTATAATTCGTGTGAACTATTTGCTGAACGATTGGCCCGCCAAGGGTCAGGTCTGAAAAAGAGGCCGGACCCGGGACAAGCGGCGTGTTCGGGAGAATCGGCGGCATCGCGGGGCCAGATGTCGGCGGTTCAGCCGTTGGTGCAGGCGGTACCAGTGGCAGGTTGAGGTTGTCCGCTGTACTGACCAGGCCGGGTGTGCCGGTGTCGCTGGGCTGCGGTAAGTCGCTTTGGTTTTCCTCATCCTGCGCGGAGGCCGAAGCCA
>CALKIA010000323.1 GCA_937988705.1 uncultured Chloroflexota bacterium | reverse complement strand
TCGACAATCTCCAGGCGCGTACGGCGCAGGTCGCACTGGAAATCTGCGCGCAGCCTGCCGTCAATGCGACCGCCTGCGAACCTGTGGTGCAGGTGTTCGACAACAACACGAACGCCGTCAAGCAGGTGATTTCGCAGTACAACGGGCTCAATGTGTACGAGTTCCGCTATGGCTACACGACCAACCTCGTCATCGAAGGCGAGTCGCGCTATGCCAACGACGTGTGGATCGCCGACCCGACGATCCGCTAGGTGTCGCTCAAAAATAAAGGACGAGGCAGGCCTCGTCCCTACACTTCTGTCGCCCCTCCTTGAATTCGGGGAGGGGCGGGGGTGGGGTGAGAAAGGGCGGACGCGCAACGGCGCGTCCGCAAAACTGGTCCTACCACCTGCTTTTCACATCCAGATACAACACAGAGGACACAAGAAGGCTAGGCTTCTCTGTGTCCTCTGTGTCCTCTGTGTCCTCTGTGTCCCCTGTGTCCTCTGTGTTCTCTGTGGTAAAAATGCTTGTGCGTTTACAGACCGAGTTTGCTCTCGTACAGCGTGCGGTGCTTGACCGCTTCCCCGAACACCGATACGCCCGCGTTGAACAGGATCAAACCGACCAGGCCGAACAGGAACCACACCCCTGTCGACTTGCGCCGCGACTTCAAAACAATGGCCTGACCGATCACCGAAATGCCCGCCCCAATGAGCAGCAGCCCGCGCGGCGCATTGTCGCTCCATTCCTGATAATGCTGATCCATGTGACCTCTCTCGGATAAGCCTCATTCGTGCCGGAAATCATAGCGAGTTTTGCCCATTTTCGCTATTAATCATGGGGGTTCAATGCCACACGTTGCCGTGAATGGTGCCGCCCCGAAGTAGATCTCCCATTCGTCGCTGGTCAGGTCGCGTCCCGCAATCGCGCACGCCCGGCTCAGCAAAGCCGGTGTTTGCAGATCCAGCGGGGCGGCCCAGCCATTTTGTCCCGCCGCATACAGCCTTAAGCCGTTGAAGGCGATATGGTTGAGCCAACCGGTGCTCGCCCGCAGCGGTTCCCCCAGCGCGAGCCAGCGCTCCGTATCCCACAAGCGGATGATGCCCTGATGATCGGCGCTGGCGAGGATGCGCCCGTCGCCGCTGAAAGCAGCGCTGGCGACCCAATCCGCATGCCCTTCCAGGCGATGCAGCAGCGTTCCCGTCGCGTAGTCCCACACGAGCACCACGCCATCCCGTCCGGTCGAGATGACCTGCCGCCCATCCGGACTAAAGGTTAGGCTCATCACGCCATCGCTGTGGCCTTCCCAGTGGATCGGGTCGCTTGCCCCGGTGCGCCACACGTCAATGAGCCCGGTGCGCTCTCCGACCAGTATCGTCTGGCTGTCGGGGGCAAAGGTCACGCTGAGCGCGGCGGGCGTATAGCGCGTCAGCACAGCGCCGCTCTCCGCCGCCATGACGACTGCGCCACCCCCGCCCCCGACTGCGATCCGCGTACCGTCCGGACTGTAGGCAATCTGCTGGATCACGTCGACGTTCGGGCTCAGGTCGCCGAGGCGCGCGGTGGTGGTGGCATCCCACAGGCGGATTAGGCCGTCGTCCGCGCCGGTCGCCAGCACCGTGCCCGCCGGGTTGTAGCGCACCGCTGTCACCAAACCGTCATATTCGCTGTCAATACTGCGCGGTTCAATCTGATCGGGTGCGCCGATGAGCACGAGGTTGTCCATCGCGGCAGCGGCGGATGTCGCGTCCGGCAGCAGATCAAACGATTGGATCGGGCCGAGCGGATTCCCCAGTCCGGATGCCGCCCGCCACACCAGCACAAACCCATCGTCGCCCGCCGAATACAGCTGATCCCCGGCAAATGTCAGCGCCCACACGGTGTTCCGATGCCCGCGCAGCACCTGACCATCGCCCGTTGCCAGATCCCACAGGCGCACAGTAGTATCGGCGCTGCCCGAGGCCAGCAGCGAACTGTCAGCGTTGAAGGCGAGCGTCCGAATCCAGTTAGTATGCCCGCGCAGCACGCCGAACGAATCGCCTGTGGTCGCGTCCCACAGCCGCACGGTGTTATCCGCGCTGCCCGTGGCCAGCCGCGTTCCATCGGGCGAGAGTGCCAGCGCCAGCACCCAATTGGTATGCCCGGCCCACGTGGCGAGCTCTTCGCCCGTTTCGACCGCCCACACCCGAATCACGTTATCCGCGCCCGCCGAATACAGCCGCGAACCATCCGGTGAAAAGGCCAGCCCCCACACGGCGTCGGTGTGGCCGCGCAATTCCTGGATCAACTGTTGCGTGTCGCTGTCCCACAGGCGGATGACCGTATCGTCGCCACCCGACGCCAGCAGCGCGTCGTGCCAGGCCAGCGCGCGGATATCGGTCGCCGACCCCGTGTCGATAGTCGCCGCTGCGCTCGCAGTGGTGGTCGTGCCATCCCAGAAGCGGATGCTGCCATCTGCGCCCGCCAGCGCCATCTGCGTCGCAGCGTCATTACACACTATGGCATTGATCGGCACAGCAAAACCCGACGGGCTGAACGACTGCTGATCCGCGCCGAACATCTGCGCCTGTCCGCTGCGTCCCGCGACTACCGTGCGCTCCGAGCCACACGTGATCAGCGCGCGCCAATTGGCGGAACCGGGATACACAAAGTGATCGAGCAGCGGGTTGGCCGAGAGGCGCGTGAACAAGGCGTTGCGCGCTTCATACGTATCGTCAATCGTCAGCGCTGCGACGCCCAGCAGCAGTGAGGCATCCACCTGATCGGCGGCGCTCAAGCTGCCGGATGCCAATTCGCGCGATTTAGAGATGCGCGCTTCAGCTTCGGCGCGCCGCTGGCCATCGATAGCGAAGATCGCCGACAGCACCGCGATCAGCGCAATCACGGCAAGGCCAACCATGCCGATCTGCGTCCGCCGCCGCGCGCGCTGGCGCGCCGCCACACTATCGACGAGGTACGTGCGCTCGGCCTCGGTCAGCGTGAGCGTTGGACTGTCGAGCAGCGGCTCAAAGGTGACGAGTCGCGCTCCGGTCGCCAGATAACTGGGATCGCGTTTGGATCTGTCCCAGTCCGCCGCCGCCGCCGTCAGCGCCGCGCGGAGCCGAAGTTCGGCTTGCGCGGCATCCACCCAGTCGCGCAGTCGATCCCACGTGGCGATCAAGGCCTCATGCGCGACTTCGAGGGTCGGCACACGGGTCTTGGCATCGTGATCGAGCGTGAGCAGACGGCTGTCGACATAGCGACTCAGCACGGCTTCGCGTCCCTGAATATGCGCCAGTTCGCTTAAAACCACGCGCCGCCGGGTATACGTGAACGGATCGACCAGCCGCAGCATCACCTCACGGACCGCCGCCTGTCCCGTCGCCTCCAACCCCGCGTAGAGATCATCAGCGCGGCGTTGAATCGCCCCGTTGATACCGCCGCTGAGATCATAGGCCTTCCGGGTGATCAGGTGGCCGTCGCGCGCAATGAATAATTCGGTCAGCGCGTACTGGAGCAAGGGCAGCGCCCCCGGCTGATCGCGCACATCTTCGATCATGCGCGGCACCAAGCCCGGCTCAAACTTGATCTGTTCGCGCTCGACGGGCTTTTCGATGGCGTGCGTCATTTCTTCGATCGACAGCGGCAAAATTACTTCCGTATGCTGGGAGAGCAGGGGTGCAAAATCGGGGTATGTCAGCGGACGGTCATAGAAATCGGCGCGCAGCGTGAGGATGATATAGATGCAGTTGTCCTGCAGCGCCTTTATGAGTGCGCTCAGAAAGAGTTTCACATTCGCATGTCGCGTGAACAGCTCCTCAAACTGGTCGATGACCAGCACGAGCGTGCTGTTGGCGGGCAGCCCCGCCCGCCATTGACCCGTTTCCAGCTGCGCTTGGCTGATGCGGTCAGAATTGACACTGCGCAGCGCGTCGTCCAGCGCGACAAACGACGACCCGGCTTTCATCACGGCATAGAACCACGACTCTGATCCGGGCAGCGAGCCGACGCGCAGACGGGGCAGCATGCCCGCCAGCACCGCGCTCGATTTACCCGATCCGCTCGCGCCGATAATCGCGACGAAGCGCTCCTCCCCCAAGCGCCGCACCACCTTATCGGCGAACGCCTCGCGTCCGAAAAAGTGATCGGCGTCGGCTTGATCGAAGGCTTGCAGCCCGCGATACGGATTACGAACGGCGGGCGCGGGCGGCAGCAAGCGCGTCGTATTTTCCGCTAAACCACCGCTGCCCGAGACCATGATGCGGCCCAAAGCGACCACCTGGGGCGCGGCGCCTTCGCCGAACACGCGGCGCACATCCTCGGCAAAAGTCAGTGGATCTCGATAGCGATTTTCCGGGTTGCGCGCGGTTGCCCGCCAGAGTATCGGATTGATTTCGTAGGGGAGATCCGGCCGTTCTTTTTGCACGGGCGCGACCGGATCCTGATCCGGTAGAGTCCCCGTCAGCAGCTCATAGGTGATGACGGCGAGACTGTAGAGATCGGTTTGTGGACTGGCCGCATCTTCGGTGAATTGTTCGGGCGCGGCATAGGCCGCCGTGCCGAAGCGTTCCCCGGTCGACGGCATTTTCAAATCCCGCGCAATGTTGAAATCGGCGAGGAACGCATTGCCGTATTCGTCGAGCAGGATGTTTTCCGGTTTCACATCCCGATGGATGATATTTTGTGCGTGCGCGGCCGCGAGCGCCGCCGCCATCTGCCCGATGAGGCGCGCCACCCGGGCCGCTTCCAGCTTCGGCTGATTCAGCAAGAGTCCGCGCAGGTTGCCGCCACGCAGATAGCGCATGACCAGATACGCACCACCCGGATCACGCCAGTAATCGTACAGGGGAACAATGTGCAGGTGTTCCAACCGGGCGATCATCTGCGCTTCGACCTCAAACCGCCGGATGAAACCCGGCTGCCCGGCCTGCTCCGGCAAAATCACTTTGATGGCGACTTCGCGCTCCAGATCCGGCTGAACCGCCCGGTAGACCGCCCCGAAACCGCCGATGCCGATCTGTTCCGCGAGATTGTAGCCTGCGATGCGTCCAGTCATGCTGCGTTCACCGCCATTGAGAGTGCGTTGAACGCCAGCAGATGGAAGGCTGACAGCAGTCGATCCACATGAACAACCTGTCCGAGGGTTGGAACGTCCGGCGATATGTGACTCAAATAGTCTAGCACTAATCGCAGCAGATCCGGCTGCAGGCGCACACGCAAATTATCCCGTTCCAGCAGAATGTTCTCCTGCGTCTGGGTATCGCTCAACCAGGTCAGGATCTCGTCGAATTCGCTCATCAGGCGAATCACATCCTCATGTGCCGCCCGCCATGCGGGCAGTTCCCGTTCGGCAAAGCGCAGCGCCGCGCCCCCCCCGGTGACACAGACCAGTACGCGCCCGTTTTCGCGGCTGATCCCTTCGATGATCAGGGGGTCGTCGCGCTCCTGAACGAGATCCGCGACCATTTGCAGGACGGCCAGCGCCGACAAAAATGGGGCAACAGTGCGACCGAGGTAGTCTGGCGTCAGGGCATGCGGCGCGCGCGCGTCATCCAGAAACACACGGGTCACGGATTCCTTCTTTCAAATTACATTACGACACCTGCATTATAACATGAAATCACTTGAGCATTCGATTTTTGTGTTATCATCGCTCCAAAATACACCATCGTCAGAGGGAATAATGTCCGACATCATTGTGTCCGCGCTCGCCAACGCGGCTGATCGCCTTGACCAACCCACCGTTCATGAAGCCTATCAACAGCTGGCGCACGTCCTCGGCGTCGTGCTGACGGGGCAGCCCTTTGATGCCACCCTTCCGCTTACTTCGACCCAGCTCGTGTTGATTCGCCACGCGCTCCAACGCTTGTCACCAGCCCAGATGACCGTGATCAACGGCGTGGCAGAGCAGCTTCAGGACAAGGTGACCGTCAACATCAGCGGAAATACGGTTGTGCAGAACTCGATCAACACCGTGAGCGGCGGCACCGTCATGATGATCGGCATTAATCACGGCGAGACACCGGCGATCCCGCAGCCGCCGCTGCCCGCATCGATGCCTATCACGCAGGTGCATGATGTCTTCATCAGCTACAGCCGTAAAGACTCCCCCGCCGCCCGCCGCATCTATTTGGATCTGCGCGCCGCTGGGCTGGTGGTCTGGATGGATAATGACGAACTGCAACCGGGGAATCCTTCGTGGCAAAAAGCCATCGAGAAAGCGATTCGGGCGTCCGGCAGCGTGGTCGCCCTGCTCACCCCATCGGCGAAAGCCTCGGAATGGGTGGAACGCGAAATCCATATGGCGCAGAACCATCACATCCCGGTTGTGCCGCTGCTCATCTCCGGCGATGAAGCCTCATCAATTCCCTTATCCCTGTGCAATATCCAGTGGACGCCGCTGCGTAACCCGCGCGAACACCGCGCCAATCTGCAGAAAGTCATCGCGGCAGTCCGCGAGTTGAATGCCTGACCTTCACGTTGGCCTACTGGCGCCCGATCTCACGCACAAGCATGGGTGGGCGCATTACAGCCTCAGCCTGATCGAAGCTTTACAGCGTGCAGGCGTGCGCCTGACCGTCATCAGCGCGCGCAACAGCCCGCGCCTCCCCGGACTGGATCAGCGAGCGCTGCTGCCCGCCGTCGATCCGCTGGATCGCGGGATGCTGGCGCGGTTGGCCCTGCTCGCCCCGCAAGTTGGCGCGGCGCTGCGTACCTGTGACGTGATCCACAGCCACATCGAACCGTATGCGCCGCTCGCCGCGTTGATCGCGGGTCAGCGCCCGCTGTTCGTCACCGGCCACGGAAGCTATGTCCGCGCTGCCGCCCGTCGATCCAGCGCCATCCGCAATCTGTATGCGTGGGCGTTCCGCCGTGCGACGGTCGTCTGCGTCAGCCATTACACCGAACAGATCATCCACGAGACGATCCCCGGTGTGCGCACGCAGGTCATCACCAATGGCATCGACTTCGCGCGTTTCGGCGCGATCCAGCCTCTGGGCGCAGCGGTGCCCACAGTGTTGAGCGTGGGTGCGGTCAAAGCGCGCAAAGGCACGCTCGAACTGGTGCAGGCCATCGCGCGCGTCCGGGAAATGGTTCCTCAGGTGCGCTGCCTGATCGTCGGCTCACTGGACATGGAACCGGCGACAGTCGAGCGGGTGCGGGCGGCGATCCGCGAGCTGAACCTGAGCGGAACAGTCGAATTATTGGGGCGCGTCCCGGATGCCGAACTGCTGCACCTGTATGCCACCGCTGATGTGTTCGCGCTGCCCTCGGTGAATGTGGATTGGAAATTTGAAGGTTACGGGTTAGCGCTCATTGAAGCGAGCGCCGCCGGACTCCCCGTGATCGGGTCGCTGGACTGTGGCGCGGAGGATGCCGTGCAGGCTGGCGTGACGGGGCTGCTCGTCCCCCAGCGGGATGCAGCGGCGCTGGTGGCAGCCCTTGTGCGGCTGCTCACTGATCGCGGCACAGCGGCGGCGTTGGGGACGGCGGGTCGGGCGTGGGCGGCCACGCAAACCTGGGATCACGCGGCGCAAGCCCTCAGCACGCTTTACCAAGAAAGAATCTAAGTACTCCGTCCGGTAAACCGTTCAATATCTTTTGTAGGGGCGCACCTATGT
>CALKIA010000322.1 GCA_937988705.1 uncultured Chloroflexota bacterium | reverse complement strand
GCCGACCCCCTGAAATGCCATTGGCGGCGTTTGCCCTAAGACAGTCCGCAGCGTGTATTCGACAACGGTCGGCGCGGTAGCCTCGCCATAGCCGACCGTCTCGGTCGTTGGAGCGGGCGTTTCCTGAGCTTCGACGGCGGGAAATCCGAACTCGATGCGGATCGGCAAGATCGCCAGAAAAAGTACCGTAAAGCCGATAAGAACGGCACTGACCAAATTTGGATTAATCGACTTCTCTTTCATGTATTCCCCCCATTGGAGCGATCTAGTTTGAGAACGAGGTAAGGCAGTGCAATCGCATTGACCGGACAAATCGTTTCACACGTCGCGCAGTAAATGCAGCGCTCCGGATGAAGGAGTGCGGCTTTGCCCGTCTGCCAACCCAACGCTCCGGTTGGGCATTTGGCAATACATTCACCGCACCCATTACACGCGGAGAGTGCAATTTGGGGCATCCATTGTGAATCGCTCATCTCTTCGTCCTGTGATCTCAAGCGTTAGCCTGAAGGTACAGGGAATCGAAGCGGCTGTACTTCAGCTAGCTGAAGTTGAGAGGATCAAACCGAGGGGTGATAACGAATGTCACTACTGAATAGATGACAGATGTCACAGCATGGCGATGGAGCGGAGTAAATCTTCTCGCAGAATGCGGATTTGATGCCGGTCAAACGCAATTGCGCCGGTGATTTCGATCTCGCGCAGGGCGGTGCTAATGGTTTGTGGGGTGGTTGCGAGGTGTGCCGCAAGTGCGGCGCGTGTGACACCCGTGCCGCTTAGCGCGGGGTCATCGACTTGATTGAGAAGCAACCGAGCTACACGCACCGTAACCGAATACAAGGTTAAATTCTCGATCTGGCGGATCAGCCCGCGTACCCGCCCGGAAAGGACTTGAACCACCCGCAGCGCGAACGTTCCGTCTGTTTGAATGCATTCCTGAAAAATCTGACTGGGAAAAATCCATAACTTCGTGTCACTCAACGCAGCGGCATTGGCTGGATTCGCGCCGCCATCGAAGGCGCTGATGTCATTGAACGTATCATGATCTCCGAAAATCCGCAGAATATGTTCTTGTCCGTCCGGATTGAGTTTGTAAACCTTCACGCGCCCCGTTTGTATCATCCACAATCCGGTAGCCTCCTCACCTTCGAGAAAGAGAGTTTCGCCAGCGGCAGCGGTACGTGAGAACGCACTGTTCACCATACGCTCGATGATGGCAGGATTTTGCCCCTCAAAATAGGCAAGCTGTTTAAGATAATCAGCCAATAAAAATGACATCGCGGCAAAACCTCTAAAACCGTACCTGTTGCTCGAATGTTTCACGTTCCACTCTGGTGAGCCTTTCATTGTAGCGTGCTCACGGATACGCTGGCGATATGTGCATAATCCAGTCTTCGTTTAGTTTGACATTTCATGCGAGATGGTTATAATTCAAGTACTCAATTGAATACTTGAGAATAATCATGGATCATCGAGCGTTCAAGACGGAAGTCAACGAGCAGTTTGCGCGAATTGCCAAAGCGATTGCCAATCCACACCGGTTGGAACTGGTCGACCTGCTGGCGCAGGGGGAGCGCAGCGTCGACGAACTCGCTAAGGAATCAGCGCTGTCGATTGCCAACGCTTCACAGCATCTACAGGCACTGCGAGACGCGCATCTCGTCCTTTCTCGAAAAGAAGGACTGCGTGTGTACTATCGTTTGGCTGACGAGAGCGTTTTCCGACTTCTGCAAATCATTCGAGAAATTGCTGAGCGCCAGCTTGCCGAAGTGGATCGTATTGTCAACACCTACCTGACAGAACGT
>CALKIA010000321.1 GCA_937988705.1 uncultured Chloroflexota bacterium | reverse complement strand
TCAATGAGATTCAAGGACGAGGCATGCCTCGTCCCTACAGGTTGCTCGTTCTGAGTCGGTTCGTATTCAATCGGGCCAAGAATAAACCTCAAAAACCTACCCCTGTTAGGCCACGGCTCCTCTCCGAATTCAGGGAGGGGCGGTTGAGCGCATCGAAACGGGTGAGGTTGGATTGTGCAGCGGCAAATGTTCATTCTGGGGCAAGCGGAATTTAACCACCTGCAAGATTCGACTCATGCGATTGAAAATTCGCGGATAGCCTATGTTTAACGACGCATCAACGCCGCGAAAATTGAGAAATTTACCACAAGCGTAGACTCTGACGGACGCCTCATAGAGAATAAGCCAAGGACTTGGTTCGGCGCCGAACCGCATTTGAACTGCATACTTGAGGAGTTTGACGCGAATGCGTATCAACCGCTTACTGTTGGTCGTCTTGATATTTATCGTATTGTCTGCCGTGATCCCCGCTGCCGCGCAGGACTCTGGCGAAACCTTGACCGTGTATTCCGGGCGCAGCGAAAGCCTGATCGGGCCGATTCTCGAACAGTTCACCGCCGAAACGGGCGTGAACGTCGAAGTGCGCTACGGTAGCACCGCCGAAATGGCCGCGACCATCCTCGAAGAGGGCGATAACAGCCCCGCCGATGTCTACATCGCGCAGGATGCCGGCGCGCTCGGTGCGTTGGCCGCCGCTGGCCGCCTCGCCGCGCTGTCCTCGGATGTTCTAGAGCGTGTCCCTACGCAGTATTCGTCGAATGCGGGCTTGTGGGTCGGCATTTCCGGTCGCGCCCGCGCCATCGTCTATAACACCGATCTGATCAGCGAAGCGGAATTGCCCACGTCGATCCTCGACTTCACCGCGCCGGAATGGGAAGGCAAAGTCGGTTGGGCGCCGGCGAATGGTTCGCTCCAGTCGCAGGTGACTGCGATGCGCGTGCTGCTGGGCGAAGATCAGACGCGGGCATGGGTGCAGGGCATGGTCGATAACGGATCACCTGCTTTTGACAACAACGATGCCATTGTGCAGGCGGTGATCGACGGTGAATTCCCGGTCGGGATCGTCAATCACTACTATGTGTTCGAATTTCTGGAACAGAACCCCGACGCGCACATCGCCGTGCACTTCTTCGCCGATGGCGACATCGGCAACCTGATCAACGTGGCGGGCGCGGGCGTGGTCAGCAGCAGCGATCAGCCGGGGCTGGCGCAGCGGTTGCTGTTGTTCCTGCTCAGCCACACGGCGCAGGACTATTTCGCGCAGACGACGGGCGAATATCCGTTGATTGAAGGCGTGGAACTGGCGGAAGGTGTTCTGCCGCTGACCTCGTTTGTTTCGCCGGAAATCGACCTCAACACGCTGAGCGATCTCGAAGGCACGCTGACGCTGCTGCGCGACACGGGTGCGCTCCCGTAAAGCTGTGACCTCACCCCCAACCCCTCTCCCTTGGGAGAGGGGAGGCACGCGCAGCGGGGCGGGGTGAGGCATTTCTGTGATCAAAATGTGACGATTGACACGTCACAACGTCCGGCTGAACTGCTAGAGTAGGGCTAGCCACAGGCTATCTAAACGGGAAAAAACGGATGCAAATTACGCTGACCAAAGCGGCGGTACGTGAGTCTCTGTCCGCACGACGCTACCCGGCATGGCGGGTGAATCCCCTGCGACTGGTGACGTTAATCATCGTCGCGGTGGTGCTGCTGCCGATCGTGTATCTGGTGGTGCGCGCGCTGGGGACGGGGGCTGATGGGGTCGCGTTTTTGGTGGACGGGCGCACGCTGGCGGTCGTGTGGAACAGCCTCGCACTGATGGTCGCGGTCATGGTCGCCTCCGCATTGATCGGCGTGCCGTTCGCCTGGCTGACGGCGCGCACGAACCTGCCCTTCCGCCGCTTCTGGTTGATCGGCGGCATGCTGACGATGGTCATTCCGTCGTATATCGGCGCGATGATGTACATTCAGGCGTTTGGCCCGCGCGGCCTGCTGTTCGATCTGCTGCATCCGTTGGGCATCGAGGCCATCCCGTCGATTTACGGCTTTTTCGGCGCGTGGCTGGCCATTACGCTGTTCACCTATCCCTACATCGTACTCCCTGTGCGCGCCGCGCTCCTGAACACCGATCCTGCGCTGGAAGATTCCGCGCGCAGTCTCGGCCTCAGCCGCTGGACGGTCTTTCGCCGGGTCACGCTGCCGCAGCTGCGCCCCGCGCTCGGCGTCGGCCTGCTGCTGACCGCGCTCTACACGCTGAGCGATTTCGGCGCGGTCGCCCTGATGCGCTATGACGCCTTCACGCGGGTGATCTACTCGCAGTACACGAACTCGTTTGATCGCAGCCGCGCGGCGCTGCTGGCGCTCGTGCTGGTCGCCGTGACGCTCGGCCTACTGGTACTTGAACGTAAGATGGCGGCGGCCAGCAAAAACTATCGCGCCGGGACGGGCTGTCAGCGCAAGCATCAGCCGACGCCGCTCGGTCGCTGGACGATTCCCGCACTGATCTTCTGTGCGCTGCTGGTCGGCGTGGGGGTGGTGACGCCCGTTGGCCTACTCAGCGGTTGGGTGGGGCAGTCGCTCAGTCAGGGTACGCTCGATCCGGCTTCGTTCGCGCAGCCGACGATCAACACGGCGGGTGCGAGCGCGCTGGCGGCGCTGGTCGTCGGAATCGCGGCACTGGCTCCGGCCTTTCTGGCAGCACGGTCTACTTACAAGCGTGATGCATGGCTCGTCCAGCTTGCCTATGTCGGCAATGTGCTGCCGGGGCTGGTCGTGGCGCTGGCCTTCGTGTTCTTCGCTGCGAACTTCCTGCCGGGTTTGTATCAAACGCTGCCCGTGCTGATTCTCGGCTATGCAACGCGCTTCCTGCCGCTCGGCATCGGCGCGACGCGCAGCGCCCTCACGCAGATCAATCCCCGCGTGGAAGAAGCCGCGCGCGGCCTCGGCTTGCGTTCGGCGGAAGTGCTGATCCGCGTGACCGCCCCGCTGGCCAAGACGGGCATTCTCGGCGGGATGGCGCTCGTCTTTTTGAGCGCGATGAAAGAACTCCCCACGACTTTGCTGCTAGCGCCCACCGGATTTGATACACTACCCACTGAAATCTGGTCAGCGAACTCAGCGGCACATTACTTGCAGGTCGGCGCACCCGCCCTGCTGCTGGTCATCGTCTCTGCTTTTTCGCTGGTGTTCATGCTGCGCCGGGAAAATCCGTAAATCCAGCCTCACCCCCGCCCGCCACACAATGTAGGGGCGGGACTCGAGTGTAGTTGCAACCCCTCACCCCCAACCCCTCTCCCACGCCAGCGGGGAGAGGGGGACGGCGAATCGGCAGTCTCCCCTCCCTGAATTCGGAGAGGGGCCGGGGGTGGGGTCAGTTTTGCGACACACTCAAGCCTATGCCTTCCAGGTCGGCACGGGGTGAGGCCAAACACAAGGAGACGCACCCTATGCAAACTCGTTTGGCGACCGCCGACGATCACGCTGCTTTAGCGCCGCTCTACAGCATCGTACAGGAGGCGCACGCCTCGGCCTATCCGCACATGTTCAAGCATAATCAGCTGACCCGCGCCGGACTCGAAGCCCTGCTGCAGCAGGGTTTACAGTTTCTGGTGGCCGAACAGAACGGGCGCATGGTTGGCTATGTGCTGATCCAGATCCTGAATCAGCCGGACGATTTCGAGCAGCACGCGCACAAGGCGCTGCTCATTCACAACATGGCGATGAACGGGGGCGCGAATACCGCCGATGTGCTGCTCAATGCGGCCTACGACTATGGGCGCGCGCAGGGCATCACCGAAGTGCAGTTGGAAGTCTGGGCGTTCAACAGCGGCGTCGAGCGGTGGGTCAAAAGCATGGGCTACAAGGCGCTGCGTACCCGTTATACGATGAATTTGAAGTGAGTTTGCACTCGATCTCGTATCGATCAGGTGGCAAACGTTGGATTATCGGACATCACATTGAGTTGTAAGGCATGACCCACCATCCGGCGCGGACGAAAGCGTCCGTGCGTTTACGCTCCATTGCGCTCCCCGCCGAACATGGCGGCTGGAGCTTTTTGCTCGAACCGATCCTGCTCGGCTGGCTCGTCGCGTTTTCGGCGGTGGGGCTGTGGTACGGGATCGGGATGTTTTTCGCGTTCATGACGCGGCATCCGCTCAAGCTGGCATTGAGCGACCGCCGTAAAGCGCTGCGCTTAGCGCGTACCTCCTACGCGGAACGCTTCGCGCTCGGCTACGGCGTGATCGCGGCGGTTGCGTTTGGACTCGCGCTGCTTACAGGCGGTCTGACTCCGGTCATCCCGCTGCTGATCGCGCTGCCGTTCTTCGCGCTGCAAGCCTACTGGGACGCGACCGGGCAAAGCCGCGAACTGCTTACCGAATTGAGCGGCCCTGCGACACTGGCGGTCATCGCTCTGTCGATCACGCTGGCGGGCGGCTGGTCGCCGCTGCCAGCCTTCGCGCTCTGGGTGCTGATCGTGGCACGAGCGCTGCCTTCCATCTGGTATGTGCGGGCGCGGCTGCGGCTGGAACGCGATAAGCCGTTCTCGGCGCGCGCAGTCTACGCCGCACACGGGGTTGCGCTGCTGGTCATGCTGCTTCCGCTGAGCGCAGGCTTGATTCCGCTGACGGGCTGGCTGGCGCTCGGGCTGTTGACCGGGCGTGCGGTCTACGGGCTGTCGAGGTGGCGCAAACCCAGCCCGCCCAAAGTGATCGGCGTGCAGGAAGTGCTGTTCGGCGTGGCGTTTGTCATCCTGACGGCGATCGGGTATTGATTGTCGTTAGTACCTCGAATTCATAGTCGGGCGCTAGATAACCGCTTCTCTTCCCGCCCAGTGTGTGGGAAACTGACATAAAGCACGATCGTGTTTAAGAAGCCATTTGAATATTCGCAAATTCTTCCGTAGGGGCAAGGCACGCCTTGCCCCTACACAAGCAAAAATGAGGCATTTTCAAATGGTCGCTAAACTTCCCTTACCCCCAAGCTCTCTCCCGCGCAAGCGGGGCGAGGGGCAGATGCGGGCAGCGTTTGCTCCCCTCCCTGAATTCGGGGAGGATCGGGGGTGGGGTTATTCAGGCACTGGACTGATCCTATGAATCCGCTGGAATGCAAAGACCTCGCGAAAACCTACGGCACGACGCCGATTCTGCGCGGCGTTAGCTTGACCGTGCGCGCCGGGGCGATCACCGCGCTGTTGGGGCCGTCCGGCTGCGGCAAAACGACCACGCTGCGCTTGTTCGCGGGGTTCGAGTTTCCGGACAGCGGCAAAATCACGATCAAGGGGCGGGTCGTCGCGGATGACAAGATCCGCATCCCGGCGGAAGAGCGGCGCGTAGGGATGGTGTTTCAGGAATACGCGCTGTTTCCGCATTTGAGCGTCGGCGACAACATCAGCTTTGGGCTAAAAGGGTCGGCGAAGGAGAAACAAGCCCGGGTCGACGAAATGCTCCACGTCGTCGGGCTGGCGGATCTGGGCGAACGCATGCCGCACGCGCTGTCCGGCGGGCAGCAGCAGCGCGTCGCGCTGGCGCGGGCGCTAGCTCCGCAGCCGGATATTCTGCTGCTCGATGAACCCTTCTCGAACCTCGATGCAGCGCTGCGCTCACAGGTGCGCACGGATGTCCGCGCCATCCTCAAGGCGACCGGGATGACGTGCGTCTTCGTCACGCACGATCAGCAGGAGGCGCTGAGCCTCGCCGATGAGGTCGCGGTCATGTTTGACGGGCGCGTCGCGCAGATCGCCTCGCCGCATGACCTGTATCATAAGCCGGTGGATCGCAATGTGGCGGCGTTTGTGGGGGAGTCGAACTTTCTGCCCGGCTTCGCCGAGGGGAATTCGGTCAGCTGTCCGCTCGGCCGGCTGCCGCTGGTCGAACCAGCGACCGGGCGCGTGTTCGTCCTCATCCGGCCCGAGTCGGTGCTGCTCGGCGAACGCGGCACCAACGCGCAAATCCAGTGGCGCGAATTCTACGGCCACGATCAGCGCGTAGGGTTGAAGCTGGACGACGGCAAACGCATTGTGGCGCGAGTCAGCGCCGATGCGGTCTACAATGTCGGCGATGCGGTGGGTGTGAGCGTCAAGGCGCCGGTGCGCGCCCTCGATTAACGGGTGTTGAACCGCCGAGCGATCTAATTTGGGCAAAATACCCAATTCTGAGAGGTTGAATTATGTGCTGATTGCTGTACGGCGGTCATATTTCCCCGTGTACGAGGGCTGTAGGCGCAAGGAACACACTTGACTGAACGCTTGAATTAATTCAAGCATTGAAAATCTAGATTGACTTTTGCAAACCCCGGTCGTAGAATCAAACTAAATATTTGAATAATTTTAAACGCTCCGTTGTTACAAACTGCACATGGCAGAAATTTAGGTGCTAGGAGCGTCAAATGAACTGGGATCATATCGACTACGAACTGTATCGCCGCGAACTCATCAAGCAAGCGCAGATGGATTTGCTGGCGCAAGAGGTTCTGAAAGAGCAGCACAAGCATAATAACAACCCCGCCCTCGCGTGGGTTGGCCAGCGGATCGCCGATTTCGGCATGAAGCTGGTGGCCGTTTCCAAACCGGAAGATGACAATAAACAGGATGCGAGTTTGAATTAGCGTATGACTGATCAGCCAGCGGCGGACGGGTTTCAACCCGCCCCAAAATTGCGCATCACGACTCTGGAAACGCTGAAGGTCTTTTCTGATCCGCTGCGTCAGCAAATCATCGAGGCACTGCTTGAAGGCCAGAAGACCGTCAAGCAGGTTGCCTCTGAACTCGATCTCGCCCCGACCAAGCTCTACTATCATGTGAATTTGCTGGAAGAACACGGCTTAATTCGTGTGACGGATACGCGCATCGTGTCGGGGATCATTGAAAAACACTATCAGTCGGCGGCCCACAGCTTCGAGATCAACCGGCCGCTGCTGACCCCCGGTCAGGATTCCGGTGATGATGCGATTGACGCTGCGATTGACGCGATGATCGAACCGATTCGCGGGGACATCCACAAAGCCTTTAAGCAGGGTGCTATCGACATGAGCGATGACAGTCTGCCGTTTCAGAAGCTGCGCATGTGGCGCGCGACGAGCGGACTCACGCCCGAACAGGCCGCCGAATTCTACCGCCGCCTCGAAGCGCTGGTCGCCGAGTTCAACATACTGCGCGATGCCAATGTCGACGAACCGCAGCAGTGGGGGCTGGTGGTCGGCATTCACCCCGTCGCGCACAAGCCGAAGAAGTAGCCCTCCAGCGCATTAAAACCTGTCTGAATTTTCAAAGCGCTTCTTATGCGATTGACAGCGGACGCGATAAATCGCGTCTGCCACCCTGCTTCTCCCACCCCACCCCCGACCCTAACAGGGGTAGGTTTTTCACGCTTCCCAACGGAACGTGGTTTCCTTCGCCAAAATCTCTGTAGGGACGAGGCATGCCTCGTCCTGTTTTCTCTTCTGGATTGGGCAACTCATCAATCATCCGTTCGAGCACACAGGAAAAATCGAAGCGATAGTCGGCACCGGTTTGGGTTTATTTTCACGGGAGGACGAGGCATGCCTCGTCCCTAGAGTTTGGCTCTTTTTACAAATGCACGATTG
>CALKIA010000320.1 GCA_937988705.1 uncultured Chloroflexota bacterium | reverse complement strand
TCGCCGTTGCTGATCAAGCGCACGCGCCCGTTGTTCATGTAGTCGGTTTCTACGACGAAATACGCACCGATGCCGTCAGTCGCGGTCAGCGCGTTTTCGGCGGCGGCTTCGGTGTCGAAGCGGACAAAGTCTTCCGGTTGCTCGATGGCCTCGGCCAGCACGCCACTCAAATCAACGTAGCCGACGCGTCCCACCCGCGACGAATCCGTCTCGTTTTGCACGGTCAGCGTGAACACGATCACCATCATCACAATGGTGAACAGCGGAACGCCGAACGCCGCAAACAGGAAACCGCCGCGCTTCAAGTTGTGAATGTACTCTTGCCGCGCAACGAGAAACGCCTTATTCACGATGTTTGTCTCCCGACACCACCTGAATGAAAATCTCGTTCAGGCTGGGCACGGCCAGTTCAAAGCGCTGGATGAAAATGTCGTCACGCCGCGCGATCTCGCCCAGCACCTCGTCCGGCTTGACGTTGGGCTTGAGGTACAGCAGCGCGCTCGCCCGGCCGTTCTGCTTCATTTCGACGTGATCCACACCCGTAATCGACGTCCAGTCACCGCGGCCTTCCACGTTGACGGCGGGCAGCGCGTACTGCGCGCGCACATCACTGACATTGCCGTACAGCTTCTGTTCGCCGCGATTGATCATCAGCAAGCGGTCGGCCATCTCTTCGACCTGATACATCTGATGTGTGCTCATCACAATGGCGCCACCACGCGCCTTGAAGCTGCGGATCAAGTCTTCGATCACCCGCGTGTTGACCGGGTCGAGCCCCGAAAATGGCTCGTCGATGATGATCATGTCCGGTTCATGCAGCACGGTCACGCCAAACTGAACTTTCTGCTGCATGCCCTTGCTCAACTCACTGATTTTCTTCTTGGCGTGGTCGCCCAATTCGACCTGTTCCAGATAGCGCAGCGCCCGCTTTTTCGCTTCACCCGCCGACAATCCTTTGAGCATGCCGAGGTAGACCATCATTTCGAGCACGGGTACATTGCGATATAACCCGCGCTCCTCCGGCAAATAGCCGATGCGGTTCTTGGCCGCGTCGTTGATCGGCGCCCCAAACACGCTGATTTTGCCCATGTCGGGTTTGAGAATATCGAGGATCATGCGGATCGTGGTGCTTTTGCCGGCCCCGTTCGGGCCAAGCATAGCGAAGATTTCACCGCTGTAGACTTCGAACGACAGATCGTTCACGGCGCGGAAGTCGCCATAGGTCTTGGAGATGTGATCTATGGAGATTGCAACTTGCTGTGGCATACGTTCCCCTATAGTTGTGAAGGTACCCCTATTGTAATACGCAAGAGCAAGGCTTAAGGTTTCACGGAATTCGCGAAAAATTGAGGTTTTGCTGATTGCGTCGATCCAGCTTCTTGTGTAGACTCGCTAATATAACAACGTTGTAAAAAAGTTGATGTGAGCTACCTCATATTTCTGATCTGCAGTTGTGGCTTAAGGGTTTTCGATGTCGCTGACGCAGGACGTAAGGGTAATGAAGAAACACATTCTCGTTGTCGATGATGAGATCGGCGCATTGACGTTGATTGGCATCATGCTTGAACGCGGGGGCTTCGAAGTGCAAAAGGCGCGTGACGCCAAGAGTGCGCTCGGCATTCTGGAAGAGTACACGCCGGATCTGATCATACTGGACGTCATGATGCCCGGCATGAATGGGATCGATTTGTGTCAACTCCTGCGCCAGCAGGATCGGACGCGGAAAACGCCTGTCCTCATCTTGTCGGCTCGCGGCGATGCGGAAAGCATCATTCGCGGGATTGAAGCTGGCGCCAATGATTATCTGCCCAAACCGATTCTCCATCACGATTTGGTGTCCAAGGTTCGCTCCATGCTCGGCGCAGAAATGGCCTAACACCGCAGCTTGCCGTTGCAGGGGCGCACACCGCTGCGCCCTCACTGCCCCTTTTCCTCCATCACACCCCATAGAGGGCACGGTAGATATTATAGTACCCATAGATGCGCTGCACGTAGATGCGCGTGCTGTCAATGCTGATTGCCGTCATAAACTGATCGGGATCGCCTCCCGACAGCTGCAGCCAGCTATCCGCGCGCCCCGGCCCGGCGTTGTACCCCGCCAGTGCCGCGACCGAATTGCCGCTAAACCGATTCAACTGTTCCTCTAGGTAGAACGCGCCGAATTCGATGCCCGCATAGGGCCGGAACAGATCGCTATGCTGGTAGTCCGGCCAGGCGATCTCTCCGGCGATGTATTCCGCCGTGCTGGGTACGACCTGCGTCAGCCCCTTTTCACCTGCCGCCGCTGTCGCGTAGGTATCAAACAGGCTTTCGTGGCGGATGAGCGAGTAAATCAGCAGCGGATCGAGTCCTCGGCGGTCGGCTACTTCCTGCACTACGTCGAGGTAGTACGCCGGGTAGCGCATGCGCGCAATGTACGGCGGCGCATCGAGCGTGCCGACATTTGCGTTGCGAATGACATACGATGCGGCCACCAGCGAATCCTGATACGCCCCGATCCCCCGGAAATAGATCGCCAATTGGTACGACACCAGCGGATTGGTATTGTTCGCTTCGATCAAGTCGTTGAATTCGGCGCGCGCTTCGTCGTACGCCGCGACCGTCCACAGCTCGCGCCCGCGCACGAGGCGTTCATCATTCGCCAACGTATCGGGCAGCGGCCAGAGCACCCCTTCCTGCGCGATGCCGTAGGTCTGCCGCAGCCACTCTTCCGCCGCCGCGACTTCCGCCGCATCGTCGAATTGGAAGCGGAAGCTGCTCGGTCGCTGGAACGGCTGGATGTTATTCAGCAAATCATCGGCGCGAGCGCTGTAGTAGCTGTCCGGCGCGGCGGTGCGCGTCTGCGTGAAGGCTTCCTGCGCCGTACGTTGATCGCCCCGCTGGAGCGCCAGTCGTCCCACCCACCAGTAAGCCGCGGCTTGTTCTTCGCCCGTCGACTTGACCGCGAGTTCCGCGTAGTAGCGTTCCGCCGAAGTCACATCGCCTGCCGTGTAGGCCGTCGAGGCGGCGAGAAACAGCCCGTCGCGCGCCTGCTGCGTGTCGGCATAGCGATCCGCCAGCCGCTCAAACACGGAGCGCGCTTCGGTCGGCTGATTGTTCTCGGTGTACAGGAAGCCCGCCCGCCAGAGCGCTTCGGCAGCTTCAGGGAGATAATTATAGCTCGTCGCCATGCGCATGTACGCATCGATCGCGCCCGCCACATCGCCGCCGATGCGGAGCGTGCGCCCCTGTTCCAGCAGTGCCTGCCCGAACAGCTCATCGGTCGGATACGATTCGACAATCGTCTGGAAAGCCGTCACCGCCGCCGCCGTGTTGCCGATTTCGCGGTAGGCACGCCCTAAGAGCAGATACAGTTCTGCCGGGATGTTGCCGGGGTTCTGCGCCGTGTAGCCGTTGAACGCCTCAATCGCGCCTTGATAATCGCCATAGTTGAAGCTGACCCGCCCACGCGCCAGTTCGTTGACGCCGCGCCCCCCATCGACCAGCGCCTGCATGGCCGCATACGCTTCTGGGCGATCCGCATAGCTGGTGAAAATCGACTCCATGCGATTGAGGCCATTTTCGGTGTCGCCCGCCGCGATCATGGCGCGCGCCGCCAGCAGCTCGATCCCGGCTTTATAGGCAGCATTCTGTGACACGGCGAGGATCGCCTCATACTGCGCCAGTGCTTGCGTCGGCTGACTGGCGTTCAGGTAGACCTGCGCGACCCGTTCGCGCAGCGCCAACTGCGGCACGAGACTGCGCGCGGCGGCGGTCGCGGTGGCGTAGCTGGTGAGCGCGTCGGCGGTTTGACCGAGCGCCAAGTGTGCGTCGCCGATGCGCTCGTGCGCGTAGCTATCCAGCAGACCGGGGCGCAGCGTGAGATAGACTTTGAAATCGGTGATCGCGTCGTCCCACTGCGACAGGCCGAGATAGGCATCGCCGCGCAGGAAATGCGCCTGCGCGAGGCGGGAATCGCTGGCAAACTGCGTGATGAACTGGGTGAGCGCCGTCACCGCATCTGCGAACAGGCCCTCTTTGAGCGCGGACTGCCCCAACCCGAAGGCGGCGGACGCCTGCGCGTCGGCGGGCGCTCCGACCTGCGTGAGCAGCGACTGGTAGCTGTAGACGGCGTTTTCGTAGTAGCCGTTGAGCAGGTAGCGGTCGGCGATGCGGAGCAGCAGCGCGGGTTCGACGGTCGGCGTGGGCTGAATCGTCGGTTCGACGACCTGCTGCGCGACGGTTTGCACATCGATCGTGGCGGTCACGAACACGGTGGGCTGTTCGGGCTGCGCATTGAGTGTGCAGCCCACGCTGCCGAGCAGCAGCGCGATCAGGGTCAAAAAGCGGATCAGTTTCGTCATGCCGCCGATTATGCGGGCAAACGGTGAGGGGATCAAGCCAAAAAAGTGGGGGTCATGTCAGCGGTGGGCGAACGTCAGACAGTCAGACGGCAGGTTCAACGATTGCATTCGTTCAGACGTTAGCGGCCTTCTTATGTTCCACTTGGTAGAAGTCATATCCAGCATGGGATGCATAACGATTTTCGTTCAGTCGCTAGAAAATGTAGGGGGCAGCTTAAGTTCCATTTGTGCTTTTACCAACTTCACCAGTTGATCTGTACCAGCGCTGGACGCCTGCTGTCTACAATCTACATACTGGGAATTCATGAGCTCCATTGGAGTACAATCAATCCAATCCTCTCCATCAATCCAAACTGGAAGTATGGAACACTCATTTCTCGTGGCTACTGCAAGTTCTGCCCTCACATATATTGACCGTCTAGCCTTTGGAGATGCGGCAAAGATAACAACAAAGGCCTCTTGGATTGCAATTGCAGCTCTGATTGACTCCTGCAAATCAGGGGTACGGGGTTGGGGGCCAGTGGTATCAATCCAAACGGGAATATTGTTCTTGACCAAAACAGCAACAAGCTTATCTACGAGTGCCGAATCATGTGTTGAAGATGAAATAAACGCGTGTTTAAAAACTCGACCTGTCATTCCTGCTTGCGCAACCATAAGTCTTTGCCTTCCCTGCTACCGTTGTTCATGATTCTAATCTACTGCATATCTTTAAGATATGTACGTTACAAAATCAGTGCCCATCACGTCCCATTTCTCGCCATTGAGCAGATATTATTGTGGCGCTTTTAAATCGCCGGAGAAGTAGGGCAGGCATCCCCAGCCGACCCATTCCCTCTAGATGTTGTAAACTAAATTTAGAATTCTGTGCCCCTTATGTTTCTAGAAACGCTCAGAAGGCCTAAACAGTGACGATTACACTCTCGGAAGTGAATGCGGACAACTGGCGGGAGGCGCTCGAATTGGAGGTGCGTCCGGAGCAGATGCGCTTTGTGGCCGAATATGCGCCCATCGTCGCCGGAGCGTTGGCCAAAGCCTACATCCGTCCCTACGACCTGATCTGGCTGCCGTATGCGATCTATGCAGATGCGCAGCTCGTCGGCTTTATGGAACTCGCGTGCAACCCCGCCACCGAGAATCGCTACTGGTTATATCACTTCTTCATCGACCAGCGGTATCAGGGTCACGGCTACGGGAAGCAAGCGTTACAGGCGTTCATCCAGTTGGTGCAGGACGGCTACCCCCTCTGCCAGGAAATCCGTCTCTCCGTGCATCCTGAGAATGTGACGGCGGTACGGTTGTACAGTCAGTTTGGTTTTCAGCCGACCGGGGAAGTCTACGACAACGGCGAACTCGTGTATGCGCTGCGATTTTCGACGCAAATGTGAGCCAGCGTCACCCCGGCGGTTCGAGATCGCCGGAAAGGTACGGCATCCCGTAGCCGACCACCAAATGCCCCGCCTCGGCGAGCGCCTTACCCAGTTCGGTCACGTTCTGATAGGTCCACCAGTAGTCCGGCGACGGCAAAATCGCCACGCCGAAGTCGGCGACGACCAGTTCGGCGAGCGTTTTGCGCACGTAGCGCGGGTGATCGCTCAACAGCGCGGCGTTCGGCTGGTCAGAGCGCACCAGTGACACGCGGAAGCGCGACGGCGTGCCCTCGGCATACGCCAGCACCTGATATTCGATAAAGCCGTACAGCCCATCGGCGAACGGCTGGCTAAAGCGGAACTGTCCGCCCGCCCATTGCACCGGGCGGTCGTCGAGCTGGTAGCCGGCCGCCGCGAACGCCTGCTCGACTACCGTGAGCAGCATCAGCTTGAAGTACTGCTGGGGAGATTGGTGTGTCATAGCCTTATCCCAAAGACAAAGATTCAACGCAAAGGCGCCAAGACGCCAAGACGCCAAGAAGAAAGACAAGAAGAGATTTCATCATTCTCTGCTTTGCGCCTTTCCGTCTTGGCGTCTTTGCGTTGAGTCTTTAAAGCTCTTTCTCTAACGCTTCCACGGTCGTGACGGGGAGTTTGCACGCGAATTGGCGGCACACATAGGCCGTCGGCAGGTCGTCGCGCATGCTGCGATAGTTCAGCAGCGGAATCGATGCCTCGCCTTCGACATCGGTCGGGAACAGCGCGACCACGGCGTTCGGGCGGTACGGCTTCTGCACCGCGTCGAGCATGGGCTGGGCTTCGTCCGGCTCCCCGATGATGGCGATCTCGTCAATGCCCATGACGATCAGTTCGACCGCGCTCAACGCCTCGCCGAACGCCTGCGGGTATTCGCGCAGCGCCGCCGAGAGGATGCTCAACGCTTTGCGCGCCGCCTCGTCGTAATCGGCATGGCCCGTGTAAGCCACCAAGCGCAGCAGATCGCGCGCAAACATCGAACTGCCGGCGGGCAGCGCGTTGTCCTGCATAGCGCGCGGGCGGGTGATCAGCGTTTCGTGGTCGTCACTGGTGTCGAAGAAGCCGCCATCGTCGGCGCGGAAATGCGTCAGCACGGCGGTCGCCAAATTCTGTGCCAGCGTGAACCATTCCTCCTCAAACGTCGTCTGGTACAGTTCCAGCAGCGCGTCGATGAAGTTGGCGTAGTCCTCAAGGTAGCCGTTGCCCTTCGCCACACCGTCGTTGAACGTGCGCAGCAAGCGGTCACCGTTGGTCAGCAGGTTGGCGCGCAGAAAGGTCGCATTGCGCACTGCCGCCTCGCGGTAATCGCGCCGATCCAGCACGCGCGCTGCTTCGCTCAAACTGGCGAGCATCAAGCCGTTCCACGCCGTGAGGATTTTGTCGTCCAAACCGGGATGCACGCGCTGTGTCCGCGCGGCGAACAGCTTGTCCTTGAGCAGCGCCAGCTTCGCGCGCAGATCGTCAACGGACAGGCCGAGCCGTTCCGCCGCAACCGCTTCGTCGTTGGGCACGAAGAGAATGTTGTGGCCTTCAAAGTTACCCTTGGAAGATACGCCCCAGTATTCGACCGCGATCCGCGCGTCGTCGCCGAGCAGGTCTTCGAGTTCGGCTTTACTCCACACGAAAAACTTACCCTCTTCGCCTTCGCTGTCGGCGTCGGTCGCGCTGTAAAAGCCGCCCTCAGACGAGGTCATTTCGCGCAGCACGTAATCGTAGATTTCCTCGGCAATCGTGCGGTAGAACGCCTCACCCGTGGTCTGGTAGGCGTGCAGGTAAACGCGGCTCAACTGCGCGTTGTCGTAGAGCATCTTCTCGAAGTGCGGCACGAGCCAGATCGCATCCACGCTGTAGCGGTGGAAGCCCCCGCCGAGCTGATCGTACAGGCCGCCGCGCGCCATCTTTTGCAGCGTGAAGGTTACGATTTCGAGCAGTTCGGCGTCGCCCGTGCGTTTGTATTCGCGCAGCAGAAATTCGAGGTTCATCGGCTGCGGGAACTTGGGCGCGCCGCCGAAGCCGCCATAGTTCTTGTCAAAGCTTGCGGACAGTTTGCTCGCCGCCGCGGTGAGCAAATCGGCGTTCAGGTCGTCGGGCGTGCCGCCAATCGCCAGCTTTTCGCGCTGGAGCGAACCGGACAGCTCGTTCGCCATCTTTTCGAGCTGCGGGCGGCGGTTACGGTAGGCATCAATCACGCCGTCCAGCACCTGCTGGAACGACGGCATGCCGTAGCGCGGTTCGCGCGGATAGTACGTGCCGCCGTAGAAGGGTTTGCCCTCCGGCGTCAGGAACACGGTCATCGGCCAGCCGCCATGCCCGGTCATCATCTGCACGGCCTGCATGTAGATTTCGTCCACGTCCGGGCGTTCTTCGCGGTCAACTTTGATGTTCACAAACAGGTCATTCATGATCTGGGCGGTCGCCGCGTCTTCGAAACTCTCATGCGCCATGACGTGACACCAGTGACACGCGCTGTAGCCGACGCTCAACAGCACCGG
>CALKIA010000319.1 GCA_937988705.1 uncultured Chloroflexota bacterium | reverse complement strand
ATCCGCTTGATCAATTCGATCTGAGCCGGTTTGAGGGAAAGACTTTGGCGATCCCCCCCTTTCGCGTCACCGATGCCGGGCAGCGGTCCATCAAGGTGCGGTACGGATATTCCCATGTTCGCGTAACCCTGCATGACCGCCGCATCGAACGAAAAATCTTCATTAGGTTCCGCCGAGATGTATTCACCTTCGTCATACTTGTCGTTGCCAACAACAATGATGACGCAGTCGGCCCGCGCGGCTTCAGCGGCAGCGGTGTCGAGTTCGCTCTCAGTGCAGCTCACGATCTCAGCATCAGAACCGAAATAGTTGCGCAGACCCTCCAGCGGAGTCACCACGTAGGGAGAACTGGTGTTGCTCGAACCGACGTCCCCAGTATTATTTCTGTTCCCCAGTTCCCCGGCCAGCAGAATGCGCTTGACGGTCTTCGGGAACGGCAGCACACCCTGCGCGTTCTTAATCAGCACCATTGATTTCTCGGCGACTTCGCGGGCCAGTTCCGTGTGTTCTTTGCTGGCGACGAGATCGACGCTGTAGCTCATCTTTTCGGGCGTGTTTTCGAAAACCAGCAAGGTTCGCAGGATGCGGAGTACGGCGGTGTCGACGGTTTTCTCCGCTACACGACCTTCCTCGACAGCCGTGAGGAGATTACGCTGGTAGTGAATCGGCATGGGCATCTCGATATCCAACCCGGCTTCGATGGCCTTCTTGGTATCGCGGACGCCGGCGACGAAGTCGGAGATGGCGAAGCCCTCGAAGCCCCAGTCGTCGCGCAAAATATCCATGAGCAGGGTGCGACTTTCGCAGCAGTGGTCGCCGTTGAACAGGTTGTAAGCCCCCATGACCGAAGCCGCCCCCGCATCGATGGACTTTTTGAAGTGCGGGAGGTACACCTCCCGCATCGTCCGCTCATCGGCCTTGACGTTCACCCAAAACCGGGAGTTCTCAATGTTGTTGACGGCATAATGCTTGACGCAGGCGATTACATTGTGTGACTGCACCCCCTCGGTGAGTGCCTTGCCCATCTCGCCTAGCAGGAAGGGATCCTCGCCATAGGTTTCCTGAGAACGCCCCCACGCCGGATGACGCAGCAGGTTGATACAAACACCGCCGAAATAGTTGGCTCCCTGCGCGCGCGCTTCTTTGCCGATCACATCGCCAATGCGGGTTTCAAGGTCGGGGTCAAAACTGGCACCCCGCGCCATCGACACGGGGAAACAGGTCGAATGCCCCATCACGACGCCGCGTGGACCGTCGCTAAACCGAATCGGCGAGATGCCGAGCCGTGGGCAGCCATTCGTGTCAATCGGGACGGGGTTATAGCCATTCTGATACTTCTCAACGTTGCCAAAGATGTCCCAGTTGCCGTTGAGCATCCAGACCTTTTCCTTCAGGGTCATTTGCTCGAGCAGTTCCCGGGATTTCTCCTCGATCTGCTCCCGACTTAAGGTACAAGTGTCTTTATTGAACATTCGTTCTAACTCCAAGGTGCTTTGAGGCTCTAAGACCAATTCCCTCCCCATTGCCGTCCGCATTCGCACTGCGCGCTGAAACGGGGAAAGAAGAGTAAACTCTGAAATACTAACCAATGGTGCTAGCTGCCAATTTGAGAGAAGATTTTCGTAGGGGCAAGGCCTGCCTTGCCCTATACCATCCGTTTAGAACCACGAACTAGCACCAATAGTTACTAAAGTAGGTTCTCGAAACACATCCACGAATGGATGTAGGGGCGCACCTGTGTGTGCGCCCGAAACCGGGTAGACACACAGGTCTACCCCTCCATTAGGACTTTCGAGAGTCTAGTTTAAGCAGTAACCGTGAATGTCTGACTGACAGGGACAGCCGCGCCCAACTGCATCCCGCGTTCACCGGGCGAACAACCGCCGACCGTCACGCGAAACTCGCCGGGTTCCAGAATCCGATCTCCGCTATCATTCACCAAAGTCATCATTTCCGGCGTGATGGTGAACGGGATAACGGTATGCTCACCGGGCTGGAGCTGAACGCGTCGGAAGCCGATGAGGCTATGCACCGGCACGACCGTCGACGCTTCGAGATCCGTGAGATAGATCTGAGCGACCTCGTCGGCTTCCACAGATCCGGTGTTCGTCAGCGTAAAACGAAGAGAAATCGACTCGCCTGCCCCGATGGTTGGCGTGTCCAGCGTCAGGTCGCTGTACGAAAAGTGGGTGTAGCTCAGACCAAAACCGAACGGGAACAGCGGTTCCTCGGTTGCATAGCGGTAGGTTCGACCGGCCATGGCGTAATCCTCGAACGGCGGCAGCTGTTCCAGCGATTTCGGGAACGTCAGCGGCAGTTTGCCCGACGGAACCGCGTCGCCAAACAGCACATCAGCTAAGGCTTTGCCACCTTCCTGTCCCGGGTACCAGGCATAGATAATCGCCTGCACCACATCCTCCAGATCGCCCAGAGCAATGGGGCTGCCGCCGGTGAGGACCAGTACCACCTTCGCGCCGCCCTGCGCAAGTTTCCGAACGTACTCGGCTTGCACCGCCGGCAAAGTGATTTGTGTCCGATCTCCCTGGTCATCCGACATGCTGGCATCCCCTTCTTCCCCTTCCAACAGGGGCGAGAGACCCATGCACGCAATCGTCACATCGGCGGTTCGGGCTTCGAACAGCGACCAATCCTTCAATTCTGACGCCTGCGTGAGCGGACTGCCGGGCCGGTACCCCAGTCCGACTCCCTCGGGCACGCGGGCGACAATCCCCTGCATGAAGGTGGTCAGAGACTCATTCAGGCCGTAATAATTGCCGAGTAACACGTCGACGCTGGCGGCATTCGGCCCAACCAGCAGGATTCTGCGCGCTTGCGCACTGATCGGCAGGATATTCCCACTATTCTTCAGCAGCACCAGCGACTTCACAGCCGCTTCGTAAGCGAGCTGCCGATGTTCGGGGCAACCGACGACGCTGAGGGGGATCGCCGCGTAGGCAACGTCCTCAGGCGGATCAAACATGCCGAGCTTGAACCGGGTCGCGAGGGTGCGGCCCAGCGAACGGTCAATGTCTGACTCCGTGATCAGTCCGCGCTCAATCGCTTCGCCCAGATGATCGTAGGTGCAGATGCAGCTCAGATCACAGCCCGCTAGGAGCGCCAATGCCGCACTTTCGACGACATCTTGGGTCACGTGGTGCCCCTCATGAATATCGGTCAGGGCGCCGCAGTCCGAGACGACGTGCCCTTGGAAGTTCCAGTCGCCCCGCAGCGTCTTGACCAGCAGCAGCTGGCTCGCGCAGCAGGGTTCGCCGTTGGTGCGGTTATACGCCCCCATGACGGCTTCAACATTGGCTTCCGTGACCAGCTTTTTGAAAGCCGGGAGATAGGTCGCATGCAAATCCTGCGGCGAAACCTCCGCGTTAAAGGAGTGGCGCAGTTTCTCCGGTCCGCTGTGCACCGCAAAATGCTTGGCGCACGCCGCTGTCTTGAGATACTGCGGATGGTCGCCTTGCAGCCCGCGCACATAGGCTGCGCCCATTTCGCCGGTCAGCCAGGGGTCTTCCCCCCAGGTTTCCTGCCCTCGCCCCCAGCGCGGATCACGAAAAATATTGACATTCGGCGACCACATGGTTAGCCCCTGATAAATCCCCGTGGAACCGCTGCGCCGCAGCGCCTCATGGAATTTGGCGCGGGCTTCATCGCCAACCGCCGAGGCAACTTTCTGGATAAGTCCAGGATCCCAGGTGGCAGCCATGCCGATCGCTTGAGGGAAGACCGTAGCGCGCCCATTACGAGCGACCCCGTGCAGTGCCTCGCTCCAGAAGTCATACGCTGGAATGTTGAAACGCGGAATCGCCTGAGCCGGGTTGCGCATTTGCCCGATTTTTTCATTGAGCGTCAGCCGCGCAAGGAGATCCTGCACGCGTTCGACAATTGGACGGGTGGTGTCCAGATACACTGCCGCCGATTCGGCAGGCTGAGGGGAGGTGGATTCAATCATCTTTATTCAATCCTCGTGAAGATTTAAAGTGCATTTTCTACGTATAGCAAATCGGCTATAGTATCTTGACAGCCATTTCCTGTCCACCATAACCACTTGAGCCGATGCCCCTCTCCCGATGCAACGGACGGTCGTGAGCAAGTCGTTCAAAGGCACGAGAACTGAGTTTCAGTGAATCACGAAAGTGGAGTTTCACTCGACAAGTGACTTGGTTCAGTTAGGTTTAGCTCAGCACAACCAACCAAACCACACCAAGTCGAGAAGATGATACCGGAATACGCGCTGATCCCACGCGAAAATAACAGAAGCGAACTCGCACCTGCTCACCGTCCAGCTCGATCTGAGCGCATCCGATGGGCTGGTCGATATGCCGTTTGATTTACCCCGGTTTATCGGGAGTAGATCCGTACAAGTCAGAATCAAAAGCGGGAACTCACGGAAGTTCCCGCTCTAGCGTGTGAACCTGAGGGGCGTCGTTCCGTTTCCTGGTCAGAAACGGGGTTTCATCGTTCTCAAATCCGAGTATGTCAGCGCCACGTCCAGACAGATCCTTAAGCGCGAACTGAAAGATCGAAGCCTTCGACTGCGTGACGACGGTTGCAGTTTGCGCGATCGCGCGCCAGGTGGGACTCCTATACTCCGGGACTGGACACCTAGAGTAGGTTCTCGAAACAAATCCACGAATGGATGTAGGGGCGCACCTGTGTGTGCGCCCGAAACCAGGTAGAGACATAGGTCTACCCCTACATTGGGACTTTCGAGAGTCTACTTAAGTGCTTCATCCGGTAAATCGTCGCAAATTAATCGTCGGGACACGATCCGGCGTATGCGCCCATTTTTCTCGTAGGGACAAGGCCTGCCTTGTCCGCTCCCAACGGACAGCGCAGGCGCTGTCCCTACGAACGATCTGGAATAACTTACCGGATGGAGCATTAAGCCAGTGTCTGAAAGACTCCAAAACAGGACGAGGCATGCCTCGTCCTTTGGCTAACATTCGGTTTGTGGCTTAGCGTCAATGGTTACTTAAAGCGCTCAAGCACACGAGATTGCACACTACGCAGATGCCCGAGCATAGCGATTTGCGCTGATCCTGCATCGCCAACCCGCAGCGCGTCGATGATTTTCTGATGTTCTTCTGAGTCGGGCGGATGGTTGATGAACGGATCGTAGATAATGATGCGCTCCATCTCATCGAGGAGCTGGCTGATGAGGCGTGCCAAACGCTTACTGCCGGATGCCCGAGCGATTACGCTGTGAAACTCTCGGTTGTACGGCGGATTCAATTCTGGCGGAATGCCGATTTTGTTCTTTTCAAGAATTGCGAGTTCTTTTTCTGTGATGTGTGGGGTGGCGAGCCTAACGGCTTCAATCTCCAAAATTTCGCGTAGATGAAAAGCCTCCTGCACATCTTGGATGGTGATGGGGGTCACGATATAGCCGGCGCGGGGAACCGCTGTCAACAGACCATCAGCCACAAGATGCAAGAGTGCTTCGCGGACGGGCGTACGGCTGACACTGTAACGCTGCGCCAGATCGCCTTCATTAATGATTTCCGTTGGCTTGATTTCGCCGCTGATGATGCTTTTGTGTAAGCCGAGATAGACGTCGTTTTTTTTTGAACTCATTATTGCTTCATTCGGGGGTCGAGTGCATCACGCAGGCCGTCCCCAACAAGGTTAAAAGATATGGTGCACAGAAACAGGAACGCCCCAGGAAAAACGCTCACCCACCAAGCCCGGCGGAGTAGTGAACCACCTTCTGCGACCATACTACCCCAACTCGGAGTCGGGGGTTGAACGCCCACGCCAAGAAAACTCAATCCGCCCTCGATCAAGATCACCAGCGCTACCCGCAAAGTCGCATCCACGATGATCAAGGGGACGATATTCGGAAAGATATGCCTCCAAATAATACCATAATTGCTCGCACCCAGTGAGCGTGCAGCCTCAACGAACTCTTTCTCACGCAACGCGAGTACCTGCCCCCGCACCACACGCGCATTCACACCCCACGATGTCAGACCGAGAATGATGATCAGCACCGGGATGGTGCGTCCGAACAGCGTTGTGATGGTAAGCATCAGGAAAAATACCGGAAAGGCCAGCAGCATGTCGGTCAGGCGCATAAGTATGCTGTCGACCCAACCGCCCAGATAGCCCGAGAGCAGGCCAATCATCACGCCCACGGTAATCGAAACGAGCATAGCAAAGATGCCGATAGGAATGGAGATTTGTGCCGAGTACAGCGCCCGGCTGAAGACATCGCGTCCCAGTCCATCAACCCCCATCAAATAGGTTGAGTTGGGCGGCAGCAAGCGGTCGTTGACGAACTGTTCATCCGGCTCAAAGGGTGCGATGGTGGGCGCGAATAACGCAATCACGATGAAGAAGAGGAGCAGCAGCAGGCCAAAGACCGCACGGGGATTGCGCAGAAAGCGCCGCAACGGTGTATTTCGACTCGCCGAGCGTTGTCTGATGATCGGTAGCAGGCTCGTGCCGCTTGTGCCACGGTGAGAGGTTGTAGTTTTTTCAGTCATCGTCTATTTAAGCCGAATGCGCGGGTCAAGAACCTGATAGATCAGATCAGTTACAGTGTTAGAAAACAAGACCATGACAGCCGAGAACATATTCAGTGTCAGAATCATCGGGTAATCGCGCGTTTGCGCAGCGCGCACCGCCAGTCGACCGAGACCGGGTAGCGCGAAGATCGACTCGACCAGCACCATCCCGCCGATCAGGACGGGGAAGATCGCGCCGATCAGCGATACGACCGGGAGCAGGGCATTACGCAGCCCGTGCCGGACTACGACCACGTGTTCCGCCAGCCCTTTGCTGCGCGCGGTGCGCACATAATCCTGGGTCATCACTTCGAGCATGGATGAACGGGTGTAGCGCACAATCGACGGAATGATGCCGAGCGATAGCACCACCGACGGCATGATCATGTAGGGCAGCATTTCGACGAGGTTGTAGCCGCTCGCCGTGATTGGGCGGATGCCGCTGGCGGGCAACCAGCGTAATTGTTCGGTAAAGATCAGCACGAAGACCAGCGCAATCCAGAACGATGGAATCGAGATGCCCGCGAGCGCCGCCGTTGTGAACAAGTTGTCCAGCCATGAATTCGGACGCAGCGCGCTGATCACCGCGATGGGTAAGCCAATGGCCAGCGCGAGGATCACCGCGGTCGCCGAAAACAACAAGGTGATCGGTATACGCTCAAACAGGATGTCGGAGGTGGGGCGGCGTTCCTGAAACGAGTTCAGACTTCCGTTAAAGAAGTTGACCATCATCTTCACGTACTGCACGGGCAGCGGGTCATTCAGACCCAGTTGTTCGCGCAGCAGTTCCTGATCGATCCGCCCGATCATTTCAGGTGGGAACAGAGTCGCCACCGGGTCACCGGGGGACAGCCGCACAATAGCAAACGAGATGAAAGTGATCCCGATGAAGACCGGGATCATCTGCAACAGACGGCGCACGAGGTAATTCTGCATCCCAATGACTTTCCTGAACGATCACCGGCGGAACCTGCCGCGCTTAGGCATTTTAATAAAAGAACACGGTGTTTGTAGGGACGAGGCATGCCTCGTCCTCCGAGAACGGTCAGTGCAGAAGCTGCCCCTCCGATCTCCGTATTCATCAGTTAAACTGCTTAAGCGCGGCTGACCACAGTCTGACCTTCTCTGAAGACCCGTTTGATACAGTTGAGATTTTGCAGAATGCGAATATCAGCCAGCGGATCTCCGTCGACGACGACCAGATCGGCAATTTTGCCAACTTCAATCGTGCCAATCTGATCCTGCAAATGCAAATTCTCTGCGGCGTTGCGGGTCGCAGTGAGCAGCGCCTCCATCGGTGAGAGGCCATACTCGACCAGCAGTTCGAATTCACGCGCGTTCCCGCCGTGCATGACCAGCGGCATGGCGGCGTCTGTGCCAAAGGCGATCTTCACGCCGAGGCGGTGCGCCAGTTCGATGGTTTTGGGTGCGGCTTCGGCCATCCGCTGAACCTGCGCTTCTGAGCCCTTGTACGTCCAGATTCCACGCGCAATCGCTTCGAGGGATGCCGGGTTGACCGAAAGCGTGGGCACGAGGAACGTCCCGCGCTCGATCATCCACTCTGCGCCTTCCTCGTCCAGCGGGAAGCCATGCTCCACCGAGTCGACTCCGGCGCGAATACAGTTCTTGATGCCTTGCGTATCGGAATGGGCATGGGCAGCGACGCGTACGCCTGCCCGATGGGCTTCTTCGATGCCGGGTTGCATCTCGTCGATGGTATAGCCTTGGCGACCGCGATACGGAGCGGAGAGTGCAGGCCGCGTGCCGCCCATGATCTTGATCACGTCCGCGCCCGCGTTCAATTGTTTGCGCACGGCTTTGAAGACATCGTCCGCGCCATCGGCAATATAGGCGACGTCCTCTCCATTGAGCAATTCCGTGCCGTGACCGCCCGTGTGCGTGATACACATTCCGGAGGCGAGCAGGCGCGGCCCAATGAATTCGCCGGCAGCGAGACTGTCACGCAGGGCGAAAACGGGGTCGTTGGGTGCGTTCAAATCTTGAATTGTGGTGAAACCTGCTTCCAGCGTCATCCGACAGGCATTGACCGCGTAGAGCAGCCCCCGACTGTTCCAGTAACCGAGACCCCGCGCAGGAATACTGGAGAAACGCGGCTGCGGCGCGGTCGGATCAGGATTCCACATGATATGCACATGGCAGTCGATGAAACCGGGCAGCAGGGTTTGTCCAGCTAGATCAAGTGTCGGCGTATCCGGTGGGAGATCCCGCGTAACTTCCGCTTCAGCGCCGACGGCGGCGATCTTACTCCCGCGCAGCAGCACCACCTGACCAGTGCGGGGGAGCGCGCCGGTGCAGTCGATGACGCGCGCGTTTTTCAAAAGCAAGGTGCTATCGCTCATGCCTGTCCCTCCAGATGAAAGCGCGCCTTGAGCGCAAGTTCAGGATCGAGTTCACCGCGTTGTGTACCGCGGGTGGTGAGAACCGCCGAGTAAATCCCGCCACCGCTCCGTGCTGCCCAGTCAGCGACTGGGCCTGCGGTTGGGGTGAGCAGAAAATCGAAGGTCTGCGGGCCGCTGGTCGCCCGGTAACCCCGGGTATTCAAGTTCGGGCGCTCCACGGGCGTGGCGGTATCGAACAGTTGGCTGAGGGGTTTGAAGACCGTCTCGCTGCCGATTACAGTCACCGCTGCAATGCCCGTGACGCCATTCGCGTGCTGCGTCTGTTTGGGGACACGTTCGGAGCGCGGCGTGCGGTCTTCGATCAGGAAGGGGACAATCCCCTGCTGCGCGTCGTTGTCGCTGAAGCCCATCACCCAATCGAGTTTGTAGCCATCGGGGCGGACGCGGCTCAACGGCGACGGATCACCGAGCGGGATGCCGGCTGCGCGAAACGCCGCAATGTCACCGAGCAAATCGTCAGTGACCATGCAGTAATCGACCAGTCCGCCGCCTTTTTGCAGCACCTGATACCAGCGATGGCCGGGATTCGGCTCGAAAAAGGCCAGCAGTTCAATGTACGAACCGTCCTCAAAGCCGATCAGCGCATTGTGCGAGCCGATCGGGTGGCGTCCGCCGGGAACGACGGTGAAGCCCAACGCCGTATAATTCGCCATCGCTGTGTTCAGATCCGGCACGACCACCGCGATATGATCGATCCCTTGCAGCATGCTTTACCCCTCCGTTTTAGCCGCCCAAGCCTTCGGGAATGCGGCGTGCCGCTTCTTCCGTCAGCCATTTGCGGTCGATCTTGTTAGTGCCTGAGACGGGCAGCGTTTCGATGAAGAAGATGCGGCGCGGATGAGCGTAGGCCGGGCCGCGCTCCAGCGTGAACTGACGCAGTTCGTCTTCGTTCGCGTCCGTGCCCTGATGCAGGACAACCCACGCGACCGGCGCTTGGCCTTTGACGTGATGCTTGGCCGCGACCACAGCAACATCGGCGACGGCGGGATGCGTCAACAGGATGGTTTCGACTTCCTTAGGGTAGACGTTTTCGCCGCCAATATTGATCATGTCGTCGCGGCGTCCCCGAAAGTAGATGTACCCCTGTTCATCGTTCATCATCAGGTCGCCCGTCCGCAGCCAACCGTCCGGCGTAATGCGTTCGGCGGTGACATCGGGTTGCTTGTAGTAGCCGATGGTGTTACAGGGGCTGCGACTCCACAATTCCCCGACTTCGCCCGGCGCGCAGTCCTGTGTTTCATCTTCCAGCCGCACGATGCGGATTTCGAAACCCGGCGCGGGTAACCCGGTGCTGCCAAATTTCTTGATGCCCCAGCGCGGCGTGAGCACATTCGCGCCCGCTTCGGTCAGCCCGTAGGTTTCGCACACTTCGCAGTGGAACTGGCGCTTGAGCGCGTTCATCAGTTCTTCGGGGACAGGGGCAGAACCGCACATGAGCAGGTTGATCGACGACACATCACAGCGCGCTAACGTTTCCCGCTGCGCGAGGATGAGCGTGAACATGGACGGCGTGCCGGACATAAATGTAGTCTTGTAGCGGTCGATGGCCTCGATCACGGCGATGGCATCAAAGCCGGAGAGAATTGCCATGCCACCGCCGACATGCAGCATGGGCAGCATGCTCCCCCACAGCGCGTTCGCATGGTAAAGCGGCCCGGTGATCAGGGCTTTTTCGGTTTCGTCGTGCATGTAGGCTTTGGAATTCGAGCGCACATTGAACCATTTACTCTCGTGGGTGAGCAAACAGCCCTTTGGTCGCCCCGTCGAGCCGGACGTATACATGATCAGCGCCAGATCGCTCAGTTCGACCGGAACGGTCGGGAAGCCGGGAAGGGCGGCGGCCGTCTCGGCGTCATAGTCGAGCGCGCCGGGGAGCTGCGCATCCATCAGCAGCGTGTGACGAATTGCCGGCACACGGTCGCGGATGCCGGCCGCTTTATCCAGCAGTTCCGCGTGAGCGATGAGCACCGTCGACTCGCTGTGTTCCGCAATGAAGGCCAGGGCATCAACGCCGAGCTTGATGTTGGCGGGGACGGCGACCGCGCCTGTGCGCAGCGTCCCAAACAGGACTTCGGCAAAGCGATAATCGTTGGGGAGCAGCAGCAGCACCTTGTCGCCTTGGCTGACGCCGAGATTGGCGAGAGCGCGCGCACAGCGCTGCGTCCGGTCTTCAAGCTGCGCGTAGGTCAGGCTGAGATCGCCTTGTTCAATCACGACTTTGTCCGGGTAGAGCTGCACCGCCCGCCAGAATAATTCTCCGAAGTTGCTCCGCATGTTTCCTCTCAAGGGACGATGATGACTTTGCCAAAGACTTCACGATCTTCGAGGAGCCGATGCCCCTCGGCGGTGTCTTCGAGCGGCAGCACCCGGTCGATCACCGGGTTGATTTTGCCGCTGCGCACCGCCTCCAACAGGTCGATCAAGTCCTGACGCTGCCAGCCGTCCGAACCGCGAATATCCATTTCCTTGCGCCAGATGTAGCGAATGTCGGTCTGTGGGTCGTAGCCCGCGGTCGCGCCGCAGGTGAGCAGCCGTCCGCCCAATTTGATGCATTTGAGGCTTTTCACCCACGTGTCGCCGCCCGTGTAGTTCACGACCACATCGACGCCTACGCCGTGCGTGGTGCTTTTGATGAAGCGGTGAAATTCCGGTTGTTCGGCATAGTTGACCAGCACGTCCGCGCCGAGCGTTTTGAGACGCTGGAGCTTATCTTCACTGCTCGCCGCCGCGTAGACGATGCACCCGCACATCTTGGCGATTTGTACCGCGCCCGTCCCCACGCCGCCGCTCGCGCCGAGGATGAACACATGCTCGCCCGTTTTGATCTGTCCGCGAGTGATGAGCATGCGCCACGCCGTCCCATAGGCGATCGGCAGGGCGGCGGCTTGCTCAAACGTCACATCGTCGGGCAGAGGAATCGCATTCTCCGCCGGGACGACGATGTATTCGGCCAGACCGCCCGTCGTGTTTTCGCCGAGCGCGCCGATCTCCCCGTTGGGCAGTACCACCGCCGGGTCGAGCAGCACGCGCTGGCCGACTGCGATGCCCGTAACGCCTGTGCCCACCGCTGCGATCACGCCAGCGATATCGCCGCCGGTGATGCGCGGAAGCTCGATGGGCAGACCGGGCATGCCGCGGCGCACAAAAATATCGAGATAGTTTAAGCCACAGGCTTTGACGCGCACGAGGATTTGCCCCGGCGCGGCGGCTGGCGTCGGCACGTCTTCGAGAATGAGTTTGTCTCGCCCGCCATGTTCATGAATTACGACCGCGCGCATCTCAGTTCCTCTCTGGTTTGGTCAGGGTATCACGCCCCGGGGTGTTCGTCGTCACTTTCGAGCGGGCGATGGCAATCAACCGACCGTCCGGCGTGCGGATTTCCACGTCAGCGACCCCGATGGTTCGGCCCACTTTTGCGGCGCGACCGACCGCGATAAGGTCACTTTTGTCCGGTGCCATACGCAGATAGTCGAGATGCAGGTCGATATTGGGTGCGTCGCTGCCAGTTTTGTTGACGATCGCGAAGCAGGCGGTGATGTCGGCTAGGGTCGCAATGATGCCGCCATGGATATTCGTACCCTCGTCGCTCCCGGAAAATTCCGCCCGGTAAGGAAGGCGAATCTCGATTTCGTCGGGTTCCTGCCGGGTGAGTTCCACACCGAGCCACTGGTGATACGGTGAGGCGCGCATCAGCGTGATTAAGTCCATCAAAAACCCCTCATTTGTGAATATTAGGTTGGATTCAGACCTATAATCTATGGCACTTTGGACTATTGCGATCCCTGTGTGCTTTGAAATATACTACTTGTATACATCAAAGTGTATCATAAAAATACGCCAGCGATTGTCGAGCGTTGATTAGGCAGTTTATCCAGTACTGTTGAGCGTGTTGACCGTCTTGCAGCGCTCAAAACACGCGTACACTTGCCATACTAGGGAGAAGTAAGATGCTGACCACACAGGATTGGTATCGTGAACTCACAGACCGCCGGAAGGCGTTGTGGCAAGTTGCGCAGGGAACAGGCTGCGATCTAGTCCTGATCTACGGCGGTTGGGGACATGCTGAACCCTTCCGTTATGTGACGAATTTTGTCCCGGTACTGGGTGACGCGTACGCCATCTGCGCGGGTGCAGAACAGATCGCTTGTGTTCTCAACTTTGGCTGGCAGTTGATCGAAGCGCGCGCCATCTCCGGTATCAGTGATTGGTACGGCATTTTCAATCCTGTACCCAAAGTCATTGAGCTGCTGCAAGCGGCTGCGCCGAGCGCCAAGCGAATCGGCGTCGTTGGCCTCCACCGTCTGCCGCACCCCACCTATCAGGCGATCAAAGCCGCGTTTCCCGGAGCGGAACTGATCGACATTGGAACAGCCGTGGGGAAATTGCGCTGGCGCAAGAGCGATTTTGAGATTCAGCTTCTCAGCGAAGCCGCGCGCATCACCGACGCCGCGTTTGACGCCATTCGGACCGAACTCAAGCCGGGGCTGACCGAATTTGAAGTCGCTGCGCGTTTGAACTATCACATCCAGAAGCTGGGTGCTGACTTGTCGTTTGCGGGGACGGTCGTCAGTGGCAACGACTATCCGATCCCCATCCGTATGCCCACCGACCGGAAGTTACAGGTCGGCGACTCCATCATGATCGACATTGGTGCCAGCTATCAGGGGTATCAAGCGGACGCAACCCGTACATTCGTGCTTGGCGAACCGAACGCCGATCAACTACGCGTGTGGAACGTCATTTTGCAGGCGTACGCAGCGGCGTTCGAGCAGATTCGTCCCGGCGTGCCCTGTATCGATGTGCATCGCGCCGCGGTCGCCGTGATTGAAGGCGCTGGCTATGCGCTGGCGCATCGCATTGGTCATGGCATCGGCCTTGCAACCTCATTCGAATATCCAAGCCTCGATACCGAAAGCGCGCTGCTCGAACCGGGGAACTCCATCTGTATTGAGCCGGGCATCTATGTGGCGGGCGCGGGCAATATGAAGCTCGAGGATGATCTCGTCGTCACCACCGCTAGCTGTCAACTGCTTACGCATAGTTCCAGAGAACTGATCGTCCCGGTCTAGCGTTATCTCCGGTCAGTTTCATGGATAGCCGAGGACAATCCGCTCAAGCGGATGCATTAAGCCGCGTCTCGATTCGGTTGTTGAACCAGTCAACGGCCACTGTTTGACCTCAATACGCGGTGATCATAAGGGGAACTTCGGGACAAACCACCGAATTCAGCGGGTGCACTTTTTATCTTCAGGGAGGACAGCATGAAACGAATTGTTGCGTTAGCCTTTTTGCTGGTCTTGGTACTGCTGCCGTTGAGTGTATCAGCGCAGTCATCGTCGGATACCGTGATTTTGGCATTCTCACGCCAACCGGATTCGCTTATTGTCGACTATGCAATCACCTCGACCGCCGGGTTTGCGATGCAAGTGCTGTACAACAGCCTCGTGACGCAGTCGGCGGATGGCAACTATGTAGGTGAACTGGCCGATTCGTGGACAGTGTCAGATGATCAACTGACGTGGACGTTTAATCTGCGTCAGGATGTGACGTGGCACGATGGCACGCCATTCACGGCGCAGGACGTAGCGTTCACCTTCACGTTCCCCGCCTCTGCCGACTATGGTGGCGCGCTCGCGCCGACCTCACTGGCGCTCAAGGGGGCGCAAGCTTACCATGATGGCACTGCAGACAGCATTGAAGGCATTCAGGTCATTGACGACCACACGATTGCCCTGACGACTGAACAGCCGTCCGCCCTATTCCTCGACATTCAAGGCGCGCGCTATATTCTGCCCGCGCACCTGCTAGAAGCCGTGCCCGTCGCAGACCTGCCGAATTCGCCGCAAGCGCGTGCGCCCATCGGTACGGGGCCATATCGACTGGTTGAGTGGCGTACCGACGAAGCCCTGATCTATCAACGCTATGATGGCTATTTCGGTGAACCCGCGCAGATCGCCAACTACATTTGGCGCATCATTCCGGATCAGTCGGTGCAAATCACCGAACTCTTGAGCGATGGTGTCCAGATCGTGCCGGAAACCTTGCCTGATGATTTCGTCACGCTGGAAAATGAGCCGCTGGTGACTCGTTTGCAGCTCCCCGGCGTCAACTTCACCATGCTGCAGTTTAACATTACCAAGCCATTCTTTCAGGATGTGCGTGTTCGCCAGGCGATCAATTCTGCGATAAACCGCAGTTCGATAATCGCAGCCGTTGGCGGTGGCTTTGGTATTCCCGTCACGCAGATTGTTCATCCGAGCCTCCCCGAATACAACTCAAATCTTGCCGGTTTCGCATTTGATCCCGAGGCTGCGCGGGCGCTGCTCGCGGAAGCCGGTTGGACGGATGATGATGGCGATGGCATCGTCGAAGCGCACGGTGTGGCAGGTTTGGATGATGGAACGCCGTTCAGTGTCGAACTGGGCACATTTGATCGTCCACTCTACTCCAATACCGTGCAGATTGTGCAGCAGAATCTGCGCGATGTCGGCATTGAAACCAACATCAACGTCAGCGACTTCAATACGTACTTCTCTGAATATTTGACGGCTACCAGTGACTACGAAATGGCCATTAGCGGCTGGTTTGCGTTTGAGCAGATTCCCCAAGGCGAACTCCAGACGAATTTTGGTCGTGGTGAGGCGCTCAACTTTGCCCATTGGGACAGCACAGACGAATTCGAGGCCATCATTGCCAACGCTCCGACGGAATTCGATGCGGCGGCTCGCCAGCAGTTGTACTGGCGTGCAGCGGAAATTATCGAAGAAAACGCGGTGTGGGCGCATCTCGCCCGCCTCGACAATCTCATCACCTACAGCGCGTCGTTGAACGTGCCAGAAGTCAGCTCGCTAACTCAGTTATTCGCCAGCGTGCCGCAGTGGACGTGGGCGCAGTAAACGCAGTACAGCCAGTGAGGGTGTCGCAAGACATCCTCACTAAGGGCCGCTTATCAGCCCGGTTCGGAAGGGATGGCCTCTGAAGATTGAGTAGGTGGGGCCAAGTAGTTAATTTAACGTGAGTTATGGATAACGCTTCTCTCACCCCACCCCCGACCCCTCCCCGA
>CALKIA010000318.1 GCA_937988705.1 uncultured Chloroflexota bacterium | reverse complement strand
AATTGCCGTATGACCCGGCGGGTGATCCATATGTTGATCGTGATGCGCGGGTACTAGATTAGCGACCATAGTATCAAATGCCTCCCATATACACTGCCTTTGTTTCCAGATATTCGAGCAAACCTTCCTCGCCACATTCCCGACCCATACCGCTCATCTTGACACCACCGAACGGCATTTCGGGCGTACTCGGAAGCCAGTCGTTAATCGCAACCATTCCAAACTCCAATCTCTCGTACATGTGAGTTGCTGTCTTCAAATCGTTCGTTTGCACATACGCGGCGAGTCCGTATTCCAGACTATTCGCCTGCGCAATTGCCTCATCAACATCCCCAAACGGGATGATCGGCATAACCGGGCCAAATAACTCGTCCCGGTACACGGGCATATCCGTAGTCAAGCCGGTGATCACGGTCGGCTGATAGAAATAGCCGTGTTCCAGTTGATCAGGGCGCTTGCCACCCGTGAGAATTTCCGCGCCACTCTGCGCGGATGCCGTTACCATGGCGTTTAAACGTTCACGCTGCGCGGCGTTGATCATCGGCCCCATATCGGTCGAGATTTCCAGCCCGTTGCCGAGCGTTACCTCTTTGGCGAAGCGCGCCGTGTGTTCGATGAATTCTTCGGCGATGCGGCTGTGCACAAAGAAGCGCTGTGGTGCGATGCAGACCTGCCCCGCATTCCGCAGTTTGGCGGTGACCGCCTGCTGCGCGACGAGTTCGACGTTGACATCCGGGAAGACCAGCACCGGGGCGTTGCCGCCAAGTTCCAGCGACAGCCGTGTGACCGTCTGCGAAGCGCCATCCATGAGCAGCTTGCCCACACGGGTGCTGCCCGTGAAATGCAGTTTGCGGACGCGGGCATCTTTCAGGAAGACCTGCCCCATCGCCGCCGGGTCGCCGTTGATCACGTTGACCACACCCGCCGGAATGCCGGCTTCGACGAGGGCTTGCGCGTACATCATGGCCGAGCGCGGCGTGTACTCTGACGGTCGCCCCACGACGGTACAGCCCGCCGCCAGCGCCGCCGCCCACGCGCGGGCGAGGTTGTAAACCGGGAAATTCCACGCGGTGATCGTGCCGACCACGCCCATCGGTTGGTGCACGACCAGCAGCCGCCGATCTGCCCGACGCGCCGGAACGACGCGACCCGACGAATGTTTGGCTTCTTCCGCGAACCAATCCAGCAAATTCGCGCCCGTCTGCCATTCAGCCGACGATTCGCGCAGCGGTTTGCCGCATTCCTGGGTGGTGATGACTGCGAGTTCGTCAATGCGCCCGCGGATCCACTGGGCGGCACGGTGGAGGATATCAGCTCGTTCGTAGACTGTTTTACTGGCCCAGGCCGGGAAGGCGGCCGCAGCCGCAGCCACTGCCGCTTCAGCATCTTTCGCCGTGCCGAAGGGGAGTACACCAAGCGTTTCTTCTGTCGCGGGGTTGATTAGCTGCCACGTGCCTTGATCGATAGCATCGACCCAACCGCCGCCAATCAACTGCTTGAAGGTGAAAACCGTCATGTTATTCCATTGATTATATATAGTTGTGACGTGAACCCTATCTTAGCAGATGAAACCCTATTTTAGGGGGGATTTGCGAAGAAAATTCGGCGAGTTGTACAAAAATTCTAACGTTATTTTGAGTAAATTGGTCGTATACTTCACAAGGTTACCTTTTATTCAGCTTGTGAATAGTTTCCCGAAGGAGAAATCAAACCCAGATGAACACTGTCCGTATGGACGCCGTCTTAAACGACACCAATACCGTGACCCCGAGCTTAGTGATCGACTTCGATATTATCCGCAATACGTACCACCGTTTCGAGAACGCCTTCCCCGGCGCACACATCGATTACGCAGTGAAAGCTAACGCCCACCCGCTCGTGATGCGTGAAGTGGTGGAGCTAGGCGGCGGTTTGGAAATCGCATCACTGGCCGAATTGAATCGGGCGCTCGAAGTCGGCGCACCGGGTCAACGGATTATTTGCAGTAACCCTATAAAAAACCCGACCTTCCTCGCTCGGATGCAGACTGCGGGGGTGTACGCCTGTGTGGTCGATTCGACGCACGAGGTGGAAAAAGTGGCCAAGTTTGCCCCCGGCAGCCGTGTGTATGTCCGGTTGGCCGTGGATAACACCGGGAGCGTCCTCCCGCTGGCGGGCAAATTCGGCGTGGACGGCCAAACGGCCCTCGACCTGTTTGATCAGGCGCGGGAGCTCGGTTTGCAGCCGATCGGTGTATCGTTCCATGTCGGTTCACAGTGCCTCAAGGTCGCTAACTGGGCGAACGCGCTCAAGGCGTCCGGCGATGTGATGCGGCAGGCGCGCGAACGCGGGCACGATCTGTACTTCGTCGACATCGGCGGCGGTTTCCCGGCGGGCCACTGGCACAACCCGGAAATCCCCTCGGTGGAAGAGATCGGCGCGGTAGTGATGCAGGCGGTGGAAGATTACATCCCCTACACGCCCGACCTGCTGCTGATCCTCGAACCGGGGCGCGGCTTGGTCGGCGACAGTGGCAAGATGATGGCGGAAATCGTCGGCATTGCGCAGCGCGGCACCGATACATGGCTGTATCTGGACGCTGGCGTGTTCAACGGCTTGATGGAAACCTACGAAGGCTTCCCCCCGGTCGTCGGCGTGCTGAACGGCGAAGGTCGCCCGATGCGCAAATACACGCTGGCGGGGCCGTCGTGCGACAGCTGCGATGTGGTCGCGCGGCACATCGAACTGCCGGAAGTCGAAATCGGCGACCGGCTGGTCTTTGTGGATGCAGGCGCCTACACCAACGAATACGCGGCGGCGTTTAATGGCTTCCCCATTCCGGAGTTCATTCCGCTGAATGTCGAGCAGATCATGTTCGAAGTGTACGTCGCGTAAAATAGATGCATAAAGCGTGAACCGCAGAGAACGCGGAGAACGCAGAGTAAAAAGAGAAAAGGCGATCCCCAGTGGGATCGCCTTTTTGTTGATGCTCAGAGAAACAGACGCGTAAACCCTTACGCAGGCTAAATGCCACTGAACAGCGCTTTGACGGGCACGGCAAAACCGGGGGCGTTAGTTCGCGTCATCTGGCGTCAACACCTCGGCAATAATTTCGCTCACGCAAGCGCGGGGATTTGTGGTTAGCACAAGGACGAGAAAAACCTCGTCCTTGTGCGTTGATCACCTATTTTTGCGTTTGCTCAGCGGCAACGGCTATCCGATTTCCGCTTGGATCAACCGAATTCCCCGCGAATGTAGCGTTCGGTCTCTTCATGATCCGGGGTGGCGAACAGCTTTTCGGTCGGGTTGAACTCGATCAACACGCCCCACCGCTTTTCCTTGCCCCCCGTTTCTTCTTCCTTGCGAATGCTGAAGAAGGCGGTGAAATCGCTGACGCGCTGCGCCTGCTGCATGTTGTGCGTCACGATCACGATGGTGTACTGCTTGACCAATTCCTTCATCAGTTCTTCGATGGCCTGCGTGGCAATCGGGTCGAGCGCCGAGCACGGTTCATCCATCAGGATGACTTCCGGCTCAACCGCAATCGTACGTGCGATGCACAGACGCTGCTGCTGCCCACCGGAGAGCGCAAACCCGGACTTCTTGAGGTCGTTCTTGACTTCGTCCCACAGGTAGGCGCGCTTCAGGCTGCTTTCGACGATTTCGTCCAACATGCGGCGGTTGCGTACGCCGAGCAACCGCGGCCCATACGCGACATTGTCGTAAATGCTCTTGGGGAACGGGTTCGGCTTCTGGAACACCATGCCGATGCGGCGGCGCACTTCAACCGCGTCGATGTTCGGCGCATACAGATCTTGTTGATTGAAATGGACCCCACCCGTGACGCGCGCTCCGGGGATCAAGTCATTCATGCGGTTGAGCGAACGCAGCACCGTGCTTTTGCCGCAGCCGGATGGCCCGATGAAAGCGGTGATCTTCTGGCGTTGGATGGTCATGTTCACATCTTTGACGGCGAGCTTATCACCGTAAAAGACGTTGGTATTTTTCAATTCAAAGGCGTGCGCGCTCAGGACGTGCGTCATGCCGAGAGACTCCTTCTAAAGCGTTGACGGAGGATGATGGCCGTCGCATTGAGTGAAATCAACACCACGAGCAGGACGAGGATGGCGGCGGCGGCGATGGTTTTGAATTCGTCCTGGGGACGGGCGGTCCACTGGTAGATTTGCAGCGGAATGGCGGTGAAGGCGCTGAACGGGCTGTTCGGGTCGGGCGGTGAATTCGACAAAATGGTGGTCGAAGCGCCGACGATGATCAACGGCGCGGTTTCGCCGATCGCCCGGCTCACACCGAGAATAGTTCCGGTCAGAATGCCGGGGAGGGCCGCCGGGAGCACGTTGCGCCAAATCGTCTGCCACTTGGTGGCGCCGAGGCCGTAGCTGCCCTCACGGATAGAGAAGGGCACGGCGCGTAAAGCTTCCTGCGAGTTGATGATGATCACCGGGAGGATGAGCAGCCCCATCGTCAAACCTGCCGAGAGGATCGTGCGACCGTTGCTGTCAGTAATGCCGAACCACGCGCCGCTCGTCAGCGCGCTGAGGGTGCGGACGAAGATCGCTAAGCCGAGCAGACCGTAGATGATGGACGGCACGCCCGCCAGATTGCGGATGTTCGTTTCGATCAGGCGGTTGAGCGGCGTATCGGCGGCGTATTCTTCGAGGTAGAGCGCCGCGCCGACCCCAATCGGGAAGGCGAACAGGATCGTGATCGCGATCACCCACAGTGAACCGAGCAGCGCCGTGCGGATGCCCGCCTGTGTGGGGTCACTGGAGCCGGGATTGGTGATGAAGTTCCAGTCGATCCACGTGCGGAAATACAGCGTCGCATGCGGATAAGTTTCGGCGGCCAGCGTTTGGATGCGTTCGGACTCGAACAGCGATTCGCTGAACATGAACGTCTCGTGGATGGTTTCGTCCACGATGTCCGTCAGGACGATTTCGACGAGCCGTTCATGGGATAGGTTGGTCGAGATGATCTGCGTCCAAGCCGCCGCTTCCAGATCATTGATCGTCAGGTCATTCCATTCAGCGGGGAAAGTGCTGCCCGCCAGCGCCACGCTGAGCGGCGCGGTGGTGAATTGATCGTTGGCGACCACGCTCAGATTGTTACGAATGATCACGCGCAAGCGATTTTCCGCATACGTGGCGATCAACCGCGCAAGCTGGTCATTGGTGAGGGTGCGCACATCGCCCGTTTCGACCACGGCACTGATGTCCGGTTCGTACTCGGAAATCACATAACCGAAGGCGCGATTGGCCACATTGAAGAAGAGGGCGATCAACGCCGCAATCGCGATCAGCGTGGACAGCGCGAAGAAGCGTTTCCACAGCGTTCCGCGAAACTGGCGCGCGACCAGCCCGCGTTTGAACTGCGCTTCGTCGCGCAGGATGCCCGTGTCGCGATCCGTCATTATTGATAAACCTCACGGAAGCGGTTCGACACCCAGCGGCTGAACAGGTTGAGCGCCAGCGTCATGACGAACAGCGTCAAGCCGATGGCGAACAGACTGTTGTACTGGATGCTGTCATATGACAGGTCGCCGCCGCTGATACGGGCGATATGCCCGGTCATCGTTTCGGCGCTCTGGAAAATGTTGAAGGTGAAGTTGGGGCCGGCGCCGGCCGCCAGAGCGACGATCATCGTTTCGCCGACCGCGCGCGAAATGCCGATGATGGAAGCGGCGAGGATGCCGGAGAGCGCCGCCGGGAGCACCACCTTGATCACGGTTTCGAACTTGGTGGCGCCGAGGCCATACGAGGCTTCGCGCAGCGCGCGCGGCACGGCGCTCAAGGCGTCTTCGCTCATCGAGCTGATCGTCGGCAAAATCATGATGCCCATGACCAGACCAGCGGAC
>CALKIA010000317.1 GCA_937988705.1 uncultured Chloroflexota bacterium | reverse complement strand
GTTCGACCGGGTATTCGTCGCTGAACCCGTACGCGCCGTGAATCTGTACCGCTTCGAGCGCTGCCTGCACGCTCATGTCGGTGGCATACCACTTCGCCATGCCCGTTTCGCGCGTGTTGCGCAAACCCTCATTCTTCATCCAGCCGGCCTTGAAAATCAGCAGACTGGCTGCGTCGTACCACTGCTGCATATAGCCGAGTTTCTGCTTGATCAGCTGGTGATCGGCGATTGGCTTGCCGAACGTCTGGCGATCTTTCGCATACTTGATACTGTCTTCGAGGCACGCACGGATCAAACCGACCGCGCCCGCGCCGACGGTATAGCGCCCGTTATCCAGCGCCGCCATCGCGATCTTGAAGCCTTCACCTTCTTCACCGAGTCGATTGGCGACCGGGACTTCGACGTTTTCCATGGCCACCCAGCCCGTCGAGCCCGCGCGCACACCCAGTTTGCCGTGAATATCGCCCGTCTTAACGCCCTTCATGTCACTGGTGACGATGAACGCTGACATGCCGCGATGCCCGGCCGCCGGGTCAGTCTTGGCGACCACCAGAAAATTATGCGCCTTGGTCGCTAAGCTGATCCACATTTTCTCGCCGTTGAGGATATACACGTCACCTTCGCGGCGGGCCGTCGAGGCCATGTTGAGCACATCACTGCCGACGCCCGGTTCGGTCAGGCCGAAAGCTCCGTATTGCTCGCCTTTAGCCTGCGGCACGAGAAAACGCTGCTTCTGTTCTTCTGTGCCCCACTGGAGCAGGGAGAGGCTGTTCAAGCCCGCATGCACGGACATGATCACACGCAGATGCGTATCGGCACGTTCCAGCTCTTCGCACACGAGGCCGAGCGTGATGTAGTCGAAGCCCTGACCACCGTAACGCACCGGGATGCAAATGCCCAGAATGCCGAGTTCCGCCATGCGCGGCAGAAAGGCGGGGTTCATTTCTTGCTTACGATCCCATTCGCCGATGACCGGGATCACTTCTTTGGCGGCGAATTCGCGCACCATTTTCTGTGCTTGAAGGTGTTCTTCGGAGAGAGAGAAATCCATGAGTGACCTCAAAACTAAACTTAACTGGTTCGCTTTGTGAAAAATTGATGGTCAACGCTGGCTAGATTTGGGCAAACTGCCCGATCCTGAGCGCGTTGTTTTCATCAAAATAGATGAAGGCTGATTATAACGGATTTGGATTAAGAGGGGTATGTTGATGGTGACGTCGGCTAGCGATTTTCCTGAGTTTCTCATCGTCACCTATTTAGAGATGACCGACTCCGGCCAGTTTATGCCGGCCTTCAACCCACGCGCCGGAGTAGAGCTTCGACGGTTGGTAACCCCCGATGTCCCTTTGTATCGCCGTCTCTACGATGGCGTGGGCGCTGCGCTGCACTGGCGCGATCGACGGTTGATGACCGATGCCGAACTGTTAGCCACCATCACACGACCCGAAGTCAGCATCTATGTGCTGTATGTGGATGCTGCCGTCGTGGGGTACTTCGAACTGGAGCGGCAGGGTGACGATACCGAAATCGCCTATTTTGGCTTGTTCCCGGGTAATCTGGGCTTTGGTTTAGGCAAGCACTTGTTGAGTGCGGCGATTGCTCAAGCGTGGCAGGATGGGGCACAGCGGGTGTACGTGCATACCTGTAATCTGGATGGTCCGGCCGCGCTCCCGAATTATCTCAAGCGCGGATTTGTGGTCTACAACGTGACCAGTGAGCCGATGCCCGACCGCTACAAAACCTAAATTCGGAAGAAACTGTCTTCCAGGACGGGATTGGTTTCAATACTGACGGGTGTCATCTCCAAATCCAACTCGTCGTCCCATAGAACATCGATCTGGCGCGGGAACATGAGGCCGTTGATCATCTCCTGCCCATTCGTGGACCGCAGGCAGTAGACCTGTTCGCGTTCGGTGAGCGGGTTATAGCACACGGTGGCGATCTGCTTGACGGTCATATCCTCGTTCAGCATCAGGTTGACGCGGATTTCGGTTTCCGTATTTTCGACAGCGAGTGTGGTGTCGTTCAATCGGCGCACCTGAATCGCCGGGTCGGACAGGGGCGTCAGCAGCATCACTGCCATCGACCACAGGCGGGAACGCAGCGAATGGAGCAGCCCGGTGTCCGTATTCACTTCGGGGCTGCGCAGCATGCGTGTTCGCCGCAGCGTCGAACCGTCGAAGGCTTCGCTCATCGAGCTGACGGGCAGCCCGACCGGACGCACCACATAGTCCCAGCGAATGGCCGAGGGAAACTTGACGTACACGGTTGTTTCGATCGGCATCCACGTGGAGGCGAACGGCAGTTTGACGCGGCTCCGGCCTTTCATTGCAATCTTCGTCGTTTCGATCATCGGCGCGCTGTGACCGTAGCGGGCTTCAATCGCTTGTTTAAGCATTGAACGGCTGACTTGATCACCACGGGCAAGCAGCAAAACAGGCATATGCCATCCTTAACAGTCATCTTTATTAAATTCTAACAAGCTCTTTCACCGCATGGATAGCCTAAAGGTCAGGATTGGATAAAATTTATGAAATTAATTTCTAAATAGGAGATGAGACGTATGACACTACTGGAACGTGCCCGCGAGGAAGGCACACCGCTCATTGACGGCGATCAGGTGACTTTTGTGTGGTACGGCGAGGGGGCGGAACCCGCGCCGCTGCTCGTCGGTGATTTTAACAATTGGGACTTTGAAAGCCAGCCAGTGCGCTTGGAACAGGTCGAACCGGATGTGTGGGCGCACACGCTGACCCTGCCACTGGACGCCTACATCGAATACGGCTACCTGCTCTCACGCGAAGAACGACTCGCCGACCCCTTCAATCCGCATGTAGTGTGGAACGGCATGGACTCGGTCAACCATGTGTTCATCATGCCGGACTGCACGTTATCTACGCTCGTGGCGCGCAAAAAAAACGTGCCGCGGGGCAAACTGACCCGGCATTTGGTCGAGGCGGGAATTACGGTCGCCAGTGCGCCGCGCGAAGTTTACCTGTATCAGCCGCCCGATGTTGCTGTGCCTGTGCCGCTCGTCGTGGTGTGGGATGGGCCGGATTATGTGCGTCGAGCCTATTTGTGCAATATCGTCGATAACCTGATCGCGCAGGGACGCATTCAGCCGATCGCGCTGGCGCTGCTCGGCAATGGCGGCGCAGCCCGCATGGTCGAATACACGGCGAACGACACCACGCTGTACTTTGCGACGGAATATGTGCTGCCGCTGGCGCAAAAAGAGCTCAACCTGATCGATGTGAAAGCACATCCGGGGAGCTATGGCGTGCTCGGCGCGTCGATGGGCGGGCTCATGGCGTTCTGGGCGGGGATGCGCATGCCGGAGATCTTCGGCAAGGTGATCAGCCAGTCGGGGGCGTTTGGCATTGCGCCGGACTGGCGCGAAATGCTCATCGACAAGCTGGTCAAGCTGGGCGAGGGCCAGTCGATTAAGATCTGGCAGGATGTCGGCACGCTTGAATGGCTGCTGACCCGCAACCGCCAGATGAATCAACTGCTGCGTGAGCACGGCTACGATGTGACCTATCACGAATTCAGCGGCGGGCACAACTACACCATGTGGTCAAGCACGGTGGGGCGCGCTTTAGAAGTGCTGTTTGGAAAGGGGAGCTAGATGCAAAAAAGTGAGTTGGTTACGAAGATGGAGCAGGGCTACGCCGAGTTCGTGGCTTATCTGCGCGCGCTGACGCCCGAACAGCATTCCGTCCTGACGGATGCGGTCGGCTGGACGATCAAAGATCATGTCATGCACGCGGCCACGTGGGAGGACAGCGTCTGGGCGCTGCTCACGCGCCAGTCGCGCGCCGAGGTGATAGACGTTGATCCGGCGCTGATCGAGGCGTGGGACGTCGAAGGGATCAATGCGGCGGTGCAGGCGCGGACGCACGGCTTACCGTTCGCTGAGGTTATGCGCCGTTTTGCGACGATCCACCAGCGGCTGATGGCGCAGATGGCGATCAGCACCGAGGCCGAGATCAATGCGCCGCTCGTGGACTATCTGCCTGAAGTCGGAGAACATTACCGGAACGAACCGATTTACCTGTATATTGCGGGCAATACCTACGAGCATTACGAAGAACACCGCCCGTGGCTGGACGCGATTGCGCACCTGAACCAAGTCTGAAACTACTTTAGTCTGTTATGGGGAGACATCATGGATAAAACCGAACTCCTGAGCAATATGCGGCAGGGCTACGACGACTTCAGCGCCTATGTGCGCACGCTCGACCCGACGCAGCTCACCATCCCGACCGATGCGGCCGGATGGACGATCAAAGACCATGTCATCCACCTCGCCGTGTGGGAAGATGGCGTGGCCGCGCTCTTGAACAAACAGGGGCGCATCGAAACGATGGGCGTCGATGCGGCCACCTGGCAAGCTCATGATATTGACCAGATCAACGCGGTGATCCAGCAGCAGAATCGCTATCTCTCCGTCGCGGAAGTCATGCGCCGCTTTGACGCCGCGCACGGTCGCATGCTGGCCGCGCTCGAACGCCTGTCATGGGAGGATATGCAGCGTCCCTACGGTAATTTCCTGCCCGCGGGGCAAGAAGATGACGAAGGCCACCCGATTATCGACTACATCATGGGGGATGGCTACGAGCATTATGCCGAGCATCGCCCGTGGATTGAGGCGATTCCGACCACCGACCCGGTGGAGACGCAGGATCAACTGCTCAAGCATATGGACAAGTCGTGGGACTACCTACAGGGCTACCTCACGTCGTTGACCGAAGCGCAGGCCACCGGACCGACCGACGCGGCGGGCTGGACGGCCAAAGATCATGTCATGCATCTCGTGGTGTGGAGCAGCGGCGTTGTCACCTTGCTGGATAAGCAGGATCGGCTCGCCGCGATGGGCATCGACCCGGCGGCGTGGGCCTCCCACGATTATGACCTGATGAATGAGCAGATTCGGCAGCGGACACAGGCGGTGCCGTGGGACGACGCTCAGCGACAGATGGCGGACGCGTACCAGCGCCTGAACGCCAAAATCAAGTCGCTGACGTGGGAAGCGTTGCAGAAACCGTATGGCCATTACCTGCCGGCCGGACAGGAAAACGACACGGGCGACCCGGTGTTCACGCGCGCCGCCGCGAATACCTTCTGGCACTACCCCGAACATATCGAATGGATCGACGCGATCATCCACGGGAAGTAAAGCGACCGGGGAGCATCCACACGGATGCTCCCCGACAGTTAACAGGCTTCTCAGGGAAACTCTATGAAGACTAGCAGCTCACTGTCCGTTGGCGTAATCATTCTACTCACGCTCTTGAGTCTGGGCTGGTTGTCCAAAGCGCAGGCGCAAGTCGATCCCATCCCGTTTGATCTGTCTGTTGTGGCCGTCATCGACCGGACGCTTGCGCCCCACGCGACGCTGCCACCCACGCCCAACCAGTGCGGTTTTGACCCTGTATCCGGACATTCGGGCTGGATTCTGATGGTTAATCTCAGTGAAGAGGCGGTGTTATGTCAGGCGGAAACGGGCGAATTGCGGCGACTGCCGATCATAGCCGCTTGGACAACCTATGAAGATGGCGTATATCGTCAGCCTAGCCTATCACCGGATGGCGCTTGGCTGCTTTTAGGCGCATATGGCGACAACCGCTATGATTATTACGCGGTGTCAACCCGCACTGATGCCGTAGTCAGTCTGGGGGCAGTACCCTATGACCTTTTTTCGAGCTATCCGCCCGATCAGCTGAGTTGGTTGAGCGCTACCCAGGGCGTAATCATCAACTCAACCAACAGTGACAGCCTTTGGGATACGCTTTACGGTTTCGATGTGACGGCACCCAACAACTTGAGCGTGATTCTCGACGGCTATCCGTATATTCTCACAGAGCCACGAGCGCGAGTTGAAATGCTGATCAGCGGACGCTGGCTCTCGCAGATGGCCGGAACCTCGTTGGGAAACGGGCCTTGTGAATTCACAATGTATGATACTGCCGGGTTGCGCGAGTATCCGCTTGATGCTGATTGTCAGATCGAAACGGTTCTCTCCGGGCCAGAAGCCTCGTGCGGCATTATCCGCTCTGATGGAGAGAAGCTCACCGTACTGCGGACCGTGGATGCGACTGCCGGATTGTCTGAGCTGATCTCCCTCGATGTAACCTCGGCCACCAGCGAACCCACTGTGCTGTATCGTGGAGAGATCGACTACATGCTGCAGCAGGCTCACGGCGCGACACTGTCGGCGTTAGGCGCTGACGGGCAGATTGCGGATGCGGTTTTCCAGCCCTGTTGGCTGGTGGATGTAAGGCCGTTTCTGAGGCAGGATCTGCTGCTGACCACTGACCGTGGTATTCATGTGATTGCCGCAGACGAGCTCCTGACAACTGAGTACGTGCAAATTCTTGCGACCTCGCCAGACAAAACACGTGTGCTGCTGAGTAATGGCGCGATCTACGATGTGGTGGAAGATCGACGGGTTGCGAATATTACTGGCGGCGTATCAATTGATCACGTCACCGTCGAATGGTTTGAAGATGGGCGCTTAATCTTCACCGAGTATTACGATCCGGTGACTGATGAGCAAATCACTATTCGATTTATTGAATGAGCGCGATCAATCATTGCTGCTGCGTGAACAAAAATAGGCGCAGCAGTTGCTACGCCTATTCGGAACACTATTCCTGCTTTGATCGAGGTTAATACGTCGGCAGGCTCGTGTCGATCTGCCGCGCCCACGCGAGGATGCCGCCTTCTACGTTGATCAGCTTCTCGTTGTCCCAGCCGACCTGCCGCAGCATGCGAATCACATCTGCCGAGCGCACGCCCGACCGGCAGTGCACGATCACGTTGCGGTCGCGCGGAATCTGCGCCAGCACCGTCTGGTCGACCGTCTTGCGTCCGGCCTTCACATCCTCGACCGCCAGTTGAATCTGCGGCTTGGGGATTTTGATCGTGTCTGGCATGACCGCAATCTCAAATTCTTCGGGGTTGCGCACATCCAGCACAAACGGCGATCCATTGTCGTACAACGCCTTCAACTGCTGCACATTGATATCATACACGGGCGCGTTCAGGTCGGTCACCTTCGCGCTGCTGCCGTTGGTCGCTGCCACCTGACCGGGCACATGATCGTGCGCGGGCACGCCGCAGAACTGTTCGTAGTCGATCAACTGCACTTCTTCATGCGGGATGCCGCACACCGGGCAGTTGGGGTTCTTACGCACCTTGATCGTCGTGAAGCTCATGTCCGACGCATCGTACAGCAGCATGCGTCCGACCATCGTCTGACCGATGCCGGTGATCAGCTTGATCGCTTCGGTCGCCTGCATGGTGCCGATCACGCCGGGCAGCACGCCGAGCACGCCCGCTTCCGCGCAGTTCGGGACGAGTCCCGGCGGCGGCGGTTCGGGGAACATGCAGCGATAGCATGGGCCTTCTTTGGCGTAGAACACGCTCAACTGACCCTCAAAGCGCAGAATGCTCCCGTACACGTTCGGCTTGCCGAGCTTGACGCACGCATCGTTCGTCAGATAGCGCGTGGGGAAGTTGTCCGTGCCGTCGATGATCACATCGTAGGGCGCGAGAATCTCCAGCGCGTTCTCGCTGGTCAACGGGACGTTGTACTTGTCGATTTGTAGGAACGGGTTCAGGTCGCGCAGGCGGCGTTCGGCGCTCTCGACTTTGGTCATGCCGATGCTGCTTTGTCCATGTACGATCTGCCGCTGCAAATTGGTCTCTTCGACCACATCATAATCGACCAGCCCGATGCGCCCGATACCGGCTGCCGCCAGATACAGCGCTAACGGGCTGCCCAGACCGCCCGTGCCGATGATCAGCACGCTGGATGCCTTCAAACGACGCTGACCGTCCATGCCGAATTCCGGCATAATCAGGTGCCGCCCGTAGCGGTTGATCTCCGCGTTGGACAGGTCACCCAGTTGATTCACAATTGGTTGCATATCCTGTTAATCCTAACTGCTGGCCGTCCTCAATGCATTTCCCCATCGCGGGGCAGGGGGAGGCGCTTACCCCTGTAATTGTGCCTTCAACTTATGGAAATCCGCTACCCCGTGATTCACCGCCCGCGTATTTCCGCTCCCGTCGATCACGAAGGTTGTCGGCGCCGCGAATACGCCCCAACGTTGGGCAGTATCCGGGTTTTCGGACGCATCGACTTTGACAATCTGCACTTGGACTTCATTCCGCAGACGTTCCAGCGCCGGCTGCTGCCGCGTTTTGCACGGCGCGCACATCGGCGTGGTGAAGTAGACGATCACGGGGATGCCCGGCGTAACGTCGCTGAGCAGCGGATCAACACTCAAAAGCGCGTTCGCGTTTTCCTTTTGCCGGGCGATCACGATGCGGTAGATCACAACCCCGACGGCGAGCAAGACGAGCGCGATCAGCAGGCGTTCGATCATGATTCGATCCGCGCCACCGTGAAGCCGGGTACGCCCAGTCGGTTCAACTGGTAGTACATCAGGCAGCCCACGCAGAAGTTGAGCCAGAAATTGAGGTTCGCCAGCACGATCACGATCCATACCAGCACCCAACCCGCCGTCGGTGCGCCTGCCAGCAGCGCCAGCGTCGCGACGCCGTTGAAGAGCGCGCCGACGAGCATGGCGAAACGGTGGGGTTCCGGGTTATCGGCGATCACATGCGGCTTGACGAAGCGCTGCGCCACCGCTTTGTAGAAGACGCGATACGGCGCGACGGCCACATCCAGCGCGCCGAGGAGCTGCGCGACGGCGACGAACGCCACGAGGATCGGGCTGTTCAGAATGAAGGCCGCGAGCAGCAGCAGGA
>CALKIA010000316.1 GCA_937988705.1 uncultured Chloroflexota bacterium | reverse complement strand
TTCGGCGCAGGGAACTCGTGTTCCACTGGCAAGCATGAAAAACCTACCCCTGTTAAGGGGGGGTATGCCGTAACGTTTGAGGATGTTGGCGATGGTTTGCTCGCTGATCTCCACTCCCAGTTTGCGCAATTCCCCCTCGATTTTGCCGTTCCCCAGTCGTTGGCACGGGCAAGTTGAAGCACCAAACGTTCCACGTCGACGTCGGTTCTTGGACGTCCACCGCGCGCTCGATGCCTGTGCGTCCATTTTCGGCGAACCAATTCACGATGCCATTTGAGGACAGTTTCGGGCTGGAAGATGCGGAGCACGTCGCGCAATTCCTTGGCGCTCTGCCCCGTGATGCATTTCAACTGAACGGTGAGAAGCGCGAGGGAGAATTTCTCGGCGTGGGAAACGCGCAATGGCTTATCCAACTTACGCTGGACGATCTCGAGTTGCCGGCGCAGCAGGAGGATCTGTAGGTCTTTGGCTTGGTCAGACTGGCGACGAAGCAGAACAAACTGGAGCAGCAGCGAGAAACAGTGAGCGATGATGAACCAGCGCACAGCACACTCCCAAGGTAACAAGGCAAGCAGCAATCTTATCAGCGAGATGTTCGTCCATCGTGGGTCAATTCACAGCAATATGGAGTTGTTTGGGGGTACGGGTGTTGCTGACCGAGTCCTTCATGAGGACGAGACGAGTCGTAATAATTGGCGTATTCCTTGAAGACACGCATGAGATGCCGCTGTTTCAAAATCAGCAGGTGGTCAAGACACGCTTTGGTCGTCCCCCGTGGTTTGGTCACGGAGTTTTTCCACTCTGCACGGTTTCAACGTCAAATCTTCGAACGACTGTACAAAGAGTCCAGCACAAGCCAATAAGCTAGCCGCCCACAAGTAACAAAAACGCCTCTCAGACGAGAGGCATTCGTTGAGCGTGCCTAGAAGGCTTCGAGTCCCCGATGCCAAAGCACGTAGGAAAACGCTATGCAGTAAGCGAACCGTGCTTAGAAAAGCTTGGGGCAGCATCATCGAACAGGTGGAGTCAAACTACGATCGATAAAAGTCTTCGCAAACTGGACATATCGGTAGACATCGGCAAACGTGGAAGCAATGCCAATCGACGCGCGCAGCGCACCTGTCGTCTTGCCATCGATAACGTGTAGAAACTGCTCGAAAGAGAGCGTATCCTGGTCGACAAAGCACGCGAGCATAGTTTCACGCGTGAAGCCTAACGCCAGTTCTCGCGCCCCTGGATTACAGTGACAGCCCGCACGAAGCGAGATTCGCTGCTCGTTCGCCAATGCTTCGATGTCGTTACAATCCCACATTGCGCCGTACGGATCGAAGAAGTTGACCTGAATTGTCCCACCACGCATCGATGCAGTTTGCGGTCCATAGAACTTGATTACCGGGTGCGCATTGCTGTGCCTCAGCCCACACAACTGCGTGATCGTCCACTCTGTCAAGCATTTCACTCGAGTATGAATTAGGTCGATCCCAATCGACTCAATGTATTTCAGGCCGATCTCCACGGCAGGAATACTCAGATAGTTGACTGTGCCATCTTCAAAACTCGCCACCCCGGGCATTAGGTGGTGATTGAAGGCGAGCACGGAGGAAAAAGTGATTGTACCGCCAGAATACCATGGTCGGCGCAGCTTGTTCAAAGCAGATTTCCGGGCGATCAAGCAACCTATTCCAGTCGGATAACCAAACATTTTGTAGAACGACAGATCGACAAAATCGGGATGCCACCGGCTCAGATCGAGGCGATTCGTCGGTACGAAGGCCGCTGCGTCGACCAGTACGTCCCAACCGAGTTGATGCGCCTCGTCGATCCAATCGAGGGGATGCTGCACGCCGGTAAAGTTCGACTGTGCCGGATAGGCAAACAGGTTATTTTTCCCCGGAATACCCGCCTGCAAATACTCTGCTAGAACGACTGGGTTCACCCGCAAATCCGGCAGTTCCAAGGGGATGCAACCCACTTGCGCACCCTTCGCGCGGGCGAATTCCCGAATGCCATTGACTGAATTGTGATTGTCAAAGATCAGCAGATAAGTACTTTCTGCATCAAACGGATACGCTTCACCCACCAGCTTGAGCGCGCCCGTCGCGTTCGACGTGAGAATGGCGACATATTCGTCAGGCGAGGCATTGAAGTATTGGAGAACAGAGGCGCGCGCCTTTTCGACGCGCTCGGTCATCGCCGGAGAAGTTAGGTTCTTGGAGTGGGGATTGCCGAACACATCACTGGCGAGTAGCCCAAGGTGGTCGCGCAGCTGTGACTCGGCATACAGACTGCCGCCCGTGTAATCCAGATAAACGTGCTTCTCCCGATCCAAGCGGGCATATTCCGTTGCCCGCAGCTCATCGAGACGGCGGGTCGACTCATACGCCGGATACTGCTTAATGAAGTCTGCGAAGGCTGTCTCTTCCGTTTGGATGTTGGGGGCAAACAGACGCTGTATCATTTCAATGGCTCCCCGATGTTCTAGTCACAACTCACAGTGAAACGATGAATGCCCGCAGCAGACTGCCGAGGCGCAGCATCTGCCCGCTTAACCCGCTACCTGCCGCCCGTCTGACCTGCTCTAGGGCGCACTCGGCCATTGGCCGCTCCTCTTCCAGTCGCGGCGCGCGCTTGATGTGGCCGCCTGCCAACAATGTAAACGTATCAGCAACAGGTTGAGATGGACGCATGGTTAACACCTCTCACATACTAGCTGTCTGGATTTGCGCTACTTGTAGTGTTGCTAGTATAAAGAACGTAAATGACGACATCGTGACAAAAACGTGACGTGAGGAAATCAGCATGATCGAACTGCGGCTCTATCTGCTGGGGGTTCCCCGAATCGAATTTCAGGGAAAACCAATCAAGCTCGATCGCCGGAAGGGGTTGGCGCTGGCCGCCTATCTGGCTCTGTACACCCAACCGCAAAGTCGTGATACGCTCGTCGACTTGCTGTGGCCAGAGCTCGACCGGGAGCATGGCCGTTCCGCGCTCCGCAGTGCCTTGAGTTCGCTCACCATGTCGGTCGCTTCCAACTGGATCGACGGCGACCGCGCCACCCTGACTCTGCGCCGTACTAGCGTGTGGTGCGATGCGAGCGAGTTCACGCGCCTCCTTTCCGAAATCGAAGCCCATAATCACCCCCCAGATGTCGTCTGCGAGCAGTGCGCGGCTCTGCTTAAACAAGCCGCGGCGCTGTATGCCGGAGACTTCATGTCCGGCTTTAGTCTGAAGGACAGCATCAACTATGATGACTGGCAGATGGAACAGCGGGAGTGGCTGCGCCGCGAGTTTGCCGATGTGGTCCGTCGACTATCGGTGTATCACGCTGACCTGCGTCAGTTCGGTCAGGCGATCAAGTATGCTCAGCGCTGGGTCGCCACCGACCCGCTGCACGAAGCAGCCCAGCGACAGTTGATGCGCCTGTATGCGGCGAACGGTGAGCGCTCCGAGGCGCTGCGTTTGTATAAGCAATCCGTCGACTTACTCGATGAAGAACTGGCGACGCCGCCCGCAGACGAGACGAAAGCGCTCTACGAAGCCATTCTGAACGGGCTGGGCGAGCGGGCAGCGACCGCCGTTATCTGCCCGGTGACCTGGGTGCTGCCGCCCCTGCCCTCCCTCATGATTGGGCGTGAGGACGTGGTTCGCGAGATCAAGCAGCGACTCGGCATCGGCGGCGAACAACGGCCCGTCACGGTGATTCAGGGCTGGCCCGGCGTTGGCAAAAGCACCGTTGTGGCCATGCTCGCCCACGACCGCGACATTGTCGAGCGGTATCCCGACGGTGTGTTGTGGGTCTCGCTGGGCGAAGCGCCGAGCTTGATCAGTGGCATTTCCATCTGGGCCGATGCACTCGGATTGAGCGAACCAGCGCGCATGCGCAAAGTCGAGGAATTGAGCGCGCAGTTGACCTCGGTCTTGCGCGACAAGCGGGCACTCCTGATCATTGACGACGTGTGGCAGATCGAACATGCTGCTCCGTTCCGCGTAGGTGGGCATGCGTGTGCTCACCTGATCACCAGCCGCCTGAACGACGTCGCCACTGCCCTCGCGCCCACCGCCTTTGATCTCTTCCGCCTGCCGGTACTCACCGATCAAGCCGCGCTGGAACTGCTGCACAAGCTCAGCCCCGAAACAGTGAGCCAGTATCCCGACGATGCGCGCGCTCTCGTCCGTAACCTGGAAGGGCTGCCCCTTGCCATCCACGTGGCCGGTCGTCTGCTGCACAGTGAAGCGCGGTTGGGCTGGGGCGTGCGCGAACTGCTGACCGAATTGGGCGACGGAACCGGCTTATTAGGCGCACAAGCGCCCAGCGACATGCGCATGGCGGATATATCACCTACCGTTGCGGCGCTCTTAAAGCGCAGTACCGATGCGCTCGACACGGAGACACGCCAGCGGTTCGCGCTGCTCGGCCTATTTGTCCCGAAACCGGCGACCTTTGATCTGGCGGCGATGGGCGCAGCATGGGGGCTTCCAGATCCACGCGCGACGGCACGTTTACTGGTCGGGCGCGGCCTACTCGAACCCATCAGCGGCGGCCGTTTTCAGATGCACGCTCTGCTCGTTCTGCATGCGCGCTCGTTGATCGCCGCGGAGGGCTTTGTACAATGACTCAGTCAATTTCACTCGTTCAGCAGCGGCTTGCCCAACACTACGTTGATACCTTGCAGCGCGCCAACACGGCCATTCAGCGTGGTCGCGGCAATCGCGGCCACTGGTACAACCAGATCGAGCAGGATTGGGAACAAATTCGCCAGTGGCAAGCGTGGTCGGCGGGGGCATCTGATCTGGAAAAAGAGCGCGCTAAACTGTGCATTGATTTTTCCATCGGCGGCATTGATGTGCTGCGGGTGCGGCAAACGCCCACGGATCGCATCCAGTGGATGAAGATGGCGTTGGCCGTGGCGCAGAAGATCGGCAATACCACCGCCGAATGCACCGCGCTGCACGAGCTCGGTCACACATATTTCTATATCGGCGCAACTGAGGACGCGACCGACGCCGCCCAGATGCTGCTCAAACTCGCCGACCCCACCCACGACAGCTTTAATCTTGGGCGAGCATGGTACATTCTGGGTCAGGTCGCCTTGCATCACGGTAAACTCGATGAAGCAGAATCCGCCCTCATCAAAGGAATGGACTACCTCCAGCAGGCGGGCGCGGAAGCCGAATACGGACGCGCGCTGCAAGCGTACGGGCGCATTGCGCTGTTTCAGGGCGACAACCAGACCGCTTACGAGCGCTTTGCGCGCTATGTGAACATCGTCGAACGCTCGGGCCGGGAAGCTGAGCTCGTACCTGCCTATATCACCATGAACAACGTTTTGCTCGCGCTGCAGGATTATCCGCAGGCCAAACGCTATGCCGAACGCGCGCTCCAGATCGGCCTGAAAACGGGTTTTCAGCGGATGATGTCCACTGTCTGGCTGTGCCTTGGCGCGGCTGAAGCAGAATTAGGGGAGTTAGATCAGGCTTGCGCGCATTTCCTGCAAGGGATCACACACGCACGCGCCTTGCAGGGGCTGTCCTCACTGATCGACTTGCTGCGTAATCTGGCCAACGTGGAGATGCGGTTGGGACGCACTGCCGACGCGCACGCCCATCTTCTCGAAGCACTGGAACTCTCTCGGCAGCCGAATATCCTCTACTACTTGTGTGAAGTCACGGCGGCACTGGCACATTGGCACTTAGTTCAACACCAGACAGAGATCGCGCGCCTGTACCTCCGCGAGGCCTTTGGCTTTGCCGAGCAGTTACATCACCCGCGCTTCTTTGCGGTGGCGCTGGCTCCAGCCTTGCTGCTTGTGCACACCGAGGGGCAGGCAGAACAAGCCGCGATTTGGATGGGTGTCTTAGCCGCCTATGCAGATGATCTGGAACCGTATCTCTATGGCGACCTGAAAACCCGCCTTCAGGAAGGTTTGAGCGCCGCGCAATTTGCACAAGCGCTAGCGCGTGGCGCAGATATTCAGCTAACTGATGCCGTTGCGGAAATCCGGACACTAATCCAGTAACCATATCACTGGTGGCCGAACAACCCACTGCGTTCAATCTTGATGGATGATCGGCTCAAGCAAGCAGCGATCCACTCATCTGCGGGCAGCAGGTATAGGACTAAGGTCAAGGGATCGGCGACCCGTCACAGAAATATCTGTGACGGTGCTGTAACGCAGTTGTTACGATCATTTTCTATAGTGGTAGTAAGCAGATTGAGCGCTAACCTACCTTCGTTCTATTCCGGTCACCGCCGCATAACTTTGCTGCTACCTTCGATCCCCCAAAATGTGACTGCATACGCTGGTTTGATGTAGGAGCAGTCGTCAATGAGCATTTACAGATCTGTTGAGGCTACATATTGACTACTGACGGGCACTCGACGCGGGTCACACTAACCGCAGGACGAAGGCTTCGAATTCCCGGATCTGAACAAGAACACTCGGAATGGCGCACAGTTCGCGCCCTGACCGGTACAGTCATGATGCGATTGTTATTGGTGCTCAGCATCTTAGAAGTTGGGCGCTAATGCAGGGGGAACGAAAAACAACAATGGCGATTGATACGGGAAGCAGCGCAGCCAAGAGATTTGAATATCGCACCTTTCTACTCCCCCAGCTCTTGGTTAAGTTGGGTGTATTTCAGGGAATGCGCTCGCCCAATGCCGATTACCGTGAGAACAAATTCATGGAAGGGGATATCGCGCCCCAGAACGTCGATCAAGCGCTGAATTTCGTTCATCCGATGGCGGTGCTGCTCAATCTGGCGGGCTACCAGCTTGAAGCGGTGACGCTGGCAGCCATGGCGACCAATGGCGTGAGTTCGGGTGTTTTCATTAACTGCCTGAAAGGTGAATACAGTATCGGCAGTGCTGATCCGTCCGACACGGAAAATGCGCTTCAATACCTGATCCAGAGAGACTTTCTAGCGAACAACAACCTATGTCTCGCGCTGCGTATCACTCCACGCCCCATGTGGTGGGGTGAATCCGCCAGTGAGCAGTTTTTCAGTATGCCTGTTTCGCTCACAGGCTTGGGATTTTCGCATAACCAACTTGAAACCCACAACGCGATCTGGCTTCTGTTAGGCGGCAACATCTCGAATAGTGGCGCAAACGTCAAGCTTCAAGATGTGACGACCGGGCTCAATAACAGCGTGACGGACTTGACTGAAGCCCTTGCTGAGGCGCTGGCGACAGAGTGGATAGCCAAGCAAGCCACCCCCGATGCTCGTTCAGGATTGCTCAAATATCTCAATCCGATCCACTGGGGCGCGATGATCACGGGCGATACCCTATTGGGCACTGAAGATGAACTCGAAACGCATAATCTGACGCTGATCAACATGGGGTTGGATGTTTCAGGTTGGTTGGAGACGATAAATGAATCGACCTTTAAATGGTGGCTGTTGGACTTACAAAAGGGCAGTTTCAAACAGACCCTGAAACAGGCATTGTCTCTAAAAGGGCGAAAAATCCAATCGCAGGTGATCCCCGAAATCAAGACCAGCATTGAGACGATTTTCACCGGCACGCATACCCAACGCGAATGGATCAAATACAAACACGTCCGCGATCTGATTGAGTCGCTGGTTCTGAACGGTTCGGCGCTGCATTACATCAATGTCTTGATGCTGATGGAAGAAATGACCGTGATCGACATGCTCGGACGCAGCGCCGAACCAAGCATTCCCAAAGTCATCCTGCCATTCGACATCACCGGCTTTTACGAACAAGTTCCCACTCCAGGTGCGCCCAATTTCGATACCGATCCGTTTGACTATCACACGTTGCAACTTAACCAAGCAGGGTTGTACGCGCAAGGGCACTGGCAGTTTCGCGAACAGCCGGGAATATGCAGTGACCAGTATAACGGTGGTCGCTATGTTCGCTGGAAGCACTACCGTTTTTGCCTCGACACGCTGCCGGGGCAGGACTACAGCGCTGGCCTAGAAGAAGTATTCATGAACGTTTTTCGCTGGGAAAACACCAACTTCCAGTCAGTGAAGCCCTATCTGAAACTCCCCGACAAGACCACGAGCGAGGCTTACTACGATTACAGTCTGAGTGCTCAAAGAGGGACTGTAAAGATCACGAAGATTCCGCTGCTGCCACTCGACGAAATCATGCCGAATACGGACGTGTACGACACATTTTTGCCCGAGCACAGTGTTCAACTCGAAGTCACTATCGGTTCAGAAACCATTGTCTTGCGTCGCGTGAACGCGCTGCCCTATCTACCGCAGCCGGACTTGATCGCCGCACCGCTGAGCGCTCGCGATTCACTGGTGATTGCGCAGCGCTTCCCCCTTCACAGCTATGACAAAGTCCGCATCTTAGCCGCCGCCAATTACTTGCTCACCAGCATTGGGGAGTACGCGTATGCCTTTGAGACAGACAGTGGAATTACGGATAGGGCAACACTGGATGCCCTTGAAGAGATTGATCACAACTTTGCGGAATGGATGGCGCGTTATGCCTGCGTTAGTGCGCTAACATGGAGTCTGGTTAACGCAGGGCCGCAGCTCGATCAGATCCGCTCGTTTATCATGCACGTTCTATCCCAGCGAATTGTGGTGCTGGGCGACATCAACATTGATGCGCTGACCGTTCTGAGCGTTTTTCTGCGTCGCCCGATTAACAGCAACCTCCTGATGTACACCCGGACGATCTTTGGTGACTCCATCCCCGAACGGAGCCTAGAGATTGAACAGGCAGTGGATGATGGTACTGCCGAGAGTCACATCTACGATTGGGGCGATAACGGCTTAGGCGAAAAAGGTCAGGGGGCAGTTGCTGATAAGCTAATCACGCTGGGCATTAAGAAGACGTTCGCTGCGGCTGAAGTCATTCTTGACTTCTTGGTCAAGCTTGAAAAAGGCGTTCTCCCCGTAGCCATTGATGTCAGCATCTTCATTCTGGAAATCACGAAAATCTCACCACACGGCACACAATATCCCGGTTGGGCACCCAGCGAAATTCACAGCTACGTGGGTTTTCTTGCCGGGGTCGCAGCGGGCTTCTCAAAAGGTATGTATTTTAAAGCCGACAGCACGCAGCGCATGTACGCGAGTGTCAATTGGGATCCCGGCGATTTTAGCGGCCCGATTTTTCAATTGGGCTTTCAAGCTGGCGTGGTGGTGGATTTACGAGCCGATCTCGATTTTATCAATCTTCATTGGCATATCATCGACGTGGGCGGCTGGCTTGAAGGGCAGATTCAGAACTTCGGACCTGTCCAAATGTTTGCCGAGTGGATGGGTGTTGACCCAAACGATATTCGACTGGGCTTTACCCTCAGCACAACAACCTTCATGGGTAATCCATTTGATCTCGACCCAAAATTGCCCATTATCTCTTACGGCTTGAATTGGGTTGATTATTCTTACGGGGCAGCAGGTATCCTAGAAGCGGCAGCACTTAATGGCGCGATTCTCCACCTCTCTGAAGACCTGATGGGACACGATGCCTATGGGGTGCTTGAGGGGATGTTCTCAGCTATCGACTCCCTGACATGGCGCGTGATGTCGCACACGGGCGGGCGCACCTACAATGAAATTGATGAATGGGAGCTTGTTGATGACGACAAACATCTGCTGCGCAGCATGGTCGCGGAATACCTGATCATCTTCCGCCGCCGCGATACCAAGCTCACCATCAATGGTCACGCCAGCCCCATCGGTACCGATCCCTATAACCTCTGGCTCTCGCAAAAACGCGCCCAAGCCGTCTATGACTACATTCGCAGCCTGCTCACCGACGATGAATTCTTGATCCTACCGCAGAACACCGTCGTTCAAGGTTTTGGCGAATTGTATGCCAATGTCTACGGCGCACCCGAACGCGATGAAACATGGCAAACGGTCATGATCTACCTGAACGGCGAACTGGTTGTTGCCTTGGGCGAGAGTCTCAGCGAAAGCGATGCCGGATGAGCGCGAGATACGGAGCAAACCACGCATGAGCTATCCACTCAATATTGCCAGAGGATTGGGAGAAGCCTTCGCCGCGCTATCATCGTCGCTGGCTTCAGCTAATAATTTCACGATTCTACTTAGTCGTTTGGGCTGGCGCGTCAAACTCACTGACGATCAAATGGCGCTGGTCAATTCGATATTGGGCATCAGCAACGGCTTATCGGGCCTGACCAACGCGCTGGCTGACCTAGAAAGCGACGACAGCGATCCGAATGTGGCGGCGGTGGTCGAAGCTGCCTCTAGCATCAGCCTGGCGCTTTATGACCTTGCCCATGCCGACCTCAGCAACATCGCTGCACTGCCTGCGCCGCTCAACAGTGAAGTGTTCTGGAGCGATGAGTTCGCGCCGCGCTTGATCAACTTACTGCTGATCGATTTGATTATGGATAAAGCCAGCGGCTTATACGGTTTGATGGACGTTTTCGGACTGGTCGAACCGGACATCGTCGATGGTTCGCTGTGGTGGTTCAGCAGCCCGTCAAAGCTGCGCTGGGATCGCCTACTTCCTGCCGTCACGGATCCGGTTGGACATCTCAAAACGATCTACGGCTGGGGTGATGACCTGCAAACAACTGCTATCACCGCCGCGATTAAAGGCTTTGTGGGCGCACTGGGTTTGCAGACCGTTCAAGCGCCCATCAGCGACACCTTACGCGCCCGCTTTTTCCCTGACCTGTCAGAAACGCTCACCCTCCACGCCACCGAAGTCATCTTTATCGAGAACGGCTTCACGCGCGCGGGTCTACGCGTTCTGCCCGTCAACACGGACGACGATCTCGGGTTGTACATCGAGCCGTTCATTCAGGGCATCGCCAATGCCAGCATCACCCCAAGCGATACGATTGAATTAGCGCTCACCGGATCAGCCGAAATCAGCGGCACAGGCATTTTCATCAAGCCAGACGGTCGGCAAGAAACGCTGGGGGCGAGTGTGGCGCTGGATCAGAAAATGAGCTTGATCTGGCAGCCTGAAGAACCACAAGTATTGATCGGCAAACCAGATGGGATGCGCCTAGAGATTGCCGATGCTGAAGTCGCTGTCACTTTCACCGGCAGCCCGTCCGATCCCGAAATTATCATCGCGCTGGGCGGTCATGATACGGGTTTGAAGTTGATCCTGAACCCGAGTGAGGCTGATTCATTCGTCAGCGAATTGATGAAAAATGTGGAGATCAACGCCAGTCTTGCGGCACGGCTGGTGTGGTCAAACAAAACCGGTTTTGCCATCGAAGGCAGCGCCGGTCTTGAGATCATCATCCCCCTCAACCTTGATATTGCCTTCGTCACCCTGCACGAGCTGTACCTCGTGCTGGTGCTCGCCGCCGAAAACATCGAAATCACGGCGGCGGTGACCTTCTCCGCTGAGGTCCCGCCGCTGACCTTCACAGTTAACCGCATCGGGTTGATCACCTCCATCACACCCGATGACGACCCGACCACGAATGGTTTAGGTGGTTTAGATATTGCGCTGGCCTTTAAGCCGCCAACCGGCGCGGGGATAGCCCTCAATTTCCTCGATATTGTCTACGGCGGCGGCTTCATTGACCTGAATCACGAAAAAGGCGAATACAGCGGCCTGATCACGGTGCAGCTGGCGGTAATTGGTGTCACTGCAACCGCGATCATCACCACCAAGCTGCCCGATGATCCGAACGCATGGAGCATGTTCGTCAGCATCAATGTCAATTTAGGCGGCATTCCGCTTGGTTTCGGTTTCACACTCGAAAAAGTCGGCGGTTTGATCGGTATTCACCGTTCGATTGATACAGATGTGTTCTTAGAGGGCGTCCGCACCGGGCTGCTCGATTCGGTACTGTTCCCTGATGATCCGATTGCGAATGCCCCGAAGATTCTGAGCGATATTCAAGCTGCGTTCCCCACTACCCCCGGATCATTTGTGGTGGGGGCGATGCTGCAAATCGGGTGGGGATCTCCCGCCATCATCACAGGGGATGTCGGTTTTATCATCCAAGTGCCCGACATCATCCTCATGTTGATCGGGCAGGCAGAATCCGTTCTGCCGGCCAAAGAAGCGCCATTGATCGAATTTCATTTCGATATCGTCGCGGTAATTGACTTAACCCTCGGCACGATTGATATCCGCGCTGGCTTGCGCGATTCGCAGATTGTCGGGTTCGTGCTGACGGGTGAAATGGCGCTCAAAGCTGCGTTATTGGGCCAACCGTCGTTCTTGTTGGCGTTAGGCGGTTTCCATCCAGCCTTTGTCCCGCCAGAATCGTTCCCGACTTTGCAGCGTTTGGGCTTTGGCTTGAACGTTGGCGATTGGCTGAGTATCTCGCTCGAAACCTATCTCGCCATAAGCGCCAATACCGTCCAATTCGGTGCCGGGTTGTACCTGAGCGCGAAGCTTATCGGCTTCAGGATCGAGGGTGGCTTCGAGTTCAATACGATGATCACATTCTCACCCTTTCAGTTCGTGGCCGATATGCGCTTCTACATCACGGTTAGCGCTGGCTCAATTGAACTGCTTGGCGTACTGCTCACCGGATACCTCAGCGGCCCCAATCCCTACTTTATTCGCGGTCAAGCCCAGTTCAAACTATTTGGTCTAGCGAAAGAAGTGAACATCGAAGAATCGATTGGCGCTAAAAGCCCGCTCGATGAAATCGATGAAGTCCCCCTGATCGGCGATCTGGTGGCCGCACTCGAAGAATCCGAAAATTGGCATGCCGTTGATACGGGTGCACGAATTGGCGCGGTGATTTTAGCGGGTGTGAGCGATCCTGAGGCTGAACCGACGGTGCATCCGGGCGGTTCGGTGGAAGTGATTCAACGCCTTGCCCCGCTTGGCATTGAACTTGAGCATTACGGCCAGGCTGAAATTGAGGGACAAGACGAATTTGAGGTCGATGATGTTGAACTTGGCGGCGGCGACATCGCCTGGGAATTTGTCGAAGATTGGTTCGCGCCCGCCCAGTTCTTTGAAATGGCGAATGATGAAAAGCTGGACGCGCCCTCCTTCGAGATGATGAAAGCGGGGTTACGCTTTGGCGATGATGACTCCGATGGCGGCGCAATTTCCGACGCGCTTTACAACTATGAGCAGATCATCCATGATCCCGAATTTATCAACACCAACTATTTTCTCAAAGCCCCATACACGCCCAATACAGCCGTGTTCAACACCTTGGCGCTGCAAAAACAAGTAACGGTCAGCAGTCGCCCATTGATCAGCCGATCAGCCGCAACCGCCCAGGTCTACACGCTAAAGCCGGTGCGCTATGTGATTGTTAACCGCACCACGCTCATTTCTGATGCGGGGATACCCACTCGCACTATGACACATGCCGAAGCCGCACAAAAAGTCCATGCGAACATGGCTGACCAGATTGTGGTGACGACTGGCGAAAGGGTAAGCAAATGACCGACCTTAACCTACGGTTTCTGCCTTGGCTGCGGCGCGGGCTGGCTCGTTCCATTCAAGCCGATTCTTCCGTCAACGCCACGGTCAACTTCAGCTTCACCGTCGGCGGCTCGACCGTCAGCAAAACGCTCCGCATGCGCAGCGCCGGCGATGTCATCGGGATTGATCCGGCCCAGATCATCCGGACTGATCCGCGTCCAAACATGGTTGACTTTGAGCCGAATTATTTCCCAACCATCGAGTTTGCCACGCCTGACCTGCCTTGGATGTTCACACCTGCTGCGCCGGATGGTGATCGCTTACTCCCTTGGCTCACGCTCATCACGTTGGCTGAGTCACTCGTCAGCATCGGCATGCTGCCCAATGCGCCCTTACCGGTCCTCACTACGCCGATCAGTGAACTGCCGCCAGATCTCAGTGAGATGTGGGCCTGGGCACACGTCCAATCAACCGAGCTCTACGCGACACCCGCGGATCTTAGCCAGGCGCTGCGCGACCAACCGCAGAACTTCATTAGCCGTTTGCTCTCACCGCGCAACTTGCAGCCCGCAACCACCTATCTCGCCTGCCTGATACCCACCTTCCAAGCGGGTGTGCTGGCCGGGCTGGGTATGACCGTTCCGGAAGATATCGGTCCAACACTAGCCTGGGAAATCGGCGACACCCGCAGCGAAATTCAACTGCCTGTCTATCATTCATGGTCGTTCACCACCGGCACGCTCGGCGATTTTGAAATGCTGGTTGAGCGCTTACAGGCACGCGAATTGAACGAAACCGTCGGGCGGCACGATCTAGACTTGCTCAACAGCGGCATTCTTGCCTCCAAAACCGTCATTCTGCCCAAAAGCACGCTCTTTTATGGCGCACTCGTCTCACCAAATGCGATTGTCGAAACACCGCTGCCGAAAACACCCCCACCACGCCCGACCACTGATCCCTTGCGAGCGGCTGTTTACGATCTGCTCACGCCCGAGGTTGTTGATACAGACGGTGCCTACAACTACTTGACCGACGATCCGGTCGTCACGCCGCCGCACTATGGTCATGAACAGTTAAGCGGCGCGCCGCTGCCGCCGCCTAAACCGGATGGTCAGCGCAGCACGGTCGGCTATACGCCCGTCTGGTATGGCGACGTGAACAACCACCCGCGCACACGCAGCGCGGCCGGCTTAGGCGTTCGCATCGTCCGCCGTCACCAAGAAGATTTCATGGCACGGGCATGGGAAACCGTGGCCGAACTGCGCTCGATCAACCAGACTTTGCAGCAAGCCGTCTACGCATCGTTGATCGCCGAGCGCTGGCAAGGGCGCGTGAATCAGCTTGAATCGGGCGCGCTGCTCACCCTCACGCGCGCCGCCCATGCCCGCATAATGCCCAGTACCAAAACGATCTGGGGGCAACTGCAGGCGGCCACCGTCCCGAACGGCGCGGTATCGAGCGATATGGGGCGTCTGACGCGCAGCGGCAGCGTCGTGCACCATACACTGCGCCTAACCACCCACACAACTTCGATCCAACATGAAATCCGCCAGCTTGTCGTCGAGCAACCAGATCGCCTGGTCGCCCTATCTGTCCACCAATTACCCGCCGGGGCAAGCTTGCTCTCCTCTGAAGAACCGAAACCAACCCGTGAACCGACTTTGAATTGGTATGCGGATTCGCTGGCACTCCAAACTGGTCTTGAAATTGATCGTATAAATGGCTTGCTCGTGGGTGGGGTCCGCCCTACCGAACAAGCCAGCACTGTGAATGCGGTGCTGACCGCTAACCAGATGGCAAGCGGGCAAATTACACAGCTTGACGACTTGAAACGGCGCGGCTATCGCTTATCGCCACAGGCACAAGCCACACGAACCGCCGCCACCGCGCTGCGAACCGCCACCAACCAATTCATCAATCAGGTTGAGCCAAATCGGTTCCCGGCGCGCGCACAGGTTGAAGCGGTGCGTGATGCTGGTGGGGTATTCCAAGACACGCTAAACGATTGGTCGAGTAGTGTCGAGGAACAGCCGCTGCCGCCCATCGCCACGAGCGACTCGCTTAAACCCATTGCCAATTCGCTCAGTAACGCGCTGAATGCAACCGAAACGATCAGCACACATCTGCAAGCGCGCATTCAGCTTTCCGATGCGTCATGGGGCAACCGCCCCATCCCGACACTTTTCACTGCATCCCCATCATTTGATGAGGCGGTTTACCCGTATGTGAACGAACTTAGCCCCGAATTTATGCTGCCGGGAATCGGTGAAATTGAGGCGAACACCGTCGGGCTGGCGGAAGTGAACGGCGAATTTGTCGAAGCGCTGCTGCTCGGCATCAATCATGAGATGAGCCGCGAAATGCGCTGGCGTGAATATCCCGCCGATTTAAGCAGCACATGGTTCAAGCACTTCTGGACACCCACCGCGCCCGACATTGGCGCGATCAAAGCGTGGCAGGTTACGCAACCGCTCGGAAATAACCTGATCAACTTTGCCGACGACATGCTGGTACTGCTCATCAAAGGGGATATTTTGCAGCGCTACCCCAATCTTGCCGTGTACGCCGTCAAAGCGGTTGCCAAGGATGTCAAAGAGAGCGGTAGCACGCGCCGTTTGCGCGTGCCAGAAACGCCCGAAGTGCAAATCTTCCCCGCCTTTAGCGGCGATCTAGGCGCTGGCGTGAAATTCTTCGGGTTTGCTGGCCTCGATATGTCCACCGCGCTGGGTGATGCCACGCCCGAAAATACAGCGAGCGATGGCGGCTATTTCTTCGCCTTTCAGGAACAGCCGAGCGAACCGCGCTTTGGGCTGGATGAAACTGACCCCGAAGCAACCTACGACCCCGCGCAGCTCGGCACATGGAGCGAACTGTCGTGGGGGCATTTCATCAGCGCGGAATATCCCGACACGCCGCCGTATCTCACCATCACCGGAAGTTTCGAGGATGATCCCGAAAAAGACGACACCACCGAAACATCCTCGCCAAGTTCAATCTGGGGCAGTCACGCGGGCGCGATGGCGCGCATCGTCTTGCAGCGTCCGGTTCGGATGCTGGTCCATGCCTCAGCGATGCTGCC
>CALKIA010000315.1 GCA_937988705.1 uncultured Chloroflexota bacterium | reverse complement strand
TGACCGCGCCTTCGGTCGCTTCCGCGCCGCTGTTCGACAGGAAGAAGCAGTCGATTTCCGCTGGCGTGATCTCGTTGAGCAGGTGACTCAGTTCGATGGCGGCAGGCGCTATCACGATGTTGATCTGCCCATGAATCAGGTTGGCCGCCTGTTCCTGAATCGCCTGAGCGATGCGGGGATGCGCGTGCCCCGTGTTCGTCACGCCGATCCCGCTGGTGAAGTCCATGAGGCGCTTGCCAGCGGCATCGTACAGGAAGATTCCCGCGCCGCGCACAGGCTGAAACGTGGTCAGGTGCGACCACACCGGCGAGAGGTGGTAGAGGGCGTCGGTTTGCATCTAAGCTATCCTATTCAGTGTAAAAATGTTCGCGTAAGTCGTCATCAGGTATGAATTCAACGGCTTGTTTGTAAATGCTGGATAAGGTACCCAGCTTGATTTCTTTGCTGCCATGTAAAGCGACTAGAAGCCGCTGTTCTTTGCCCTCGACAATTCGTTGTAGGCGAACGTGACTACCTTTTTGAGACAAGACCTCGAAACCAAAGCTCTGGAAGATCTTAATGAGATCTTTGCCCGAAAGACGTTTGAGTTTAGGCATAATCGGCGGTTAGCTCGAAGATGATTTCAATGCGCGGGGGCAGTACGAGTTGATCGCCTTCAAAATACAGTTCAACGGCTTCGCGCAGACTATGCAGCGCTTCTTCGATGGTTTCCCCATCGGTGACGAGCGCAATCTCAACACCAGAGATCACGTAATAGACGCCTTCGTCTGTATGCCGTTCCATGCGAAAATGCAAAACATCAGGCAGCATCGATTCACCTGCTTTCGACTCTTCGATGCTGCCCATTATAGCCTAGTGTTGAGGCGGAACGTAATCGGGGTTGTCCCACACGATGACCGCGCCCCAGCCTTTGGTGCCGGGGTCGGGCAGGTAGTCTGGAATGAGCGCGACCGGGTGAAAGCCTTTCTTGATCTGCTTGCTCAGGTTGTCGTCGAAGTAGCGCCCTTCAACCACGCCGCGCAGGTAGTCTTCCGGCGCGACGGTCTCGAACACCTTGTAGTAACTGATCAGCGCGCTCCCGGCGACCATACCACGCAGACGCCGGCGGCGCGCGACATCGAAGCGCGCCTGCATCAGCTTGCCGCCGATCCCGTGGCCTTGATACTCCGGTAGTACTGCCGATTCCACGCCATACAGCCATTCTCCGCGCGGATCGTGCTTGCGCAGCCACCCTCCGTCGATAGTCTGCGCCCACGATTCGAGGAAGGGCTGCGTCGGGTCAAACCGGAGACGCATGCTCACGGTCAGGCCGACCACGCGCTCGCCCCCATCCGACTGGATCTCCAGCGCGACGAACTGTCCTTCGGGGAAAATCTGCAAGTGATGCCGAAAATGCTGTTCTGTCAGGACATCCTGCGGGTCATACCGCGATGTGCCGTAATTCGCATGTTCAACGTCCTCCATCCCCGCAAGGTACTTCGGGGACGACGGGACGATCAATATCTGGGTCATCAGGCAATCTAGCTCCCCAGCGCGCGCCGTGCTTCAGTGTCTGGAAAGGAGATGATCTTGCCTTCCGGCTTGTGATAGGCCGGGTTTTCCCACATGATGGCGATGGCGTAATTGAGTGACGGCGGATACTCCGTATAATTCGCAATCGTATTCAGCGGCTTGAAGCCCTTCTTGATCTGTTTGCTCAGGTTGGTGTCAAACAACCGACCCGCGACCAATTCGGCGACGTATTCCTCCGGCGTCAGGCGCTCCGCGACCTTGTGATAGTCCTTGATCAAGCTGCCGCCGACGATGCCGCGCAAGTTCAACTGGCGTGCGCACTCAAACCGCCGTTCCATCAGCAGCCCGCCAATGCCATAGCCTTGATAATCTGGGTGTACCAGCGTTTCGACGCCATACATCCATTCCCCATCGGGGCGATGCGTGGTCAGTCAGCCAAAGCCGGTGGTGTGCTCCCAGGTCTCCGTAAAGGGGACGCTCGGATCGTAGTTGAAACGCATTCCAGAGGTGTAGCCGACGATCTCGTTGGTGGGGAGATGCACGGCGACGAATTGTCCTTCGGGGAAAGCTTGCATGCGGCTCATGAATTCTTCTGGCTTGTACCAGAGCGCAGCTTCTTCGGTGGTCGCATAATAGGCCGTGAGCGACAGGGCGCGCATGGCAAAAGCGTGGGTGGGTTCCGCCGGGATGACGGCTAGCGCCGCCGTTTCCGGCTTAAGTCTCTGGGCGATCATCTGGTTACCGCTTCTACTCTTTGAACGAGATCATCCGGCAGCAAACACCCCAAACTTCCGACACCTTCGGTGTTTTCTCAGCAGTTCTATGCGCTTGTCTGACTGCGGATTGCTCTCTCAGCATAGGAGGGTCACGGGAAAAAGTCAACGAGACTGGAGGGTGAATCGCAAAAGTCGAGAGATAAAAAACAAAGACCCGGCGCTGAGAAATTTTTGTTTCTCGCACCCGCACGTGTGCGTGAAGACGATTTAGCACACGCCGAGC
>CALKIA010000314.1 GCA_937988705.1 uncultured Chloroflexota bacterium | reverse complement strand
AGGGGAGACAGATCGGGTGCTGGTGGCGGGATAAGGCAGCGTGTCCGTCACCAACGGACAGCGCAGGCGCCGTCCCTACGATCTGCGCGTTCACAGGGGAAGCAGAGGTGCGGTGATCGTTACGCAAACAGCACGTAGCGTTTGAGAAAGTCCAAGATCTTGGTGTAGTAATCCTCGACCGTCTCCGGTTTGCGCCAGCCATGACCTTCGCCCGGGTATACATGGAATTCGTGCGGCACATCGCGGTCGCGCAGCGCCTTGACGATGCTTTCGCTCTGGCTGATCGGCACGACCGGATCATCGGCGCCGTGGAAAATCGCCAGTGGATCGCTGATTTTATCGGCGTGATAGAGCGGCGACCGTTCGCGGTAGAGTTCCGCCGCGTCGGGCAATTCCCCGATCAGGTAATCGGTGTAGTGCGCCTCGAATTTGTGCGTTTCCAGCGCTGTCGTAAACTGATCGGCGACCGGATAGGCGGCGATCCCGGCGCGATAGAAGCCCGGCTTTTGCACCAGCGAATAGAGCGCCGTGAAGCCGCCCGCACTCCCGCCCATGATCACCAGCCGGCGCGGATCAGCCAACCCCTGCTGAACGAGCTGTGCCGCCGCTTGCGCGCTGTCCTCAACGTCATAGATGCCCCATGCGCCCGCAAGTTTGTCCATGTAGGCGCGACCATAACCGGTCGAACCGCGATGGTTCAGCTCCAGAAAGGCGATGCCGCGCGTGGCGAAGAACTGCGCCTTCAGATTGAAGCTGTTCGGCGTGTGGCCGGTCGGCCCACCGTGCACGCTGACGATCAGCGGTGGCGGAGCAGCGGTGTCTGCAAAGCGGTCGCTGGTCGGCGGGTAGTAGAGACCATAGAAGGGTTCACCATCGTCAGCGGTGAAGGTTAGCGCCTGGGCAACAGCCAGATCGGACAGATTCTCGGTCGAACTGCGCGCATGAATTTGATCGCCGCGCGGCTCATCCACCAGTACATTGATTCCCGGCGCATCATAGTTGATCACGCTGGGTGACGCAGCCTCCCCGGTGCCAAAGCTGATAATGCGCGGCGGAAGGGTGCTGGAACTGGCGATCACCGCGATCTCGCCATGCTGCGAGACGCTGATTTGCTCAATGTGGGTGTAACTCTCGGTGCCGCGTATGCGTTCACAGCGGGCCGTGCGCAGATCGATGCGCCACAGGCTGGACGTCGCCTTTTCGCTCCGGTGGTAGACGATTGACCGCCCATCCGGCGCCCAGGCGTAGGTGCGCTGCCCCTGACCCCACGCGGCCTGTCCGTGATCGGCGGGCGCGTCGGTGATCGGTGTGTGCTCGCCCGTCGCAAACTCGTACAGGTAGATCTGATTCCAGCCCGTCGCGTCGCTGATATACGCGAGCCGCTGGCCATCGGGCGCGAATTCTGGCTGGAAGACGCTGACCGTGTCGCTCCCGGCGATAGTTTCCACGCGCAGCACATAGGGCACGCCCGCGTGATCGCGTTCCAGATGAGCCAACTGGAGCTGCGCGCCTGTAAACGGCATATTGGGGTGATTCCACGTCACATAGGCGAGGTGCTGCCCGTCGGGACTCCACGTCGGCTGCATGACAAAATCCGTGCCGTAGGCGAGCTTACGCGGAAAGTGTTCACCCGCCGCATCGACCAGCGCCAGCCCGTCCACGCCCTCATAGGACATGACGAACACGATCCACTGGCCATCGGGCGAAATGGCGGGCGCGGCCACGCCACCGAAAGCGGGGGTGATAGGGCGGGGGCGGCCGCCGCTCACCGGTTGACGGTACAGCCGGCCATCGGCGCTGAAAACAACGCTGCCATTACGCACGGTGAAATCACCGCCACCATAGCCGACCCGCCCGCGCACCGACAAGTTAGGGTCAGTGAGTTCGCGGGGCGCGTCAAAGACCGTCTGGGCGACCAGCAGCGATTGGCTGCCGCGCGTTTCTAGCCAGATGAGGGTTTCACCATCCCACTGGACATCATTGAAGCGCCGGATCGCCGTCATCATCCTAGGGCTGATGGGGCTGCCCCATGTGCCATACATGCGTTTGAGTTTGTTGGTCATGTGTGTGTCCTATGCGAACGCAAAAAAAAACGCCCCAGTGGGGCGTTTAGATTTCATGCGGGGCGAAAAAAGTTTTTTAAAGAAGAATTTTTACTGCCCCACATCTGTTTTTGTTTACACCCATAGGATATGAGAAATGGTCTCATAAGTCAAACACCAGTTTCCCCGTATTTTTAGATGTTTTGCTCGTGCAAAACCGAATTATCGTTAGTCCTCATAATCACAATAGCGATCATCAATTATTAAAATCTCGTGAATTTTCAATGAAAACGTTACCAAGTAGAGAAAATCTTGCAATTGGCGAAAGAATCAATACATCCACAAGGAACTATCTATTCTTAAATGCATCTTAAACCCAACTCATCCCGGATTAATTTCGTATAAACTGCACAAGTGGAAGGCCTTAAAGTGGAGTGCGAAGATCCGCAGCGGGGTGATTTTTCGACGATTACCCTATTAAAGCATAATCAAAGCGTGTCATCATCCGACTTTTGACCGATTTCCGTATGAGCGCAAGGATGGGGTTGGCAGCCGATAGTGGCAAATTGCACAATTGGGCTTGCCTGAAATTTAAAGGCGGTTTTCGAAAAAAATCCAAGACCAGCGCCGGAGGGGCAAACCGATGTTGTCGGTCCGGACACGAAAAAGGGCAGACACCCACGTCTGCCCCACCAACTGCAATCATTTGCCGGATGGAGCAGTTAAAGTAGACTCTCGAAAGTCCCAATGGAGGGGTAGACCTCTGTGTCTACCCGGTTTCGGGCGCACACACAGGTGCGCCCCTACATCCATTCGTGGATGTGTTTCGAGAACCTACTTGAGTGCTTCATCCGGTAAGTTATTCCAGATCGTTCGTAGGGACAGCGCCTGCGCTGTCCGTTGGGAGCGGACAAGGCCGGCCTTGTCCCTACAGACCCCATACCATCCGTTTAGAACCACGAACTAGCACCAATAGTTAGTAGTTACTCCGGTACATGCCAGGCAACCATCAGTTTGAGCAGGCGCAGACGGTGGCGGCGGTTGCGCCGGGATGGGTTGAGCAGGGCGTCCAACTGCGTGAACACATCCGTGCGCGCCTGCGCGGAGCGCATCGCCCGCCGCCACAGATAGACATGGATGGCGAACATGGGAAGCGCCTGCCGGGAGAGGGCCACGACATCGGCGATGTTGCGGTTCACCAGTGGACTCATATTGGGGATGTGACCCGGCTCATCTTCGTCCGTGAGCACACGTTCGGGTAGGATGCCCAGCCCACGCTGGAGCATATGATCGAGATCGGTGCGCCACGCGGCCGCGCCCAGAAAATAGGACATGCGCAGCCAACCGGACAGGAAGCTGATTTCAGTGGGCGCGTGGTAGGCCGGGCCGTGCTGACGAAGCATAGGTTGAACAGCCCCAACGGTTTGAATGTGGGCGTGCCAGAAGGACTTGCAGACGGGGGCGAGGTCAGCGCCGGGCGGCAGTTCGAGCGCCTGCGTGAAAAAGGCGCTCCACGCGGCGAGCGCTGGCGAAAACGCTGGCGGCACAACGTACCCGCGGTGATCGCCATAGGCATAGTCGATTTCGCTGGGCTCATGCGGCGCGGGGATGGTGAGCGGGGTGATGAGCCCGCTGTTGATCGCTGCGATCAATGGGATGACGCTCAGCGAGTAGCTGACGTAACCCCACAGGCTGTGCGGATCAATACATTCCACGGCGGTGTGCGCTAACTGTAAGCGACCGGAACGCCTTTGCCACGCTAACTGGAAGACATAACCCCAGAGCGGATTGCGTTCGTTCTGGGCACCGAACGCGCCGTTGACGTTCAACGCGTCGATGAGCAGTTTGAGCACGGCCAAGCGCCCACTGTACGCAAACGGATCGATTTCGCTGTAGTAAGGAGGCAGCGTTATCCAGTGGACGTAGAAATCCTGCCGCACCAGCTGGTCTGCATAGTACAATCGCATCACTTGACGTGCCTGTAGCTGATCGAGCACCTGTTGTTATTTAATCATCAGAACCTAGCGGGAACTCTTAAGGAGATCGGTCTTCATATATTATTGGGAAATCACGCGGGGTGTGAAACACGAGCGGACTGCGCACTTTTCCGTTCGGAGAGGACGCCAGTGAGGGAAGCGGATCGGCAGCAACGCCGATCCGCCATCGGCTACGGGGTGATGGTTTCGACGGTTTCACAGTCGGTGCAGGCGACCGTCGCGACGGGGTCGCCCGCGGCCAGTTCCGCCACCCAGTCACGGAAGCGGAGAGCGCCGACGGTGTAGGTGTAGAACTCCGGACGCGGGAAGACGCAGTGTTGATCGCCGCCCGCCGTGTATGAAGCAAAATTCTCCACGCTGGTCGCAATTTCGTGCAAGTTTTCGGGCAGCGCCTCGTCATAGGTCATGCCCGTTCCGGAAATCCGCGCGAAGTACGACTGCGTTGCATCAAAGGCGGTGTTGTATTGTGTGAAGAACGTCTCCGGGAACTGCGCCGCCGCGTCGATCCACAGGTGGTTGAACGACAGCGACTCCAGCGTTGCATCTGCGTACTGGTCGTAGTCGGGCAGCACGCTCAGCGTGTTCCACTGCTCAAACTGGGCGGTTTGATTGCCCCGATACCCACCCGCTGAATCGCCGAGTACGGCTGACCGCACATCGGCATAGTGGGCGATGATGTTCGGCGCATGGAACGACGCGCCCAACGACCCGGCGCTGCACCCGCTGACGAACACGCTCTCCGGTGCGGCGAAGTTCGCATACGCCCACTCCAGGGCTGTAGCAGCGTTGGTGTAGCCGTTATAGTGGATGTCAAACGCGCCGTCGGCGGCTTCGTAGGTGACTATGCTGTCGCCCAGATGCACATCGCCCGTGCAGTACGGCACGAAGACCATGTCATAGTCGGCGAAGGGGTTATCAGGGTTATCGAGGTCGAAGATGCCATTTCCATCGATGGCAGGATTATCGTAGGGTTCGCTGATACTAATCGAGTCGTCGAACGTACCGAACTGAGTGCTGCACGTCAGGTCGTTCCAGCAGGCGCCGCCACCCTGAAAGTCGATGAGCAGGTTATCGCTGCTGCCTTCACGCACGTAGAACATATAGGGCGTCCCGCGCGCGCAGATCGTGGCGCCGCCCGGTTCAATGCGGTTCCAGCCCGCGCTCAGATCGGCACGTGTTGGCAGGTTCTGCGCCCCCACACTGCCGCCGATCAGGAAAAAGACCCATAAGAACAACCCATACCGCCGCATAGCTGAATCCTTTGTGTGCACTGCCGCATCCCGCCTAGAGATCGGGAATGCGGCAGAAAATCTAGCTCACTGTCTGGCTGATCTGTGGTTTATGGTCGCAGCCCCTTGCGATAGTTCACGAACTCCAGATACACGCTCATCCCCGCGCGTTCATACAGCTGGAGCGCGCCCGTCGCATTGGACGCATCGACGCCCAGACCTGCCCACGTACAGCCGCGTTTTTGAAACAGTTGGAAGGAGCATTTGAGCAGCGCTTCGCCGATCCCGCGCTTACGGTGGGTTTTCAGCACGCCGAGGTTGCCCACCCACGCCGCGTTCGGTCTGCTGACCAGCGCTCGACTGAAGCTGAAGCCGACCATCTGATCCCCTTCCCACGCGATCAACCACAGCGACTGATCGTCGCCGGGAAAATGCAGCACGCGGCGCTCCCAGTCCTCGAAGGGCTCTTCGGAGAAGCCATAGTGCTCCCTGAAGACCAGTTCATAGGTGGCATGGGCGGCACGGGCGTCCTGTTCGCGGTCGAACGGGCGAATCGCGATTCCATCGGGGATGGGGGCTTCAATAGGCGCATCAAGCGCGATCTGCATGCGGTAAGACGAGCGAATGTAGTCGTAACCGCGGGTCTGGAACACGCCGATCACATCTTCGGCGGTGCGATTGACAGAAAAGCGCACATCCAGCGGCGACTGCTCCCCGGCGCGCGCCAGTGTGCGCGCTTCGGCGTGGGCGAGCAGCGCGGCGATCACAGCGGCGCGGCGACAATCGGGCTCGATCACGAATTCGCCCCATGCAGTCCCCGCTTCGACCTCATAGCTGAAGGACACACTGCCGATCAGTGCGCCGTCGGCGTTCGTCATAACGTGCAGCTCGTAATTGGGATCGTCTAACCACAGTTTTACATGATCCGGACGCACGCTCGAATCCGTGCCAAAGTCGGCGTAGGAGCGATTCATCAGATCGACCAGCGCGGCGAGCTCGTCTAAGTGGAAGGGGCGTAGGCTGTAATTCATGAAGTTTCCTGCTGTTCGTTGATCGGTTACTCGCGGGCAGAGCGACGACGCTGCTGCTGCGGCGGCAGTTGATCCTCATCTTCCTGTTCCGCGAGCAGATCGTCGAGGCTGAGCTTCCCAAGGCGATTCTCGGCCATCATCACCCGAATTTCGTTGCTCAGTTCGCCGTCCGCGTTGATGTGGCGGCGCATCGCTTTGCTGGCGCTCTCCTGCCAACTGAAACGGTGTTCGGCAATCGGGACGCCGTCCGCGGTCACGCGCAGCAGCCAATCATTCCCGGTGGCGCGCTGATCGTGAATGGGCAGGCGGGCGTTCGGGCTGATCAGGTTCAAGCCCTTCTGCAACTGCTGATTATCCTCATGCGCGAACACGGTATCCCCATCCGCGTCGATCATCTCGAAGCGAATGCGGCCGATGGCTCTAGTCGGCAGGCGGAGCTGCACAAACGGCTGAATGAAGTCCACATCATCCACAATGGGAACGTTGCGGTGGATGACCGGCTCTTTGTCGGCGCTGAAGGCCATCACCCCGATATCGACGGGCAGCACGTGGAGCGTGGACGGGTCAAGTCCGGCGCGGCGCACGGAATCCAGCGCGTGCGGATAGACCTGATCAGCGCGGGGCTGCACGGCGACGAAGGTTTCTTCGTCTTCATCCACTTCTTCGGGGAATTCATAGCGACGGCTGGGTGCGCTGGATGATGATTGGAACAGGTCACGCGCGCCCTGAACATTGCGATAGATCAACCACGCGCCGAGGGCCGCCACCAACAGAACACTGGGGCCACTGCCCAGCGATGATAACCCGGCGAGCAGCAGGAAAACGCCGATCATGATTTCGATGAAGCGGCGGTTTTGCGAGTCGTTCATACGGATGCGAATCCTCTACTCACCGCGATTTTGCTGGTTACGGTTGCGCAGCAGTTCTTCCAGACTCAGCGGCTCGTCGTCTTTGGGGGGCGGCGCGGCTTTCGGTTCGCTGAGGTTGTCGCGCGCCTGCTCAAAGCGGCGGTAGCGTTCGCGCAGCGATGGGGTCATGGTGAAGGTGTGTGCCGCTTGTAACGCGCCATCCACGAACACGCGCAAATCCCAGTCGCCCGCATCCAGCTTGACCGTATTGCTGGCGAGCGGCAGATGATGATCCGCGAGGATGTTCATTTCGCCTTCGCGCAGATACGTTTTCATCTCGTGGACGTAGCGGGCATTGCCGCTGCCATCGAGGATTTCGTAGCGGATGAGCACCTGCTGGTCAGCGCGTTCGGGCTGGATATGCAGCGTGATAAACGGGCGCACGCCGTCATCATCGAGCGAAATCGCCCGCGTTTTGCGCATGACCATGCCTTCCTGACTCGACTGCGACGAGATCAAGCCAATGTCGAGCACGTTCAGCCCGTTGTCGCTGACCCCGGTGCGACGGCGCGCGCGTTCAACGGCTTCGCGGGCTTCGGCACTCATGCGCATCTGGGTGAGCGATGAGCGCGAACGGTCGATGATCCGGTTTGGCTGGAAATCCAACAGCGAGGCGGCGGCCGCGAAGGCATAGAGAGTCAGCAGCGCCAGCGTCACGGCGGGACTCGCCACGCTGGAAAGCGCCGCGACCATAATCATCGCACCGAGAATCGCCAACCACGCTACATTTTGTCGTCTGATTCGCATCGCTCAAGCCTTGTCTGGTGGATTTCTTTCTACGCATGATTATACGCGAAAACCGGGGGTGCGGTTGCGGCGGGCTGAGCCGCATCTGGCATCCGGTAAGGTTATGACGACCTCACCCCCGACCCCACCCCGAATTCAGGGAGGGGAGACAGCAAAAGACTGTTTTTCGCCAAGTTGGCAGCTCAGTCGAACAGTGTGAAGGACAGCGGATGCAATTCATTGCGTCCCTACACAAGCACCGTTTTCTCGTAGGGACGCGATTTATCGCGTCCGCAAACCCCCAAAAACGACCTGTAACCCGTTTACACGCTATTCTACGCACTTACCGGCCTGCCTTGTCCGCTCCAAACGGACAGCGCCGGCGCTGTCCCTACTTACCGGATGTAGCACTAAGTCGATTGCACCGAAGCGTGATAGTGGCGCGTGATCGCCGCCCATTCCGGCAGGGAGAGCGTTTCGGCGCGGCGCTTCGGGTCGATGCCC
>CALKIA010000313.1 GCA_937988705.1 uncultured Chloroflexota bacterium | reverse complement strand
GCGTGGGAGAGGGGTTGGGGGTGAGGGGGACACGCGAAGAGGCTTATCCATAACTAACTGACGTTATGAATACGGAGATCGTAGAGACACCGCCTGCGCTGTCCGTTCAAAGCGGACAAGGCAGGCCGTGTCCCTACAAACACCGTGATCTTATCGCAAACGGCAAAAACCTCTTCTTCCGCCCACGCGCGGAGGGGTGACATTGCGAACAGTGCTGTCTCCCCTCCCTGAATTCGGGGAGGGGCCGGGGGTGGGGTCGGACTAACGGATTTATCGACGTCACTCACCCCTGCTTTTGCGCAGCGACATACACGGCGGTTGCCAGACCCGCGCACGTCTGCACGCCCACCAGACTGCGAATCGGCAGCGCGCGATAGTCGAGATCCGCTTCTAGTTTGGCACCGAACTCCTCCAACCGCGCGACCGCCGCTTGATGCGCCAGCGCAATCGCCGCGCTGGTGTTGCCCGCCGCGATTTCTTCGCCCAACATCCGCGTGAACATGCCGTGCGTCAGCAGACGATAGAACGGCTTGCTGAGCAAATTACTGAACACCTCTGCCTGACTCGCCGGACGATTCGTCTCTTCCGCGCTGCTCGCCCACTGCCGTTCCGCTTCACGGTAGGATTTGCCCGTTTTCAGGAAAGCGTTCACGGCTCGCGAAATCGGCGTTTCCAGCCGCAGATCGCCCTTGATCGTCTCCAGCTGCGCGGTTGTCCAGTCGTCAAAATCATCCTGAATATCCAGTCCCTGCAAGATGGCATCGCGCCGCAGCGTCTCCGACAAGCTCTGGTCATTCACGCGCGGATCATCAAAATACGGCATTTCGACCACGAGGAAGAATGTGCCGTATTTCGCCCCGTAGTCGGCGCTCGACGTACCGGACTGGATGACTGCCCCCGGATCGGGCGCGCCGTTCTGCACCAGATAATCGTAGAAGTCGCGCACGGAGATAATCCGGTAGATGGCGGGCGCGAACGTTTCCGCAAACGGCACTTCCGGTTCGCCCAGGTCCAAGGCCAGTTCGAACCAACTGGGCAAGTCGTGAAACGTGTCATACAGCGGCGCGCACGGGTCGGAAACGTAGTAGTACACGCCGCCAAACCCGGCATTGTGCAGCGAGTAGAGGAAATCCGGCTTGACCTCGTCGATCACCCGCATGAGCGCCTGCGTTTCCGGCAGCGTCTGATCGAATTTGAGGGTTTTGTACTCAACCGGAAACGCCCATTCGACCTGATCAAACTGCGCCGGGCGAAAGAAATGCCGCGCGTAGTTGGTCGGCGTGAACGGCCCTTTGAACCACCCCTCGTTCAGGCGCATCCCGTCGCTGTCAATCGATTTGATGAAATGCCACGTATACCCCAGTTCGCTGCGCAGTTCCGCGTCTTCGCATAGACGGCGCGTAAGGTATTCGATAGTCATGCAGCCAATCGGCTCGTTGGGATGCGGGCCGCCGAACACGAACGCCTGTCGTTCGCCGCCTTTGATCGTCAGCAGTTCGATCGGATCGCCACGCCGCGTCTGCCCTACAACGCGCAGCTCGGTGAGTTCGGGATACTCAGCATGCAGTTGGTGCGTTGAGGCAGTCATCTCATCAATCGTGAGAAAGGCCGAATAGTTAGGAATATCGCGCGCAATCTGTTGCAAATCCATCTTCGTTCCTCCACAGGCCAATGTGATTCGAGTATAAAACGACGGGTCGCCGCAATGCAATTTTCTGTGCCGCACTGATTATTCTGGCACGAATTGTTGCGCACGAGAGAGTTGCCCGCTATGATATTTCTTGCGCTGCGGCGTATCGTTACATTTCTGAGCGGCTGTCCATAGGTGTGAGTTCATCCCCATATGCAGTATCTCTTTCGACGCTTGATCATAGTTCCTTTTCTCCTTCTCGGCGTAGCGACGATTGTGTTTGGGCTGTTCCAATTGACACCCGGTGACCCATTGGTGGGGCGGTTCGGCCTGCAAATCACCAACATGACGCCCGAAACCGTTCAACGTCTGCGCAACGAACTCGGCCTCGATGATCCCGTCCCTGTACAGTACGTCCGCTATATGAGCAACCTGCTGCGCGGCGACCTTGGAAACAGCATTACCACCCGCGCGCCCGTCCTCGAAGAGATCATGGCGCGCAGCGGCGCAACGCTTGAACTGGCGCTGGTCGCCTTTCTGCTGATCGTCGTGTGCTCAATTCCGCTGGGGTTACTGGCGGCCATCAAACGCGGGTCGCTCCTCGACCGCTTCATGATGGGTGGCGCGCTGCTCGGCTTCTCGATCCCGGCCTTCTGGCTCGGCACGATGCTCATTTTGCTGTTTGCCATTCAGTTCAAAGTCCTGCCGACCTCCGGGCGCGGCGATGGCGCGCTCTACGAGCGCCTGCAATATCTGGTGCTGCCCGCCCTCACCATTTCGCTCGGTTCAATTGGCTTCAACTCACGCATTGTGCGTTCGGCGGCTCTGGAAGTGATCAGTCAGGCGTACATCACCACCGCCCACAGCAAAGGGCTGCATCCGCGCCGCGTGCTCATGCGGCATCTGCTGCCCAACACGCTCATGCCGGTGGTCACCTTGCTGGGCGTGCAGTTCGCCAGTCTGCTGGCCGGTACGGCCATCATCGAGACAATCTTCGCGTGGCCGGGCATGGGTCGCCTCGCCATTAACGCTATTGGGCGCCGTGATTACCCGCTCATTCTGGGGACAACCCTGGTCTTCTCCGTCGTTTACATTCTCACAAATCTGGTGGTCGATCTCCTGTACATGGTGATTGACCCACGTATCCGGTTGGGGTGAGCGTCCATGCAGGTGATTTCCAAGCCACAAAGTAACCGCGCCCTCGCCCGCCTGCTGGGCAACCGCATGGCAATCGTCGGCAGCGTGATCTTGCTGATCTTCGTCCTCGCGGCCGTGTTTGCGCCGCAGGTCGCACCGCAAGACCCTTATAAACAGGACTTCAGCGCGGGCAGTCTCCCGCCCTTTTCCCCCGGACATCTGCTCGGCACGGATGATCTCGGTCGCGACACCTTCAGCCGCTTGATCTACGGCGGGCGTTCGTCCCTAGCCGCTGGGATCATCGTGGTCGTGCTCTCCGCCTCTATCGGCGTGACGCTGGGTTTGATCTCCGGCTTCTATGGTGGGCTCATCGATGCCATCATCATGCGGCTGGTCGATGTGCTCTATGCCTTCCCCTTCCTGATCCTCGCGATTGCGGTCGTGGCCGTGCTCGGCCCCGGCTTGCTCAACGTGATGATCGTACTCGGGTCGATTGCGTGGATTCAGTATGCCCGTGTAGTGCGGGCCGTCGTTCTGCAGATCAAAGTGCAGGATTATGTGCTGGCGACGCGCGCGCTCGGTGCCAGTAACCTCCGCATCATCGTGCGCCACATTCTCCCCAACTGTCTCAGCATCATTATCGTGCAGGCGACTTTCAGCATCGCCGCAGCGATTATTGCCGCGGCCTCGCTCAGCTTCCTCGGTTTTGGAGCGCAGCCGCCCGAACCGGAATGGGGCGCCATGCTAAACGCAGCTCAGCGGTTCATCCGCGTCAACCCGGTCATGAGCATTCTGCCCGGCACGGCGATCATTCTGGTGGTGATCGCCATCAATCTTATCGGTGATGCGCTGCGCGATGCGCTCGATCCGAATACGCAGGCTTAACGGTGGAGGAAATTGGATGAAACGGTTTGGAACGCTCTTTGTCTTAGTTCTGTTGTTGCTGGCTGCCGTCGGAGTCGTAGACGCGCAGGATACCCCGGTCGAAGGCGGCACACTACGGATCGCTCTCGCCAGTATCACATCGCTGGACCCGGTCTTCATCGCTGACGACACGTCGGTCTACCCGTCGTCGCTGGTCTACCAGTATCTGGTCCGCGCGCGGCGTCTAGATGACGGAACCATCGGCTATGAAGGTGATCTCGCGGAATCCTGGGATATTGAAGAAGGCGGCACGATCATCACCTTCCACCTCCGTCAGGGTATGACGTTCCACGACGGCAATGCGGTTTTCGCCGAGGGCGAAGGTCGGGAAGTTGTCGCCGATGATGTGGTCTTCTCGATGAATCGCCTGCTCACGGCCGAAGGCTCGGTCGCCCCGGCTGACCTCAAAACTGCCTATCAATCGATTGAAGCCGTGGACGATTACACGGTGCGCCTGACGCTCTCGCAGCCGGACGGAGTCTTGTTCGATGGCGGTCGTGGCCTGTCGTTCCTCGCGATCTACCCACACGAGGCGATCGAAACGCTCGGCGACGACATCCGCACCACGCCCATCGGTTCTGGCCCGTTTGAGTTCGTCGAATATGTAGTCGACGAGCGTGTCGTGCTGCAGCGCAACGAAGACTTCTATATCCGCCCCCTGCTGGACGGCGTCGAATTCAGCATCATCCCCGATGCGAATGGGCAAGTCCTGGCCATCGAAGCGGGCGAAATCGACCTCATGACCTCAGCTGTGCCGAGCACGGACATTGACCGCTTCCGCGACAACCCGGATTTCGTCCTCACGGACACTCTGATCACCGGCAGCACGCAGATGATCTTCAACATCAATGTCCCGCTGTTCTCCGACGTCCGCTTCCGTGAAGCAGTGGCGAAGGCCATCGATGGACGCGGGATCATGCGTGCGGTCTATGGCACGGTCGCAGTGGATGGCTGCGGCACGACCGGCCCCGGTTGGCCCGGCTTCTCTGAAGACCTGTGCCAGTACTTCCCGTATGATCCCGACACCTCCCGCGCGATTCTGGCCGAACTCGGCTGGGCCGACGCGAATGGCGACGGCATCCTCGACAAGGACGGCGAACCGCTCAGCTTCCCGATCGAAGCGTGGAACATTCCGGAAATGCCCCGCGCGATGGAAGCAGTCGTCACGCAGCTCCGCGAAGTCGGCATCGACGCGCAGCTCGAAATTGTCGAGTTCGGCACGTGGATTGAAGACTACTTCGCAGGTGCGGAAAAGCTCATGCCGTTTAGCGGCTTCTGCTGCATCGGCGGCACGGAATCCTACTGGGGTCCCGGTGGTCTGGGCGAAGCAATGGGCGTGAAGGACGAAGCGGCGCAGGCCCTGTTGGTCGAGGCGCTGACCGTGCTCGATCCCGTCGAACGCGCCCCGCTGATCATTCAGGCGGCGGATGCGCTCTACAGCCAATACTACGCCATTCCGCTCGGCTTCATTACGAACTTCCAACTGCGGAGCGCGCGCGTTCAGGATTTTGGCGGCATCTTCTGGTGGTCACATCTGGTCGGCGCCGACTTCAACACGTGGCTTACCCCGTAACACCGATCTACCGTTCGCTGGAGGGGCAAATAGCCTCTCCAGCATCAACCCCACACCACACGCAACCTACGACATCAAACCCAGCGGAAAACATGGGCCATTGGTACGCGCTTCAACGGGTATCCAATCAGGCATTGATTCGTGGGGACGAGGTATGAGCACATTTCAGTATTGTTGAAACTACCGACACACGCCCCCACACCCTCTAAATCCCTCTCCCATGCAAGCAGGAGAAGGGGGAATCTGTCTCCCCTCCCTGAATTCGGGGAGGGGTCGGGGGTGGGGTGAGATCTAGACTTTGGGCGCTTTAAACGGTGGGAATGCTGCCGAGCGCAATCGGATCGGTGGTTGGCGCGGAGCTGCCCCCGGCCGGTTCAACCGAAATCGCGGCAGCTTGATACGTCTGAATGGGCTGATCCGCCGCGAAATTGAAGGCCGTCAAGCCGTTGGCATCCGGGCTAAACACCCCGGCACTAATGGGTGAACCATCTCCGATCAACCACAGTTGATAGGTTTGATCTTCTGCCAGCACAGGCAAAGCGACGCCTGTCAACACGGCCGCCTGCGCCTGTTCCGTCCACAGCAAGGTCGCCAGAGGTTGCGTCGAGTTCGGCGCGGTGCTGGTGAGCGTTAGCCGCTGCAAATCAGTCGTGCTGGCCAGCGCAACCACTTGATCGCGCTGCCGCAGCAGAGTATTCATTTCCGTCTCCAACCCATCGACCCGCCTGAGCCAGTACACATTCGAGGCGATCAACAGCAGTGCCGCAGCGGCAGACAGCGCCCACGCGACTGCGCGGCGCGAGTCGCGTTTGACGGAGCGCGGCACAGCGACCGGGACAAAAGTCGGCGGCGGTAGATCTGCTTGCACACTGACCTTGCCCAGAATGCGATCATGCAGATCAGCGGGCGGTATGACGGGCGCGATCTGCGTGTACAGCCCCGCACTGACCGCCGCGTACTCTTCCATATCCGCACTGGCTTCCGGACACTGTTCCAGCAGCACGCGTACCCGCGCGATCTCGTCAGCGTCAGCCGCCCCGATTACATAAGCGGGCAGCAGCGACCGGAGTTCGTCACAGGCGGAAGTATAAGTCTCTGACTTGGGGTGGTTCTCGTTCATGCTCACAATCGAACGCCTTCTGCTTCGGCGAACATCATCGCTGCTCTGCTCTCGCCCTCAACGCGTTTCTCGCAGCCAAATACCACGTAACATCTGTAAACCACTGCGAATACGACTTTTGATCGTTCCCAACGGCTGACGCAAATATGCGGCGATCTCCTGATGCGTCATTCCCTTGAAAAAAGCGAGTTCAATCGCTTCAATCTGATCAGGTGGAAGTTGGGCGATCAATGATTTTATCAGTGCGCCGTCCAACGCTTCACCACCCGGCTGTCCGACGATGACGAGCATCTCGTCCAGCTCAACCGCGGAGGCAGCGACCTGCCGCTGTTCACGCCGCAGCACATCGATCGCCGTATAGCGCGCGATCGTTAAAATCCACGTGCTGAGCTTGCCGCGCTGTGCATCCCAATTGTGCGCGCTGTTCCAGATTTTGAGAAACGTATCCTGTGTTGCTTCTTCCGCCAGTGCCCGATTCTGCAAGACGTGCAATGTGATCCCGAAGACTTGCGCACCATAGTGTGCGTATAATTCGGACAGCGCCGTTTCATCCCGCCGCAGGATACGGTTGATAAGTCTGAGATCAGCGATGGCTGTTTCCGTCATGACCTCTTTTCCAACCGAAAGCGGAGCGTGCTGCACAGGCGCCGGTTTCCGCGTCGTCTCAGCGCTGTATGTGGATTGTAACACACTGCTCACAACACGCAAATCGGGATTAACGGGCTTGGCATCCCGTTTTGAAGCCTGCATCGTCGACACTTCCTGTCTCTGGCAGGGAGCGCACAGGGCTTACAGCTGTGCGCTCCGGTGGTCAATGCGATCATCAGACATCGGGAGCTAACTCACGCCTGTAAACTGCTGGATGCGGCGAGGCTGGCGCTGCGGCGGACGTACAGGCGGTGTGCAATTGCGGTCAAACCGACGCTTAGGAGAAACAGCCCCATGAGCGGCGCAACAACAAGGAACATGTTCACCGGGTCAACCGTCGGCGTGATGAGCGCAGCGGCGACCATCGCCCCGACGACCGCGATACGCCAGTTTTTCAGGAGAGTCTTGGGCTGCACAAACCCCAGCAGCGCCACGATGAAGAACACCAGCGGTGTTTCGAAGGCGACGCCCATCCAGAACAGCAGCGTCGTCACAAAACCGAGATACAGGTCAGCCGTCCATTCTGGTTGAAACAGCCGCGGCTGGAAACCGGAGAGAAAGCCGATCGCCGGGGGGATGAGCACAAACCATGTGAACAGCGTTCCGACCAGAAACAATAGCGTGATCGGGGGCAGCGAGAGCAGCACCATCCGCTTTTCGCCGCGCGTCAGCCCCGGCAGCACGAACATCAGGATCTGATAGGTGATGACCGGAATGGCCACAATGCCGCCGATCATCAGCGCCACGCGGAAATATGCCGTGATCCCGCTCGTCGGCCCCAGCACGATGAATTCGCGCCCATATGGCTGCTGCAAGATCAGCAGCACCGTTTCCGCCGCGAAGAAACCGATCACCGTGCCGATCACCAGTGCGAGGAGCGCGGCGAACACGCGATTGCGCAGTTCCGCCAAATGCTGCAAGATGCCCATCTCGACAGCGGTGGTAGTCGGTCGCAGAAAGCGAATGTTCGTCATGAGGCCGCCCTTTCCTGCGCTTCGTCATCCGGTACTGCGGGCGGCGTGACGACTTCCGGTCGGGCTGCCGCCGCGGGGTGCGTTTCATACAGGTTACGCAGCGCGCGATTCATATCGTGCGTTAGCGATTGCCGCGTCGGAATATCTTTCGGGACACTGATGCCCACCTTTGACGCATCCAGTTCTTTTTGCAGGGCGGCGGCGGTTTCCCGCCACAGCCCTTGCAGTTTGCTCACATATTGCCCGAGCAGATACGCCCAGCGGAGCATCCGTTCTGGCCCCACGATCACCAGCATCACCAGCACAATCGCGACCAGTTCACCAAGGCCAATGCCTAGAATTTCCATATCGGCCAGCTCCGGCTAAACAGCAGGTTCGTCAGGACGTGTGTCGGTCTTGGGCGCACTTTCCAGCCCCTTACGGAAGTTGGCGACGGCGCTGCCCAGTTCTCCACCGATTCGACCTACGCGCCCCACCCCAAACAGCAGCAGCACGATCACGAGTACAATTCCTAGTTCCAGCGGTCCGAAAGTCATGAGTTTTACCTTTCCCTTGATTTGAAAAATGCGAGAGGAACGGACTCCCGCCCGTGGGTCGGGAGTCCGGAGTAAAGCTATGTGTGGATCGACTTACATCTGCGGCAGGTCAGCCGCGCCGTCGGTCACCGTGACCGCATCTGACCGCACCCAACCGCCCATGATCAGATGCCACCACATCAGGCCGTCGTCGCCCATGCGCTGACCATCGACCGGGGCGCTCTGGCCACTGTTCAGCACGCCATCGACCTGCGCGCTCGTGGTCGGTTCACGGCGGATATTGACGTTTGCGCTGCCCGCCAGCGCCATGATCGATCCGCCCATGCTCATCTCAGTGGCTTCGGCCATGGGCGCGGTCGCCATTGCGGCATAGGGTGTGGTCGCCATATAGCCGAGCATGTCGGCTTCCGCGCGAATCGCCGCGACATCGGCATCACTCGGCGGCGCAACCGGCCCGACGAACCCTTCGCCAGAACCATCAAGGAACGGCTGCAACACGGGCACAGCATCCGATACATTGTTGAAGTTGAAGCGTTCATACGAGCCGTTGTTGGGCAGCAGCCCGCCGATCTGCCGGACGAGCGCCCGGTGTTCGGCTTCGACCGCCGCAATCTGCGCGGCGGTCACAGCGAATGCTGGCTGACCGAGATTGGTGAAGATCCGCGCGGCGGCGAGGTAAGCGGCGGTGAACGCCGTCTCTGCCACTTCGGTAATCTGCGCGAACAGCGCCTTATCGCTGAACAGTGTCGGCGGGACGTAGAATTCCGTCACGACGGGCTGCGCGCCGAGCGACAGCAGCAGATCATAGTGTTCACGTTCCGCGAGGAACGCCGTCTTAAGGTAATTGACCTGCACCTCATCGATGTCGAGATCGCCCGCGTTCGCCGCATTGATGGCCGCAAGATAGTGGGTCGAGGCGAACAGTTCCGCCGTCGCCGCCAGATTGATCACTGTTTGTAGGTCATCATCCGTTCCGGTCATGTCCTGCGCAAACGCGCGGCTGAAACCGAACAGCGAGTTGAAGCTGAGGGCGGAAGCGCCCGCGAGAATCGTTGTGCCTTTGAGGAAACCGCGCCGAGACATACTCTGTGCCATCATCGTACTCCTGTGAGTTGTGGCGGCCGTCGCACCGGACGGCGCGCCTGATAGTCAAGAAGAATAAAATTCAGAAGCGTCGTTACAGCGCGGCGAACGGGGTCGTCGCTTCGTAACCCAGCATCTCGGCTTCGGCGCGAATCGCGGCCACTTCGTCGTCAGTCGGGGGTGCGACCGGGCCAACAAAACCTTCGCCGGAGCCGTCGAGGAACGGCTGGAGCACGGGCACGGCATCAGACACGTTCCGGAACTGGAACTGGGCATAGGGGATATTATTCGGCAGCCGCCGCCCGATCTGGCGGATGAGCGCGCGGTGTTCAGCTTCCACACCGGCGATCTGCGCTGTGGTGACGGCGAACGGCGTTTCCCCTGCTTCGGAGAAAATGCGCGTCGCGGCGAGGTACGCCGACACGAACGTCGTTTCGGCGACTTCCGTGATCTGTGTGAACAGATCCAGATCGCTGAACAGTGTTTCCGGCACATAGAACTCGGTCACGACGGGCTGCGCGCCCAACGAAAGCAGCAGATCATAATGATCGCGTTCAGCGATGAAGGCGGCCTTGAAGTAGTTGATCGCCGTCTCATCGAGGCCGAGATCGCCGTTGATCGCGGCGAGGTAATGTGTCGAGGCAAACAGTTCGGCCGTCGCCGCCAGATTGATGATCGTCTGCACGTCATCATTTTGCCCCGTCATGTCTTGCGCAAATGCGCGGCTGATGCCGAAGAAACCACTCATTCCGAGCACGGAAGCGCCTGTCAGTACGGTAGCGCCTTGCAAGAACGAACGTCGAGTTAGTGTAGCCATGTGCTTAAGTCCTCTCATGAAGTTCAATCCGGTGTTCCGTCATCTGGTACTGCCTGATCCGTTTGCGCGCGCCGGTTCAGGTATTTCCCGGGAGAGCTGAGGCATGATGTCATCTGGAGTGGTTCAGCCGTATGTTAGATAGTTCGGGCGGTTACGGGGCTTGGATGAAAACTGATCAGCGTGGCGGCGTAAAAGCGCAGGTTTTCTTATCCCGCCCTTATCTTCGTCGCTCAGATTATCGAATTTGTTGACTAATCCGGGTGACTTGGTGTTTGTGCTGTTCGGAAACGCGTAATCTGCGGCATAATGCGTAGATGCGACTCGACTTTAATGTAAATGGTAACGTTGCCCGTGAGCGGCTGACGGGCATCCAGCGAAACGATAGAGGTTGATGACAGAATATGATGCGGTGATCGTCGGTTCTGGCCCCAATGGACTGGCGGCGGCTATCACCTTAGCCCAGACTGGCCGCAAAGTGCTGGTGCTGGAAGCGAAAGGCAGCCCCGGCGGCGGTCTGCGCACGCACGAACTGACGCTGCCCGGTTTTCAGCATGACGTGTGTTCGAGCGTGCATCCGCTGGCGCTCGCTTCGCCCTTCTTCAAGGCGCTGAAGCTCGACCTTGAGTGGGTTTACCCGCCCGCCGAACTCGCCCATCCTTTTCTCGATGGCACCGCGGTCCTCGTCGAACGCTCGATTGAGGCGACCGCCGCACGCTTGGGACGCGATGCCGCAGCCTATCGACGGCTCATGCAGGCACTCGTCCAACATCACGAGGCCATCATCGAGGAGTTTCTCGCGCCGCTGCATGTTCCGCGGCACCCGCTGGTGCTGGCCGCATTTGGCCTTGTCGCCCTCACCCCGGCGGCGACCTTCGCCCAACTTGCCTTTCGAACTGAGGCCGTACGCGGGATGTTCGCCGGGTTAGCCGCCCATGCGATCATGCCACTGGAGAAACCCGGGACGGCCGCCTTCGGCTTGATGCTGGGCATGCTGGCCCACGCCGTCGGGTGGCCGCTGGCACCTGGTGGTTCGGAGCGCATTGCTGAGGCGCTAGCCGCTCGCCTGAAAGCACTGGGCGGGGAAATTGTCACCGATCTGGAAGTGCAAGCACGGCGCGACCTGCCCGGCGCTGATCTTGTGCTGTTTGATGTCACGCCGCGCCAGTTCGTACGCATCATGGGCGAGGAACTCCCCGCTGGCTACCGTCGCCAGCTCGACAACTATCGTTACGGCCCGGGCGTCTTCAAAATAGACTATGCGCTGAGCCAGCCAATCCCGTGGCGCGCGCCAGAATGCACTCAGGCAGGAACGGTGCATCTCGGCGGGACGCTCGCCGCCATTCGCCAGAGCGAGCGCGCCGCCTATACGGGTCAAGCTGCTGACGAACCCTATACGCTGGTCGTGCAGCCCTCCCTGTTTGACCCGACCCGCGCCCCCGCCGGACAGCATATTGGCTGGGCCTACTGCCATGTGCCGCACGGTTCACCTGTCGATATGACCGCCCGCATCGAAGCGCAGATCGAACGTTACGCCCCCGGTTTTCGCGACTGTATTCGCGCCCGTCACACCTACAGCGCGCTGGAAATGGAAGCCTACAACCCCAACTACATCGGCGGAGATATCAACGGCGGCGTGCAGGATTTAGGCCAGTTGTTCACGCGCCCCGTCGCCCGCCGTAATCCCTATTCCACGCCGCTCAAGGGTATCTATCTATGTTCGTCATCGACGCCGCCGGGCGGCGGCGTCCATGGGATGTGTGGGTGGCACGCCGCCCACAGTGCAATCAGGTAGAATGTGGGGCGAACTGAAACGTACGAAAGGGTCACATCTCATGCCAGCTGCGCCCAACACCCCCTGCCCCTGTGCCAGCGGGGAGACCTACCAGACCTGCTGCCGGCCGCTGCACACAGGGGGTAAGCCACCGACGCCCGAAGCGTTGATGCGGTCGCGCTACTGTGCATACAAACTTGGCCTTGTGGTCTACATTATGGAGACGACCCACCCGGATGGACCCCACTTTCAGGCTAACCGGGTGCAGTGGAAACGCGAAATCGAGGAGTTTTGCCGGACGACGCAGTTCGTTCATCTGCAGGTACTCGCGGCGGTCGGGGATACCGTCACGTTCCGTGCCACGCTTCTGGACGGCACCCACGATGTGTCCTTCACGGAGATCAGCACCTTTCGTCAGCATAGTGGGCGCTGGAAATACCATTCGGGGACACCCCTGCCCTGACGACACGCGCCGTCCCTCCCTGGATTCGAGGAGGGACGTAACGATTTTCGCAGTTTGGCAGCTGTAGTTTTACGCGGGGAGCTGAGCTTGGCGTCGCTCCAGCAGGCGGCGCACATCTTCGGCTTGCTGGGCGCGTGCCCGCGGGTAATTGACGGTCGTCAGGGCACGCTTCCGCAGCAACCAGCGTCCGTCGACCATGGAATCGGTGACATGCAGCCCGTTGACACTGTACACCAGCGCTGTGAACGGTGAATTGGTCGGCGTCGGCGCCCACCCAATTTCCGACTGATCAAGCAGAATCAGATCGGCTTTTCTACCAACCGCAATCTCGCCAATCTCATGTTCGAGCCCGAGCGCCCGCGCACCGCCCGCCGTCGCCATATCGAGCACTTCGCGGGCTGACACTGCGCCGGGACGCTTCTCTCGGAAGCTGGCAAGCTTGGCCAGCGTGCGCATCTCGAGGAACATATCGTAATCGTTGTTGTTGCACACATTGTCCGTGCCGATGGCAATATTGATGCCAGCGGCGCGCATCCCGACGACGGGCGCGGCTTCCGCTCCGGCGCGCATACAGGCAGTTGCACAGGCGATCACACTGAACGGCTTCTGACTCAGGAGGCTCCAGTCAGCCGCCGGAATGGTCAGCGAGTGCGCGGCGATCATCGGGCGCTCGAACATGCCCAGTTCGTCCATTTTGCGCGCGGCCGTCATCCCAAAATGCGCGGTGCAGTAGTCATCTTCTTCGCTGATGGTGGACATGTGGATGTGCAGCCCGGCGTTGTATTTCTGCGCTAGCAGCTTCTCAATCTGCATGGTTTCGGGCGTGTTGTCGACAAAGAAAGCGTGTGGCCCGACCCACCCGCGCAGGCGGCTTGACCCGCCGCTGTTGATGTTTTCGAGGAAACCTTCCAGCGCCGTGAGTTCACGCTCCCGGGCGACCGGATCGGCCAGCTCAACCACCCCGTAGGCCAGCACCGCCCGCAGCCCGCTCTGATCGACGACCGGAATCACCTGATCCATGTAGAAATACTGATCGGCGAAGGTGGTGGTGCCGGTGCGGATCATCTCCGCGCACGCAACTTCCACCGAGGCGGGAACCATGTCGGCGGTCATGACTAATTCGAGTGTACGGATGGTGTTGTACCACCCATCCATCGTCAACAGCGAAACACCTTCCGCCAGCCCCCGAAACAGCGTCATGGGCGTGTGCGTATGCGCGTTGACCAACCCCGGCATCAGCAGTTTGCCGCTGAAGTCGATCACCTCGTCAAAGGTGCGGTTGGCCGGGAGATCCGCCGCGCTGCCCACTTCGACGATCCGATCATTTTCCACAACTACATAGCCGCGATCGTAAAGGCGATCCGCCTGCCCCAAACACAGAATCATTCCACCCCTCAAAAGCGTTGGCATCAGGTTGTCCTACATGGCTTCTAAGCGCTGCACAAAGAATTCCTCAAAGCGGGACACGTCGACCGATACGGCCACTTCGACCGTGCCTTGCGGGTCGAATCGCATCAGGGTTGCGCCTGTGGTGTGTTCGCCCGCCAGCTCCACATCGACGTGTACACGCTCCGTCTGCACCAGCGTCGGGTCGATGATCGACGCGACGGCCAGCGGATCGTGGAGCAGCGTCCAACTGTAGGCGCGGAAGAAGGGATAGGCCTCGACCTGATCGGCCACCGCCCTATGGAATGGCGTATCTTTCGCGCGAATCCGCCGCACACCGTCCGCCGTCAGGCGCACCTGCGTTGTCAGATCCAGCGGGATGAGCGTCGTCGGAATCTTTGACGAGAAGACCACGTGCGCGGCTTCAGGGTCGCTGACGATGTTATGTTCGCTGTAGGGCAAATCGAGCCGCCCCGGCCCACGAATCACGCCGCCCATCAGCGTGATGTGCTTGAGTGGGAGTCCCGGATCGCGGATGAGCGCGGTGGCGATATTCGTCAGCGGAGCGATTCCGATCAGGTGAATTTGGCCAGGGTTTTCGTGCGCCGTGCGGATGATAAAGTCAACAGCGTGCTCCGACGAATACGGAATGTGCTGATCGTCCGGTGTCAGCAAGCCACTCCCCTCATGCCCGCCCCAATAGATGGGACGCTTATTGAGCAGTGGATTGCGGACGCCGGCCGTCACCGGCAGATCCGTGATCCCGCGCAGCCGCAGCAGTTTGGTCGCATACCGGGCGCGCAAATCGACATCTCCGTACACGCACGCAATCCCACGCAGCTTCAATTCCGGCGCTGCGAGAATGAGCGCCAGCGCGAGACAGTCGTCAATATCAGTCGCAATATCGGTATCCAGCAGAACGTCAATGGGCATTGTTACACCTCTGGCAAAAAGAAGTTATTGAACTATTGGTAGGGAGCAGGGTCATTGGCTATACTGACTAAACAAACCGGGCGGTTTTGTAATTTTTGTACTAGCAGTCTACACCAGACTGTGTTTAACTCAATGTGCATTTCTGTCAAAGGAGAGAGAGTTATGTTGACTGTACTTCGCAGACGAGTCCTGTTCGCGGTGTTGGTTGTGCTGCTGTTTGGTGCGCTGGCAGCCAATGCGCAGGACGCAACCCCAGAATATGTTGATCAGTGTTTGGCAGACCCGTCAGCGGCAGCTCCCGAAGCCGCAGCCCCCGCACCAGATAACAGTGACATTTCCTTCGCCATCATCCTCCCCAATGCGCGTGGCGACCGTTCCTTCATTGACTCCGCCGCGGCGGGCGCTGAACGCGCTATTGCCGAACTCGGCGTCACCGGGACGATCATCGAGACCAACGGTGCGGCGGAACACGATGCGGCGATTCGCCGTGCGATTCAGGACAGCCCCGATCTGATCATCACGATTGCGGTTGATCCCAGCACCATCGAAGAAATCGCGGACGAATTCCCGAATCAGCGCTTCGCCGCTCAGGAAACCTTCTTCCCCGGCGATCCCGGTCTGGAAAATCTGGCCCTGTTCAACATCTTCACGCATGAAAACAGCTATCTCGCCGGGATCGCCGCGGGCATGCTGACCCGTACCGGCATCGTCGGCGCGGTCGGTGGCCTCGATGTCCCCGGCATTAACCTGTTCATCGTCGGCTTCGAAGAAGGCGTCCAGTCGGTATGCGCCGACTGCCAACTGCTGCGCAGCTATGTGGGCGACTTCTCTGACCCGGTGACGGCGAAGGAACAAGCCCTCAGCATGTACGCCGAAGGCGCGGACATCCTCTACCAAGTGGCAGGGCGCAGCGGTGAAGGCGTGCTCGATGCAGCGGCCGAAACCGGCAACCTCGCCATCGGCGTGGACAGCAACCAGGATGATCTCTATCCCGGCAATATCCTCGTCTCCGCGCTGAAGCGCGTCGATAACGCCGTGTTCAGCTTCGTCCAGAGCGTCGTCGATGAGACGTATGTCCCCGGCATCACCAACGTCGGCATGGCCGAAGGTTTCGCGGGTTTGAGCTGGGATCTGGGCGTTTGCTCGCGCACGTTTGACCAGAACGGCCCCGCCGATCTCGTCGAACAACTGCCCGCCGTGCGCACGGCGATTGAAGAAGCGCGCGCGGCGATTCTGGCCGGTGAGTTGGTCGTGACCAACGCGCTGCTGGAACCTGCTCAGTAACAGCATTCAACATTGTTGAGAACAGGTCGCGTTGGAGCAAATCCCCCCAACGCGACCGTGTTCTTTTCAGGAGGTTCCATGACCAACGCGCTTGAAATGCGGCATATTCGCAAGTATTTCCCGTCGTCCGGGGTGCTCGCGTGTGATGACGTGAACCTCGCCGTCCAGAAAGGTGAAGTCCACGCGATCGTCGGGGAAAACGGGGCGGGAAAAACGACCCTGATGAGCATCCTGTATGGGCTGGTCACGCCCGACGAAGGGGAAATCCTCGTCAATGGCACACCCGTACGGATCGGGCATCCCCACGACGCTATCCAACAGGGAATCGGCATGGTTCACCAGCATTTCAAACTGGTGCCCTCTTTCACGATTGCCGAAAACATCATGCTCGGCCTTGAGCCGAACCGCGTCGGCTTCATCGATGGCGCCACCGAAGCCGAGAACGTCCGGCAGCTGGCCGAAAGTTTTGGTCTGCCGGTTGACCCGAATGCCCGCGTGAAAGACATCTCTGTCGGCATTCAGCAGCGGGTCGAAATCCTCAAGATTTTGCAGCGCAACGCGCAAATCCTCATCCTCGACGAACCAACCGCCGTCCTCACCCCACAAGAGGTCAGTGAACTGCTGACCGTTGTGCGCAGTCTGGCGCAGGCGGGACGTACGATCCTGTTCATCACGCATAAACTGGCAGAAGTCAAAGCCGTGGCGGACAACGTGAGCATTATGCGGCGGGGCAAGAGCGTCGGCACCTATGCGACGCATGGTGTGAGCATTCGCGAGACGGCGAACCTCATGGTTGGGCGCGTGGTCACCTTGCAAGTGGAAAAAACGGCCGCCAAACCGGGCGCCGTGGTGCTAAGCGCCGATCATCTGCTCGTCGCGGGTACGGGGGGTATCCCGGCCGTCTTCGGGGCGAGCCTCGAAGTGCGTTCCGGCGAAATCCTCGGCATTGCCGGCGTCAGTGGAAATGGACAGACCGAGCTGGTGGAAGCACTTGTCGGTCTGCGGCCTGTCGATCAGGGTACGATCACCTTTTTGGGGCAGGACATCACCCATAACACCGTGCGCGAACGGCGCGGGGCGGGCGTGGCGCATATCCCCGAAGATCGCATGATCATGGGCCTCAACTTGAAAACCAACCTCGACGAAAATGTCGTCGTGACCAGCTATCAGCATGAACCGTATTCGAAGCGCGGTTTCCTCCAACTGGAGCCGATTCGCCAGCTCGCGCGGGACATCGTCGAGAAGTTCTCGGTGCGGTCAGCGCGTGTCGGCGAAGAAATTCGAACGCTTTCGGGCGGCAATCTGCAAAAGATTGTGCTGGGACGTGAACTCAAAGGCGACCCCAAGCTGATTATCGCCAATCAGCCGACGCGCGGTCTGGATGTCGGCAGCATTGAGTTTGTGCACAAAACTCTGATCGAAGAACGGGATAAGGGTGCAGCCGTCCTGCTCGTGTCCGTCGAACTGGACGAAATCCTCGCTTTGAGCGACCGGATCGCCGTGATGTTCGCGGGCAAAATCGTCGCCGTCCTTGATGTCAAAGACGTCACCGAAGAGAAACTCGGTCTATTGATGGCAGGCAGTTCATTGGAACACGCGGAATCCGCTGCCGAAAAGGCACACCTATGAGACTTTTAAGACGAGCAGTTGACAGTTTGAGTATTCCGCTGATTGCGATTGTGTTGGGCCTAGCCGCCAGCGGGGTGTTCGTGATCATTGCCGGCGCGCAGCCCATCGACACCTATCAGCGGCTGTTCTGCGAAGGCTTTGGGCCGAACCCCTGCGCCACGTTTGGCGATTTGCTCTTTACGCAGGTCGAGACTGAAAGCGGCGTACTGCAAACCGTCTTCAGTCCGACGTATGGGGCGGGCGGCAGTCGCATCGCGCTCGTGCTGGAACAAGCCACCCCGCTCATTTTGACCGCGCTCTCGGCGGCAGTTGCCTTTCAAGCGGGCATGTTCAGCATTGGCATGGACGGACAGTTCCTCATGGGCGCGATCACCGTCGCCTTTTTAGGTTACTGGCTGCCTGATCAAATCTATCTCCTAGCGGGGGTCACGGACCCGGAAACCGCACCCCAAGCCCTGCTGACGATCATGCATCTGATCATCCCGGCGATCTGTATCGCGGCGGCGATGCTGGCCGGCGCGATCTATTCGTGGATTCCCGGCTATATCAAGATCAAGCTGAACGTCAACGAACTCATCAGCACCATCATCTTCAACGCGATTGCGGTGCAGTTGGTCGGCTGGCTCATCAACTTCCCCCTGCGTTCGGATTTGAACAACATCGCCCGCACCCGCCGGATCGATGACACGGCGTGGCTGGTTCCATTCAACCGGGGCATCTTTCAGGATGTCGAATGGTTCTCCGGGGCGCGGTTGGGCGTCGGCTTTTTGATCGCGCTCGTGGCCGCCCTGCTCGTCTGGTACTACCTCAAGCGCACAACGGCGGGCTACGAACAGCGTATGACGCGCGGTTCATCGCTGTTTGCACGCTTCGGCGGCATCCCGACCGGACGCGCCGCATTGCGCGCCATGATCATCAGCGGCGCATTGAGCGGGTTGGCCGGAGCGATCGCAATTCTGGGGGTCGAACGGCGCGTCATCGACGGTTTTCAGGCCAGCGGCACCGGCTTTGACGGCGTGCTGGTCGCCATTCTCTCCAAAGAGTCGATCATCGGCATTCTGCTGTTTGCGCCCTTCTTCGCGGGGCTTAACCTCGGCGCGACCAACCTCCAGTTCGGCAATCTGCCGCGCCAGCTCGGCGGCATCATCATTTCGTTCATCGTCCTCTTCAGCGCGATGGAAGATTTCATCCGGGCGCGCCTCATCAGTCTGTGGAAGCGGCGGACACTGCTGCAACGGACAGCGCCAGTCGATAAACCAGATGGGAACGCCGTATGATCGCCTTAGTCGATAAATATCAACGCCAACTACGCCTGCTCGTGATCCTTTTCGGGCTGGCGCTGCTGCTCCTCGTCATGTTCGGTCTGCCGATCAATGTACTGCAAAGCAGCATTCGCCTCGCGACACCCTATGTGCTCGGCGCGATGGCGGCCATTGTCGCCAGCCGCGCCGGCGTGCTCAACCTCGCCATCGACGGCATGATGCTGCTCGGCGCGTTCATCGCCGTGGCCGTGCTGTACAAAACAGGCCTCGATCCGCTGGTGGGCGCGCTGCTGGCGACCGTCGCCGGCGGGGTGCTGGGATTGGTATTCGCGGTGCTGTATCTGCGCATCCGCATTAACCTGGTGATTCTGGCACTGGCGGTCAACCTGTTCATCGTCAATGCGACCGTGTTCTTCATGCGCACGCAGTACGGCGCATTCGGCACCCTGGCCGACCCGAGCATTCGCGGCCTGCCAACCATCGAGCTGCCGTTCATCAACCAGCTTCCCTATCTCGGTTCGCTCCTCAGCGGGTATAACGCAGTCGTTTACCTGAGCTGGATTCTGGCGGCTGTGGTGTGGGTGGTCTTGTTCCGCACACAGTTTGGGCGGCACCTGCGCGCCGTCGGCGAGAACAAAGAAGCCGCCGAAAGCGTGGGCATCAACATCACCCGCGTGCAAATCTTCGCGCTGACGTTCAGCGGGATGCTGGCGGGGCTAGCCGGGGCGTTCCTCTCGATTGGCGTGCTTAGCCAGTTCGTCGAAAACATGACCGGCGGACGGGGCTGGATCGCGATCACCGTCTCGCTGTTCGCACTGGAGCAGCCGATCCCGGCATTCTTCACGGCCCTGTTCTTCGGCCTGTCCGAAGCGCTCTCGTTCTACCTGCAAAGCCGACCGGAAATTCAGCTCCCGCCCGATCTGCTGCTGGCAATCCCGCAGATTGCGACCATCGCCGCGCTGATGATCGTAGCACTGCGGGTACGCGCGGGCGTTCTGCTCAAACGGCGCAATTTCGCGGCGCAATTCGGCAAGGAGCTGGATAAGCTGCGTCAGGGGCAGTTCGTCGGCGGGGACTAGTGCTCGTTCTTCACTTCAGGGTTTGATCTCCCCTCACCCTGCTTGCTGCGCAAGCCGTCCCTCTCCCACCCAAACGGGGAGAAGGACAAAACACCGAGTGTTTCTCCCCTTTTCCCCGCTTGCGTGGCAGAAGGGGTCGGGGGTTGAGGGGTAAAAAGACTCTAGAAACATCAATGACCGTCGTAGGATCACGCTTCTGCGCCTCCGTCACAGCGGACAGCCAGATGGCAGTCCCGACAATTTACTCACGATAGCATGTGCGCATGAAAGGACAATATGACGACTGCATACAATGGTGATCCGTGGACGCTGGCGCGGACGCTTCACGACTTCCCCGCCGACGAGGTGA
>CALKIA010000312.1 GCA_937988705.1 uncultured Chloroflexota bacterium | reverse complement strand
ATCATTTCCTGAGCACCCGCATTCTGCCCGACTAAACGTCAAAAAACCCGCCCACCCCGGCGGGTTTTTTGATCGTCGTCGGTGCCTTCACCGGACACTGAGTACCCAACGTCCCCTCTCAAGCCGTCACACCGGCCGTTTCGCTGCGAGAATGCCTGAGAGCTGGAATAGAGATAGTTCCGTGATTGTTCCGTTTTTCACCTTTGATAGCTTTTGAAAGTTCCCGTCTGCTAGACTCCCTCGCATGACAGTCGAACACACATCACGCATTCCCGGTTTCTATAAACGTACGCTGGCCGAACGAGCCGCGTTTGTGGCGCAGTGGGGTGATCTCACTGGGCAGGAGCAGTCGGCGCTGTTGGGCATTAATGGGCTAAGCGCAGCACAAGCCGATCAGATGATCGAAAACGCGGTCGGGGTTTACGCGCTGCCGCTGGGCATTGCCACAAATTTCCTCATCAATAACGAAGACATCTTGATCCCGATGGTGATTGAAGAACCGTCGGTGCTGGCAGCGGTCAGTAATGCCGCGCGCTTGTTTCGAGCGGGCGGCGGTTTCACCACCTCCAGCGACGAGCCCGTGATGATCGGGCAAATTCAGGTGCTGGATCTGGACGATGTGTATGTTGCCGCCGGACGCGTCATGGCAGAAAAAGCCACACTCATGGACGAAGTCAACCGCATCGGCGGGAGCATCGTCAAGAGCGGCGGCGGCGCCAAAGATATTCAGGTGCGCCCCATGCCGGACACCGCCGTTGGCGGCATGCTGATCATCCACCTGCTCTACGATACCCGCGACGCGATGGGCGCGAACGCTATTAACACCGCCGTCGAGCATATCGCCCCGCGCATCGAGGAGATCACGGGCGGGCGCGTGGTGCTGCGTATCCTGAGCAACCTCACGGATCGCCGCAAAGCGCGCGCTGAAGGGATGATACCCGCCAGCGAACTCGCCACCGAGACTCTCACGGGCGATCAAGTCGTCCGCGCAATTGTCGAAGCCGGCGTGTTTGCCGAAATCGATCCCTATCGCGCCACGACCCACAACAAGGGCATCATGAATGGCGTTGATGCGGTCGTCATGGCGACGGGCAACGACTGGCGCGCCATTGAAGCAGGTGCGCATGCCTACGCCGCCCGGGATGGGCAGTATTCCAGTCTGACCCGCTGGTGGCAGGATACGGACGGTAATCTGCGCGGCGCAATCGAGATGCCACTCGCGGTGGGCATCGTCGGCGGCGCGACGCGCGTCCACCCGACAGCGCAGATCGCGCTCAAAATCATGAAGATTCAATCCGCCCGGCAGCTCGCCGAGAACATCGTGGCAACCGGTCTGGCCCAGAATCTGGCGGCGATGCGCGCGCTGGCGACCGAAGGTATTCAGCGCGGCCACATGGAAATGCACGCGAAACAGATCGCAGTTGCAGCCGGTGCACCGCCGGAATTAGTCGCTCGCATCGTCCAACAGATGATCGCTGAGAAAAACATTCGTCCGGAACGCGCTCGCGCGCTTCTGAACGAGTTACGAGGAACCGCATCTTAGGGATGAGCTTAGTCTCGTCCCAGTTCAAAAGGATACTGGCATGACATTTACTCCCAATCCCCTCCACGATCAATCGCTCCTGATGCGCCCATCAAAGCCGGTGGGCATCGTCGGCTATGGCGCGTATGTCCCGCGTTTTCGTCTGCCGGGCAGCGAAGTCGCCCGCGTATGGACAGGTGGTCTTGGCGGCAGCCCCGTCACCGAAAAAGCGGTGGCTGGTCCCGACGAAGATGTCACCACCATGTCAATTGAGGCGGCGCGCAACGCCCTTGCCCGGTCTGGCATCGATCCGCTGGCGCTGCGCGCTGTGTGGATCGGCAGCGAAAGTCACCCCTACGCGGTCAAGCCCACCAGCACGATCGTCGCGGAAAGCATTGGCGCGTCACCCAACATTCAGGCCGCCGACTGGGAATTCGCCTGTAAAGCGGGCACCGAAGCCGTCCAAGCTTCAATCGGTATGGTGGGCAGTGGTATGGGTGCGTACACGTTGAGCATCGGCATGGATACGGCACAGTCGCGCCCCGGCGACGCACTGGAATATACGGCCGCTTCGGGCGGCGCAGCCTTCATCCTGGGCGCCGCTGAGGAAGCGTGCGCGGTGTATCAAGGCAGCTACAGCTTCGTCACTGATACGCCGGATTTCTGGCGGCGGGCGCACCAAAACTACCCCAGCCACGGCGAACGCTTCACCGGCGAACCGGCCTACTTCAACCACACGACGACCGCCGCCAGTCGTCTCATGGAGAT
>CALKIA010000311.1 GCA_937988705.1 uncultured Chloroflexota bacterium | reverse complement strand
AGGAGGGGTTGCGGAAGGGTAATTCTGAGCATATTCAGGTACTCGATCCGGTGAAACGGTCTCATTACATTGTAAGGGCATGGCACGCCAGCAGTTACGTGGAATACCGTGAAACGGGTTTTTCAGAGCAATTTTGGTGGTTTGAGGACGAGGCATGCCTCGTCCCTACGAGAAAAACCATCTTTCGTAGCGACGCGATTCATCGCGTCCGCCGCTCCCCAAGGGACTTCACGCTATTCTATGTAGTTACCGATACACTGTGCCCCTACGGAAATATCTCTACTTATTTCAAGCATTTGCCGGATGGAGTACCTGATCAATCCCTTCAACCGTGATCTTTTCCCCTATAGGAGGGATCTGCCGGTGCTGGTTGCGGGGCAGGTTTACACCAGTTGATCCAGCAGCGCCTTGATCGCGCTCTGCGGGTCGAGTTCGCGCGCCTGAATTTGCCGCACAAGCTGCTCTACTGCCTCCGGTGGGAGCTCCCGCAGCAGCCGCGCCATGAGGCTGTCGCGCAGCCGGTCAAGCAGTTCAACGCGTAAATGTTCGGACTCGAGCACCGTCAAGCTCTGCGTGTCGTCGAGATAGGCACGGTGCGCGGCAATCGCAGCGATCACCTCAGGGATACCTTTGCTCTCAGCGGCGACGGTTTGCAGGATGGGCGGAATCCATAAGCGAGTCGGGGTGGCGGGCGGAGCAGCAGCGACGGACAGCGCGCGCCCGTGATGGTTGACTTTGGCGACCGGATGGCCGAGTTCAAGCATCATCTTGAGCGCATTGAGGGTATGGGCGACACCCTGCCGGTCGGCTTTGTTGACGATCAGAATGTCCGCGATTTCGAGAATCCCGGCTTTGATGGCCTGCACTTCATCGCCTAGACCGGGCGCTTCCACCACGATGGTGGTGTGCGCCGCGCGGACGATATCGACTTCGTTCTGCCCCGCGCCGACCGTTTCCACGATCACGATGTCGTAACCCGCTGCATCCAGCACGCGAATCGAGTCGCGGGTGGCACGCGAGAGGCCGCCGAGGTTGCCGCGCGTCGCCATGCTGCGAATGAACACGCCGGGGTCGCCGGAAAGATCGCGCATGCGGATGCGGTCGCCGAGGATCGCGCCGCCGGAAAACGGACTCGTCGGGTCAACGGCGATGATGCCGACGGTTTTGCCGTCCGCACGGTAGGCTTTGGTCAGTTCGTTGACGAGCGTCGATTTGCCCGTGCCCGGTGCGCCCGTCACGCCGATCACCCACGTCTTACCCGTATGTGCGTAGAGTTCGGAGAGTTCGGCTTCCGCCTGATTGTTTTCGACCAACGTGAGCAGGCGGGCAAGCGCGCGGCGATTGCCCGTCAGCAGGTCCTGTACAAGCTGCGTCATGCCTGTTTCGCGGCGACCAGATCACGAATGAACGCGGCGATATCTTCGGTGTTCGTGCCCGGCCCGAAAATGCCCTGCACACCCAGCGTTTGCAATTCAGCTTTGTCAGCATCGGGGATGATGCCACCCACGATCAGGGCGACATCGTTCAAGCTGTTGGCATTCATGACTTCGCGGATGCGCGGCACGAGCGCCATATGCGCCCCGCTGAGGATGCTCAAGCCGACCACATCAACATCTTCTTGCAGCGCGGCTTCGGCAATCATCTCCGGCGTTTGGCGCAGGCCCGTGTAGATGACTTCCATTCCAGCATCGCGCAAGGCGCGGGCGATAACTTTCGCCCCTCGATCATGACCGTCAAGCCCAGGCTTGGCGATCAGCACTCGTATGGCTCTCTGTTCGACCATCATTTTCCCACATATGTGTTTTACACAACCGGCTGTTGTCAACCTGTGCAGCATTATAACAAATTGAAGCCGTCGCCCATAAAATCAAGGCAAAAACGTGAAGCAAATCATAGTGGTTGTGCTATCATTTGTTTTATGTTCGATGTTCCAGCGGTGAAATGCTATGAGTGCAGCAGCGCAAACCCGGCGTAACCCCATCCTCTTTCACAACCTGACACGGCTCGATAACCGGGTTGGAGCGGCGCTCGTGCTGGTTTCGCTGGTGACGTGCGTGGTGGCTACATTATTGTATTTGCAGGCCGCGTTGGACTGGCGCAGTGCGCCCTTTCTCGGTGTGATGTATTCGCGCACCCTCGTGCTGGACGGCAGCACGCCGCTCACCGAGACGGGGTTCCCCGGGTTGAATGCGGGGATGCGGCGCGGCGACCAGATCGTCGGCATCAACGGCGAAACGCTGCCCACGGATAACGTCGGCGCGGCGCTGGAGCGTCTGACCACGATTCGTTTGACGTTGGATGCCAGTCAGCCGCTCACCTTAGAATTTTTGCGGCATTACTCACCCGATGTCGCGCTGCAAAGCGGCTCTGAAATCTGCACGCCCATCGAAGGCAGTGACTTGGCGCGCTGTACGGTGACCTTTGTGCCGGGGTATCTGCTTGACGCCGAATTCTTTGGCTTCTTCGTCGTGCCGTTTGTCTCCGGGGTGATCGTGCTGGCGATCGGCATTGCCGTCCTCGTTCTGCGCGTGAACATCGGCTCGACGCGTTTGGTAGCGCTGGTGTGTATGTTGGCGGGCATGTTCATGATCGGGTTGTTCGACGTGAATACGTCGCATAAGTTCGTCCCGCTGTGGCTGCTTGCCGCGTGTATGCTCGGCGGGGGCTTGATCGGCCTGGCGGTGATGTTCCCGATGAAGTTCGGGATCACGCTGCGTTACCCGGCGGTGCGCATGCTGCCGCCGTCGATTGCCTTGATCTTTACGTTAATTTTCGTGGAAATGTACCTTAACCCGTCCGATGCGCAGTCCGGCAACGCCATGCTCCAATGGGCGACCGGGTTGGTCGTGCTCGGCGCGGTCGCGCTGACGCTCGGGGCGCTGCGCAGTCGCGTCCTCGCGCCGTCGATCATCGTGCGCGACCAGAGCAACACCATCCTGATTGGCATTTCGTTGACCTTCATTGTGGTCGCGATCTGGCTGCTCAACCTGCTGGCGCCGACCCCCGAAGGCCGCGCGCTCGTCCCGTTGAACACTTCGGCGTCCATGCCCTTCCTGATCATGCCGTTCCTCAGCCTCGCCTATGCCGCGCTCCAGTACCGCACCGTCGACACGGATCGCATCCTGAGCGGCGCGATCACCTACGTCGTCATGATGTTTGGCGTAATCATCGGCTTCTTTCTGCTCATGCTGAGCGTAGCCATCATCAGCAGCGGGTACATCAGCGCGAATAACCCGGTGCTGCTGGCGCTGGCGGTCTTTTTGACGGCGGTGTTCTTCAATCCGCTGCGCCAGCGTTTGCAACAGCGCATTGACGCGATCTACTTCCGGCAGCGCATTGATTATCAGGCGCGCGTCGAAGCCTTCGCGCAAAAACTAACCACGCTGACGGATTTTCGCAGTATCGTCACCGAATTTACGGCCCAAATCGAGACGGCGCTGCTGCCTTCACAGATTTTTATTTTCCAGCCCGACACCCAGAGCAATGATTTTGTGTCCGAAGCCACTGATGTGCGCTTCACGCAGGACAGCAGCCTGGTGGAGCGGTTGATGCAGGGTGAACCGCTGATCAGCTTTAAGCCGGGCGAACCGTGGGAGCGCGAACTGCTCGTTGAACGCCCGCGCCTGACCATTCTCAAGGCGCTGGTCATCATCGGCCTGCGCGGCGCGAACCGCCTCGTCGGGTTTGTCGTCATCGCGCCGCCGCGTTCCAAAGTTGGCGCGTACACTTACGAAGAAATTCGCTTCTTGCAGAACCTGACCTCGCAGATGAGCGTCGCCGTTGAACGCGCGCAGGTTGTCGAATCGCTGGAACAGCGCGTGCGCGAACTCGACGTGTTGAGCCAGGTATCGCAAGCGGTCAATTTCACGGTCGACTTCGACAACCTGCTTGAACTCATCAGCGCGCAGTCAGAACGCCTAATCAACCTGACACACTTCTACATCACCCTGCGCGACCCTAACACTAATGAGCTGTATCACGCCTTCTTCTTGGAAGATGGCGAACGCTTCACTGAGAAGGAGAACCTCCGCTGGACGTTCGGCAACGACCTGTTCAGCGAAGTGATCCGCACCGGACAGCCGAGCTGTGTCGGCAATTACCCGGCGCGGTTGGCAGCGAATGGCGGCACGATCATCTATGAAGACAAGAACCTGCGGGCGTGGATGGCCGTGCCGCTGGTGACGGGCGGACGCACCCTCGGCATTGTCGCGGCGGGTTCGACTGAGCCGGATCGCGTGTTCAGCGACCAGCAGTTGAAAGTGTTCACGGATATTGCCTCCCTTGCGGCGACCTCGCTGGATAAAGCCCGCTTGTTCGCAGAAACGAATGTGCGCGCCCGGCAGTTGGCCGCGCTCAATGACATCAGCCGCCAGTTGGTGGCCGCCGAAGCCGACCTCGAAGAACTGCTCAAGTTCATCACGTCGAGCGCGACGGACATTTTGAACGCCGAAGCCGGATCGCTCCTGCTCACGGTGGACGATGGCAGCAGTGATCTGGAATTCCGCGTGGCGGTGGGCGGTGGTGGTCAGGACATCATCGGGCGGCGCGTCCCGGCGAAACGCGGTCTGGTGGGCGAAGTCGCTGCGACCGGGCAAATGGTGCTTGTCAACGACGCGCGCAACGATCCACGCTGGGGCGGGGAATTCGCCAAAGGCGCATTCCAGACCAACAGCGTGCTCGCCGTACCGCTCATCACGCAAGATCGTGTGATCGGCGTGCTGGAACTGCTCAACAAGAAGGGAACGGGTTCGTTCAGCCGCGATGACAGCGATCTGCTCACGACCTTCGCGCGGCAGGCGGCGGTCGCCATCGAAAACGCGCGTTTGTTCGAATTGACTGACTTGCAGCTCACGCAGCGCGTGGGCGAACTGGAAACACTGGAACGCATCGATGTTGAGCTGAACCGTTCGCTCGATCTGGACACAGTCGCGGAGATCACGGTGCGCTGGGCGCTGATCAATACCAAAGCCTCGGCGGGCTTGCTCGGCATCGTCGTGCCCGAACCGACCCGCTTCGAAATTGTCTACAAGGTCGGTTACGAGGCGGAAGATCTGCCAGAACCCGTCGACGGCGTGTATCCGCTGGATAAAGGCATCATCAGCCGGGTGATGCGCACCAAGCAAGCCGAACTTGTGCCCGACGTGAAGATTGACCCGAACTATGTCAAATCCCTGCGCGACGGCCTATCGCAAATCACAATCCCGATGCTGTCGGGCGGTGTGGTCAACGCCGTGCTGATTCTGGAAACGAACCGCGAACCGCGTTTGCGCATCGCCGATATGCCATTTTTGCAGCGGTTGGCGGATCATGCCAGCATCGCCATCGCCAACGCGCAGCTGTATGCCGAACTGACGCGCGCGAATGCTTCCAAGAGCGAATTCGTGTCGTTTGTGGCACACGAACTTAAAAACCCGCTCACGTCCATTCGCGGTTATTCCGACGTGCTGCTGACCGGGCGCGGCGGCACGCTCAACGATATGCAGCGCAACTTCCTGAATACGATCCGCGCCAATGCGGAACGCATGAACACCATCGTGAGCGACCTGAACGACGTGACCAAGCTGCAAACAAACAACATGCAGATCACGTTCTCGTCCATCAACGTGCGCAACGTCGTCACGGAGACGCTGCGGCCGCTGCAAAAGCAGATCGAAGACAAAGGCCAAAACCTGCTGGTGGATGTGCCGGACGATCTGCCGCTCATTCGCGGCGATCAAAATCGCCTGATTCAGGTGCTGACGAATCTCGTTTCCAATGCCCACAAGTACACGCCGCAAAAAGGCGACATCACAGTGCGCGCGCTGGTCGACCGCAGTTTGCGCGATAGTAAAGGCCGACCTTTGCCCGCAATGGTGCATGTGAGCGTCACCGACAGCGGCATCGGCATGAGCGAGGAAGACCTCGCCCGGCTGTTCACGCCGTATTTCCGCAGCGAGAACCCGCTTGCCCGCGAACAACCGGGCACAGGCTTAGGTTTGACGATCACGCGCGGGTTGATCCTGCGGCATGGTGGTGATGTGTGGGTTAAGAGTGAGGTGGGGGTGGGCACGACGTTCCATTTCACCGTTCCGCTCGCCGAAGAAAAAGAGAAAATGGCTTGATACAGCTGCGCACCGTCCTCGTTAAACTGATAGCGCAGCGAGCGCTTCAGCGCCTGAAGGAGCACCCACTCAATCCTCAGTCGTTTCTCACGCGCCCCACCGCAGACATGCGCGCTGCCCAAGGCGCAGATCTACCGCTGGAAGGGGCACTCAATTTTCGCGATCTCGGTGGCTATCGCACCCAAGACGGGCATACGATCCGCTTTGGCAAGATCTACCGCTCCGGCGAACTCACGCGCCTGACGGATGCCGATCTCGATTATCTGCTCAACACACTGCACATCCGGTACGTATGCGACCTGCGCAACCCGGAAGAAGTCGCCGTGTCCGCGCATCGCTTCCCCGTCGATAGAATCCAGTATCTGAATTTGCCGATTCTGCGGGGCAGCGCCTCGTCGGAAGAACGGCAGGTGGGGAAGGCCTTGTTCAGTGGCAATACAGAGAAGATCGACGCGGCATTCGGCCAGACGTACCTGAGCATGGTTACCGGGGCGGCAGCTACGTTCGGGCAGGCGTTGAAGGTGCTGACCGATCCGGCGAACCTACCGACGATCATCCACTGCACGGCGGGCAAAGACCGCACGGGCATCACAGTGGCGCTGCTGCTGAGTCTGCTCGGCGTGCCGGACGCTGCGATCAGCGCCGACTATTCGCTGACCAATCTCGCCTATGAACATGTCTACCTGACGGCCAAGCACAACCCGACCTATGCCGCGACGGGGATCCCCATCGATTTACTCGCGCCGATTTTGGTGGCCAAGCCGCGCTGGATCGAAGGGGTGCTGACCTACATCCAGCAGCAGTACGGAACGGTCGAACAGTATGCGCTGACCGCCGCCGGACTCACGGCCGCCGACATCGACGCGCTCAAAGCGAACCTGCTGGAGTAAATCGAGTGGCGGCTGTTGGGCCGCTTTAATACTTTTTTGACCCGTAATTGCCCCATCGATACAGTAAAATGACTGCTCACCGCAGGTATGTCCGTGCGGCAAACCCGTTGGAGTAAAACCATGCGTCGATTCATACTCCCTGTTCTTTTAACGCTCGTCACCCTGATTCTACTGCTGAGTACGGCTAACCCCGTCATGGCGCTCGGTTTCGGCGTTGTGACTTATGGCGGCATCGCGTTCATGCAGCAAGCGGCTGCCGCCATTCGCACCCGCGAACTTTCCCTGCCGCGCCGCTACGGTCTGAACTTCTACTACACCGGTACGGCGGCGGTCGCCCAGGGGTGGTTTCGCCTGGGTGTTGGCGCGCTGCTGGTCGGGGCGGGCGTGTGGTTCGGCGCACAGGCGTTGTTTGCCTGAGCGAATAACTTTCGTAGGGACGCGATTCATCGCGTCCGCTGTTTCTGACCCCACCCCCGACCCCTCCCCGAATTCAGGGAGGGGAGACAGATTTCTCCCCTATACCCGCTTGCGTGGGAGAGGGGTTGGGGTGAGGGATGATTCTCTACACCCCTTCGACCATCGAGCGCTCCCAAATGGTCAGCAGGGGGTAGAGTTTGCGCCACTCCAGCAGGTGCGGCGGCACGTAGCCGCTGAACCCCTTTTGCAGCTTGTACAGGCCGATGTGGGGTGCGCACGCCGCCACCAGTGCCGCGTCAACCTCACGCACGCTGAACATCTGCAGCGCTTCCAGTGACCCAAACGGCGCGGCCGTATCCAATTCGACTGGGCCATGCCATGAGTTCAGCGTCGTCTCGATGACCGCGCGCAGAAACTGTTCACGTTCCGGTTCGGCGGCGGGCAGCAGGGCCGGGTCGACGATCAGGCTCAGGTCGATGTCGGAGTCGGGGCGGGGATGGCCGTTCAGCCCGCGCGAACCTATGAGGATGACGCGCAGAACAGCGGGATGCACCTGCCAGCGCGTGATCTTGAGGAGTGACGCGGTTGTGGGTAGCAAGCGGTCAAGTTCGGGGGAATAGGTCGTAATGGGAATCATGCTGGCCTCTGCGGAAAACAAAAACGCCTGCCTCTAGTATACGGCAGGCGTTTCGCGAAGGGCGAGACATGTGCGTGTTTAAACCCCTCACCCCCAACCCCTCTCCCACGCAAGCGGGGAGAGGGGAGACATTGC
>CALKIA010000310.1 GCA_937988705.1 uncultured Chloroflexota bacterium | reverse complement strand
TTTGTGACGGGGCGCACGAATAAACCCTTGTTTTTTTCATAGAGAATTTATAGAGACAAGTCATAGAAATCCGTGTATAGTAAAATCAATGGCTGCTTTAACCAAAAACCGAATAGTGAGATTCGGGGATAAGAGAGGCTCACCTGCGCTTATGGTTGCACTTAGAATGAATTAAACTGGAACTAAATGTATTCAGAGTTTCGCCTGTATAATAATGTTATTGAAATTGTTATATTCCGAGAGCGATCCGCTTGATAACCAGTCTACAGTTTGATAAAATTGGCACAAATTGGGAACGTTATCTTTTAAGTACGCTCGCTTCCCGAAGACAACTCGACTCTTTCACCGCGCCTCGCGGGTTTAAACCTACCACCGAGCCAGCAGGTTCAGGTGGTATATGCGTTTTTAGGTAAGGATAATGGCAGCTTATTTGATTGTTGATGTAGACGACTTACTCGCGCATTTTCGCAATCGCGGTATTTCGGTCGATTTACAAGAACTCGCCGTGGGCTTACGCGGCGGGGCGGCGCTCGCTGCGGGGCTCATGAGCGCGGATAGATTGCGGGCGGTGGCTGCGGCGAACTGGAAAACGCACCGCCAAAAAGGCGGACGGGCGGGCGCGGCTAAAGACCCCCAGTACATCTTTAAGACCGCCGGCTACGACACCTTCGACATTCCGCGTCGAGAAAGTCTCGCCGACGCGCTCATCATGCACTACTTCTCGTTCGACCCGGAACCGGTCGACGAGCTGATTCTGGCGACGACCAACCCCGATCTCATCCCGCTGGTGCGCCGCGTCAAGACGACGCGCAGCGCGCGCATTCGTATGTGGGGGTCGGATGATGTGCTGGAAGGCACTGAATTCGCCGAAGACGTGATCTTTCAGCCGCTGGAAACACTGCTCGGCATCCAGCAGACGAAGAACGTCGCGGTCTATATCGACTTCGAGAACATCGCCATCAGCCTGAACGAACAGGGCTACGTGGTCAACCTCGACGCGTTGATCGACAGCTTCAACCGACAGGTGAAGGTGCACGGACAGGTTGTCAAGATGGCGGCGTATGCGCCGTGGGGTCAGCGGGGCAGTTTGCCGCCGCTCACGGATACCTCTGGTCGCGAAGTGGCCGATGATGCGCCCAGCCGTCTGGCCATGGCGAACATCGACCCGGTGTTCAACCTGCCCGGCAAAAACAGCGCTGATATGCGCATCGCCAAGGACATCATCACGGACTCCGGTCACAGTGATTCGGCTGATGTATATATCGTCGCCAGCGGTGACCGCGACTTCAACGAGGTGATTAACACGCTGCGCACGCGCAACAAGACGGTCATCCTGTGGGCGGTGCACGGCAGCACGAGCCGCCAGCTCGAAAACAACAGCAACATCTTCATCGAATATGTTGAAGATTTCACCAACCTGCAGACCCACCAGTCGCTGAGCCTCGCCTCGATGGCGACCAACGACGATGGTTCGCCGGCCGGGTTCACTCCGTCACAGTGGTCGAGTGTGGTTGTACAGTTTGACCGCTGCTCGCAGCAGTTGGACTCCGATGTGCTGACGCGCCAGCAGTTGATTGATCAACTGGTGGATGTGAGCGCGGTGGTGTCCAAAGCGCGCGGTGAGGATCTGGTCGCGCAGGCGATCTCGCTCGGCATCGTGCGCACGCTCGGTGGGCCGAACCGGCTGGTGCTGGATCTCGGTCACCCGATCGCCGAAAAGACACTGCTCATCCGCGACCGCATTGTGCTGCGGGTGATGAACACGCTCAACGTGCGCGGGTGGGAATACGTCAACTACGGCTTCCTGCTCAAGGGGTTGGCGATGGATCGCGAGTTGGAACGCCCCGGCCTGAACTACAGCGACCAATGGCGCTCCGACTGGATCGACTGCCTCGTGCGTGAGCGCGTCTTGCAGCGTGAACTTGTGCCGCACCGCCATAATCCCGAAGACCTCGTGCCGGTGATTAAGCTCAACCCGGACTACGAACTGCCGGAGCAGAAACCGTCGCCCGTGCCGAATCAGGCGGAACAGTCGGATCACAGTTGGGCGGGCGTGACGCTGGCCGAACTCGAACAGATGGAAGCCGACACCGCCGATATGGTGCGCCGCGTCGTAGTGAGCGTGGAGCAGTTCACGAGCTTTCGCGGTTTCACCTGGTGCCCGCTCGGCAGCCTGCACAAGCGGCTGCGATTGTACGATAACGGCATGTCGTTCCAGCGCGCCGTGGAATTCCTGCTCGAAAACGGCTCGGCGGAAGTCAAAGAATATCCGAACCCGCAGAGCGACTTCTTCACTAAGGGGATCTCGCTGGTGCTCGACGCGGAAATCTGCCGGTTGACCATCTCGGAACGCGATGCGTTCATCCGCTTGCTGTTGAGCCTGTACGAGCGCAACATGCTGATCTCTGAGATGAGCGTCCGTGCTGCGGAACCGGGCGCACGCTGGAGCCTGCCGCTGTGGTTCTCGATCATGGAGACGGAAAACGTCCTCAACCCGATTCCGGGGCGGTCGGGACAGTACAGTCTGTTCCGCACGCATCACACGGTCACGCTGGTGGCCGACTCGCAGCGGGCGACCGGACGGTAACTATCAACCTCACCCCTCGCTCTAGGAGAGGGGAACAGCTGGGGGTTTTGTAGGGACGCGATTGATCGCGTCCGTTTTTGAATACGTGATGTTCAGCGGACGCCCAGTGTGGCGTCCCTACGCCTAGTCGCTCGGTTTTCGAGGCGAAGGGCATATGGGCAGATTATGAGTCTTGTCACTTTAGAGCAGATTTATCAGGCGCGGGAGCGACTGCGCGGGGTCACCGTGCATACGCGCCTGTTCCCCTGTGACGGAGCGTACCTCAAGCCGGAAAGTTTCCAGCCGATCGGGTCGTTCAAGCTGCGCGGCGCGTACAACAAAACGGCAGCGCTGGTCGAACATGAGCGGCCAACGGGGATCGTCGCGCATTCGAGCGGCAATCACGCGCAAGGGGTGGCGTATGCCGCTCAGAAGCTCGGCTTGCCCGCCGCGATTGTCATGCCGAACAATGCCCCGCAGATCAAAGTCGAGGCCACGCGCTCATATGGGGCGGAAATCATTTTTTACGATGTCGCCACTGAGCGGCGCGAAATCGTAACTCAGCGTATCATGGAGGACAGAGCGGGCTGGATGCTCGTCCACCCGTTCAACGATCCGCTGATTATCGCCGGGCAGGGCACGATCGGGCTGGAAATCTTCGAAGATTTCCCCGATGTGGAGCAGGTGATTGTCCCCATCGGTGGCGGTGGGCTGATTTCGGGCGTCGCGACCGCGATCAAGTCGCTGAAGCCCAACGTCAAGGTGATCGGCGTCGAACCGGAGCTGGCCGCCGACGCACAGCAGTCGCTGCGTGAGGGGCAGGTCGTCGAGTGGACGGCAGCGGATACTAACCGCACGATTGCCGATGGGGTGCGGACTGTGAGCGTGGGACAGCTCAATTACGAGCATATTCGCGCATATGTGGATACGATCATCACGGTGAGCGAAGCCGAAATTCGCGCGGCGGTGCGGCGCCTCGCCCTGACCGCCAAGCTGGTGATCGAACCTTCGGGCGCGATCCCGTTCGCGGTGTGGATGGCGCATCGGGCGCAGCTGCCGGTGCAGCAGAACACGGCGCTCGTGTTGAGCGGGGGCAATATCGACCCAAAGCTGCTGGCGGAAATTGTCAGTTAACCTCACCCCGCAATCCCCTCTCCTAACGGCGAGGCGAGGTCAAAAACGTGAGCTTGCGTAGGGACAACGCCTGCGTTGTCCGTTACCGCGGACGCGATTTATCGCGTCCCTACGAGAAGAAGGTTTTTGTGTAGGGACGCCATGAATGGCGTCCGCCGTTCCCAAGCCGACTTCACGCTTTTTGCTGGAGCGGGGGTGGATTAGACACAGCGGACAGCCAGAAGGCTGTCTCTACAAAAGATAGCGTTACCCCCGACCGCTAATCTGTGGGAGAGGGGTGACAAGTAGCCGGGAAGAATGATCGTTTTTATCTAGGATTGTGTTCAATTTGGCGCTTTGCTATAATGCCTCTAGTGTATTGATGACCGACAAGTCCGGTTGTCCGACTTGTCTGGTGACAATTGAGGGACAGAATGCCACTTTCCAAAGACGAAAAGAACACGATCATCGGCGGTTTCGGTCGGCACGAGAAGGATACCGGTTCGCCGGAAGTCCAGATCGCCCTTCTGACGCAGCGCATCCAGCAGTTGACCGAGCATCTGAAGATTCACCAGCAAGATCAGCATTCGCGCCGAGGGCTGCTGAAGCTGGTCGGTCAGCGTCGGCGTCATCTCAAGTATCTGAGCGACACCGAGCCGGAAGCGTATCAGGCGGTCTTGCAGCGTTTGGGGCTGCGCCGTTAATTTCAGGCGGCAAACGGGACGGAACTCCGTCCCGATGTAGATTTGGACATGCCCTGTGGCGCGGGAATTGGAGTGTCTCGTTAACCTCCTCGTGGGTTTAACGACGCTCTCCAGTTTCTGATCACAGGGCATGTCGCGTTTATAGAGAGGTGAACTATGGTGGGTGTCATGGGCGATGTCCGTCGCTACACGACGAAGATCGCTGATAAAGAGATCATCATCGAGACAGGGCGATTCGCGGAACAAGCGGGCGCGGCGGTTACAGTACAGATCGGGCAAACGGTCATCTTCGCAACGGCGACGATGAGCAAGAATGTGCGCGAAGGGATCGACTTTTTCCCGCTCAGCGTGGACTACGAAGAAAAATTGTACGCAGCGGGGCGTATCCCCGGCAGCTTCTTCCGGCGCGAAGGCCGGCCTTCGGAACAGGCGATTTTGACCTCGCGTGTCATCGACCGCCCGCTGCGGCCGTTGTTCCCGGAGAACATGCGCAACGAAGTGCAGTTGATTTTGACGGCCTTTGCGCATGATCAGGAAAATCATATCGACATGCTCGGCATCATTGCCGCCAGCACCGCCGTGATGATCTCGGATATTCCGTGGGGCGGGCCGGTTGGCGCGGTGCGCATCGGCTTGATCGACGGCGAACTGGTCGTCAACCCGACGATCCAGATGATGGAAAACAGCATCCTCGACCTGCGCGTGGCCGGCACGGCGGACGCGATTAACATGGTGGAATGCGCCGCTGAAGAAGTGGACGAAGAAACCATGCTGCGCGCGCTGAAGCTGGCGCACGATTCCATCCAGCCCATTATCGAACTGCAAAAGCAGATGGTCGCGGACATCGGCAAGCCGAAGTCGCCATATGTGGCGGCCAAGCTCAGCGATGCGCTGATCAGCGCGGTGCGCGAACGCAGCACTGAGGGCGTGCGCAAGGTCATCGCCGAGACGACTGACCGCGCGGGGCGCAACGAAGCGCTCGACATGCTGCGCGAGCAGTTGGTCGCGGAATATCAGGAAAAGAACACCGTCCTCGAAGACGAACAGGAACGCGAGCCGCAAGACCTCGTCGCCCTGCGCGATGTGCGTGAAATTTTCTCGGATGTGATCCGTGACGAAGTGCGCCGCCGTATTGTCGATGATGGTATCCGTCCGGATGGCCGCAACCTCACACAGATTCGCCCGCTGGCAGCGGAAGTCGGTGTGCTGCCCCGCGTGCATGGCTCCGGCCTGTTCAAGCGCGGTCAGACGCAGGTGCTGACGGTGGCGACGCTCGGTTCGCCGCGCGATTCGCAAATGCTCGATACGCTGAGCCCGGAAGACAACAAGCGCTATCTGCATCACTACAACTTCCCGCCCTTCAGCACGGGTGAAGTACAGCCGCTGCGCGGCCCCAAGCGTCGTGAAATCGGTCACGGGGCGTTGGCGGAAGCCGCTCTCCGTTCGATGATCCCCGACGAAGATGCGTTCCCGTACACGATTCGACTGGTCAGCGAAGTGCTCAGCTCCAACGGCAGCACGTCGATGGCGAGTGTGTGCGGCAGCACGCTGGCGTTGATGGATGCAGGCGTGCCGATCAAGCGTCCGGTGGCGGGCATCGCCATGGGCTTGATCAAGGAAGGCGAGAAAATCGCCGTCCTGACCGACATTCAGGGTCTGGAAGATCACCTCGGTGATATGGACTTCAAGGTGGCCGGGACGACCAACGGCATCACGGCGCTGCAAATGGACATCAAGATCACGGGTGTGAGCGATGGCGTCATGGCGCAGGCGCTGGAGCAGGCGAAGGTTGCTCGTATGCAAATCCTCGACCTGATCCAGCAGGCGATCCCCGCTCCGCGCGGTCAACTGAGCGAATTCGCTCCGCGCATGGAGACGATCAAGATCAATCAGGACAAGATTGGTGCGGTGATTGGGCCCGGTGGCAAGACGATCCGTGGCATTCAGGAACGCACCGGCGTCAAGATCGACATCGAAGAAGACGGTACGGTGTTCATCGCCGGGCCGGATGCTTCGACCGTCAACAAGGCGTTGGAAGAAGTCCGCGGCCTGACCGAAGATGCCGAAATCGGGCGCGTGTACACCGGTAAGGTGACCCGCATCGAAGCTTACGGCGTATTCGTCGAATTTCTGCCCGGGCGTGACGGCATGGTGCACATTTCGCAGCTGGCCGACTACCGCGTGAATTCGCCGGAAGACGAAGTCAGCCTCGGCGACGAGATCATGGTCATGGTGACCGATGTCTCGCCGGATGGCAAGGTGCGTCTGAGTCGGCAGGCTGTGCTCGAAGGCTGGACGGCCGAAGAAGCCCGGTCACGCGACAAGCGCCCGAGCGGTGGCGGTGGTGATCGCGGCGGTCGCGGCGGCGGTGGTGATCGTCGTGGTGGCGGTGGCGGCGGCGGTGGTGATCGCGGCGGCGAACGGCGCTTCAATGATCGCAGCGGCCCCAGCGAACGCGGCGAACGCAGCGGCGGTGATCGCGGCGGGCGTCCTCCCCGCGACTAATTGATTTGAGCTAGAATGGAGCGCGTCATAGAGTGATCTATGGCGCGCTTTTTGTTTGGGGGATTCTTGCTGATGGCTAACTTGCTGACTAAGTTTCTTCAGTCTCTTCGCAAACCTGTTGCCGCAAAGGTAGCTCGCCTTAGTTACAGCTCTGAGGATGAGATCATCCAATTCTATAGCCAAAAAATCGTAGAAAATCCAAATGATGTTGGGTTACGTCTGGCTCGTGGTATGGCATTTGGGCGAGCGGGACAACATGAGGCGGCAATTGCCGAACTCAATGATGTGTTGCAACGAGATCCGATGAGGATTGAAACTCTATATTATCGTGGCGGCTCTTATTTAGTGCTGCATCATTTTGAGAAAGCACTCGAAGATTTCACTGAACTGATCAATGAGTGTGCCAACCGCGTACCGCCAATGCCATTTGACCATGAGTATTTCGACTTCGGGCACCTAATGCGAGGACAAACCTACATTCACATGGGCGAGATCGTACGCGCCCGAGTCGATCTGAACAAGGGCATCGCGAAAATGCCCGATTACGCGCTTGGCTACGTCTTGCGTGCCTATTGTGCGTTGCTTTCACTCGATCTTGAGGAGGCATTAGTTGATTTGCGTCACGCTGAAACCCTCGATGCCTATGAGCGAACTACTTGGTTGTATCTGGGGGTAGTTGAATTACAGCGCGGTGAGTTCCAAACCGCCAAAGCCTATTTTCAAAGAGCACTCGCGGACGAAGAGTGGGACGACCCCTACAGTAACCTCGCTCTGTTGTCGCTTAAGCAGAATGATCTCGCGAACGCATCTGTTTATGCAGACAAGGCCATAGCTCTAAACGTGCAGTGGTCCCCATTAGCCTTCTATGTAAAGGGCAAAGTGCATCTCGCAGGCGGTGACCATGAAAAGGCCTTCGCCGATTTCGCGAACGCGATTAAATACTGGACGAACCCCGAGGCGCCGCTGCATAAGCCGTACATCGACGAGATGAAAGCCTATCTCGCGCAGGGGTGAGGGCGCGACGATCCGCTGCTATTCGGGTTAGAATAGACAGCAGCACGTTCTCATAGCACAGGAGCGCCCAGCATGTCCGTGATTTCGATGCCCCCGCCCGTGAGTTCGCCGCAGTGGTCGCCCCCGACCAAGCGCATCGTCAGCCTGATTCTGCTGGCGCTCATCGGGATTGTGCTGTGGCAGGTGCTCGACGTCCTGCCGATCGTCGTCGTGGCGACTGTGCTGGCCTTCCTGCTCAGCCCGCTCACTACGCTGATTCAGCGCTTTCTGCCCGGCGGGCGCAGCGGCGCGATTCTGCTGACGTTCGTCATTGTGCTGGTTTTGCTGGCACTGGTGCTGCTCATCATTTTCCCCGTGCTCTTCAACCAATTCCGCGACTTTGCCACCGAATTTCCGGCTTTCATCGACCGGCTGCAAACCGATCTAGAAGCCCTGCTCAGCCAGCCGATCACGTTTCGCGGCGAACCCGTGCTGATCAACGGTACGCCGCTCATCCCGCTCGACGAGATTCGTGCGGCGCTCGGCTCGTCGGAGGGCGCGGAGTTCGTGCCGCTGGAAAGCATCGATCTGCTGGGCACGCTGCGCGGGTTCGTCTCGTCGCTGGCGGGGCCAGCCTTCAGCGTCGTCGGGCGGACGTTCACGGGCGTGCTCAACGTCGTGTTTCTGCTGACGCTGGTGTTTTACCTGATCCGCGACGCGCATAAGTTCACGAACGGGCTGGTCGGCGTCACGCCGGAGACGTATCGCGGCGATGTGCGGCGCATCCTGTTCGAACTCAAAGAGGTGTGGAACGATTATTTGCGCGGGCAGTTGATCCTGTGTCTGGCGATTGGCATCCTCGTGCTGATCGCGGCGCTGCTGCTCGGCGTACCGAACGCGCCTATGCTGGGCTTGATCGCGGGTATCACCGAGTTGATCCCGAACATCGGCCCGCTGATTGCGCTGATCCCGGCGGCGCTGTTCGCGCTGTTCTCGCAGTCGGCGACGCTGCCGTTCCTCTCCGGCG
>CALKIA010000309.1 GCA_937988705.1 uncultured Chloroflexota bacterium | reverse complement strand
GCCTTGCCCCTACAGACCCCATACCATCCGTTTAGAATCACGAACTAGCACCAATAGTTACTAGCCGCCGTCGCTCGACTGTGTGGCTTCCGCGGTGGTTTCCGATTCCGGTGTTGGTTCAAGCGTAGGCGTAGGCGTGACAGTCTCAACAGTCGGTTCAGGCGTCGGCTCGACGGTCGCAGTTGCTTCGGTCGGCGCGCTGGTGGGTTCGAGCGTGGCCGTCACTTCTTCCGTGGGTTCGATAGTCGCGGTGACTTCCTCCGTAGGTTCGATAGTCGCGGTGACTTCTTCGGTCGGCTCAAGGGTTGCGGTGACTTCCTCCGTGGGTTCAAGGGTTGCAGTGACTTCTTCGGTGGGTTCGAGTGTGGCCGTCACTTCTTCCGTCGGCTCAAGGGTCGCGGTGACTTCTTCGGTCGGCTCGATCCAGTCGGGCGGCGGAGGCGTACTCACGCCGTCGTCAATCGTAAAGGCCAACCCCGTGCTCCACGGGCTGTAACCCCCGTGATCCTGCCAGGCTTGCAGCCACCAGTGATACTCACCGGGTGCCAGCACTAGAGACGACTGCACGCACACGCCCGCTGCGCAGTTTGTCGCGGGGAACCACTGGCTGACGACGAAGCCATCCGGGCCGGATAACCAGAGGTAGTACCATGTCGCCCCCGGGGAAGCGTACCATATGAAGCTGGGCTGCGACGTCTCCACGAGCCCGCTCGGTTCGGTCAGCAGCGGCGCAGCCGTGGTCACGATGTACTGCGTCTCACCGCTCCACTCGCTGTAGCCGGTGGTCGGACTCCACGCTTTGACCCACCAGCGATACAGCCCGGCTTCCGTAGGTAAGCCGGGTGTAACCGCGCAGATCGTCATTTGGCAGATATGCCTCCCGTCATACCAGCGATCCAGCCGGCCCCCCGATGGCATGCTCACCCACAGGTAATACCACGCGGCGTCGGCTAGGGCATTCCATTCGAACGTTACCATGCGCCCCGGGGAAATCATCCCGACGGGGGAAATCGTGGTGGGCACAGTGGCGATCGTGTCGGCAGCGGCGGGCGGGGATGCAAAAACAACACTCTCCAAAAATGTGGCCTTGGGCAGCGTACTAAACAGTAAGATGCCCAACGAAACGAAAAGCACGCGAAACATGGTACACCTCTAGTGAACTTGGTTCACATAGAGGGTACCCAGTCACACCTTGAATTTTCCTAAAAACGTAAATTACTGGTTCAGCGACTCATGAACGCGATTCAGCGCGTCGAGCAGGGTAGCGCGTGTGCAGCCGTAATTCAGCCGGATGAAGCCCTCGCCCGGTTGACCGAACGCTGCCCCATCGCTGAACGCGACTTTGGCCTGTTCCAGAAAATACTTGTACGGGGTTTCCGGCAGGTTGAGATCGCGGCAGTCCAGCCACGCCAGATACGTCCCTTCGGGCACCGTCACCTTGACCTGCGGCAGCCGTTCTTCGACGAACTGCACCAGCGTGTCGCGATTGATGGTTAGGTAGGCGAGCAGTTCATCCAGCCACGGCTGACCATGACGATAGGCTGCTTCCGCGCCGATATAGCCGAAGGTGTTCGGGTGTAGGCCGACCGCGCCCGCCGTATCGCGGAACGCGCGCAGCAGCGCTGGATTCTCGATCACGGCGAAGCTGCATGCCAGACCGGGGATATTGAACGTCTTGCTCGGCGCGGATAGTGTGATGGTGTGCGCGGCGACTTCCGGCGACAGCGAGGCGAACGAGATATGCTGTGCGCCGGGGTGCAGCAGGTCGCAGTGAATCTCATCGGCGATGATCAGCAGGTTGTGGCGCAGGCAGATTTCCGCCAGCTTTTCCAGTTCAGCGCGGGTGTACACGCGACCGACTGGGTTGTACGGATTGCAGAGGATGAACATCTTGGTTTCGGGGGTGATCGCCGCCTCAAAGCGATCAAAGTCGATCTCGTAGCGCATCCGCTGGCCGTCGAATGTCAGCGCCATTTCGGCAGTCTGCAATTGTTTGCCGCCATTCTTCGGCGCGCTCAAAAACGGGGGATAGATCGGCGTTTGGACGAGTACGCCCTCGCCGGGATGATGAAACGCCCGCGTGATCAGATTCAGCGTGGCGACGATGCCGGGGGTGAACACGAGATTTTCGGGCGCGATCTGCATATTGTGCCGCTGGCGGTAGCGTTCGACCAGCACCTCGCGCAGCCCCGGCGCGTCAAAATGATAGCCAAACACGCCGTGATCGACGCGCTGTTGGAGCGCCTCGATCACTTCATTCGGGGAGCGAAAATCCATGTCCGCCACCCACAGGGGCAGGACGTCCTCGGGATATATCGCCCATTTGACGCTGACGGGGTCGCGGCGTTCAATGTGCTCGTCAAAGTTGTAGACCATCTTATTCCTTTAGGTGGACGCGAGTTTACGGTATCCACAGTGGTTGACATCGGTTCAGTGCGCATAACTATAACAAAAAAAGGCGATCCGCTTGGATCGCCTTTTTGAACTAAGCCAATAACCGAATGTCAAGCAAAAAGACAAGGCATGCCGTTCAGTCCGTTGGGTAGCGTGAAGCAGGTATTTTGGATCAGTTTGTGTGATTTGCGGACGCGACAAATCGCGTCCCTATTGATGCGTTTACGCGCCTCTTTGTCGAGCAGACGGAACTTCTCAAGCACTTCCTGTTCGAGTGCGGACATGCTGATCCCCTTACATCAAACTTCCCTGTTTGGGTGGTTCGTGCGCCGCGCCGCGCTTATAGGTGATCGCCTCGATGAGCAGTTCGCGCGCGCTCTGGAGGCCGCTCTCGTTGACCGTGCCGAGCATCGCCGCCAGTTCTTCGACGCGCTGCGTTTCGTCGCTCAGAGGCACGATCTCGGTGTGCGTGCGCCCGCCATCGACGCGCTTGATTACGCGATAATGGCGATCGGCATAGCCCGCCAGCTGCGCGAGGTGCGTCACGACCAGCACTTGATGCCCGCCCGTGAGTCCCCACAGCTTCTCGCCGACGACGCTGCCCACCCGCCCGCCGATTCCCTGATCGATTTCGTCAAAGATCAGCGTGGGCGTTTGATCCGCTGCCGTGAGCACCCGTTTGAGCGCCAGCATGATGCGCGCCGCTTCACCACCGGAGGCGACTTTTGCCAGCGGGCGCAGCGGTTCGCCGGGGTTGGCGGACATCATGAATTCGACGCGGTCGATGCCCGTCTCGTCAAAGGCGAGGCGGCGCTCCTTGACGTAGCAGCCCTCCGGATCTTCGAGCTGTTCGATCAAGACTTCAAACTGCGCCTTCGCCATGCGCAGATCGCCCAATTCCGCGACAATGCCCGCGCTCAGGCGTTTGGAAGCCGACGTGCGGGCGCGGCTGATGCGTTCGCCCAGATCGCCGATGTGCTTGAGCATCGACGTTTCCTGCTTGCGCAGAGCTTCGATGCGCTCCTCGCTGTTTTCGATGCCGTCGAGTTCAGCGGCGGCGCGTTCGGCGTAGGCCAGCACGGCTTCGACCGTGCCGCCGTAGCGCCTCGTCAGCTTGGTGATGAGTTCAAGGCGTTCTTCGACTTCATCGAGGCGCGCCGGGTTGTATTCAACCGTATCGGCGTAGCGGCGCAGCGATTTCGCCAATTCTTCGACCAGCGCGCTCGCTTCTTCGGCGAGGTCATAATCTTCTTTGAGCGAGGCGTCGATATGGGCGAGCTTGCTCAGCAGCAGCGCAGTATGCATCAACTGATCGAGCGCGCCCATTTGCCCATCTGCCGTATCGTCGCCATTGAGCAGTTCCAGCGACTCGGCCGTCCACTTGGCCAGCCCTTCGCTGTTGGAGAGGCGCACACGCTCCGTGCGAAGTTCTTCATCTTCGCCGGGGACGAGCGCCGCCGCTTCGATGTCTTCCAGTTCGCCGCGCAAGCGATCCGCGCGGCGCTGCAAGGCGGCTTCGTCATCGAGCAAATGCTGAATCTCGCGGCGCACTTCGCCGAGGCGCTGCACGACGTTGCCTAACGCCGAGCGGGCATCCATCAAATCGGTGTAGCGATCGAGCAGATCGATGTGAAACTGCGGCTTGAGCAGTGATAAATGCGCGCTCTGCCCGTGCACATCGACCAGATACGCGCCGATCTCGCTGAGAATGTCAATGTTGACGGTCACGCCGTTCACACGCGCGGAGGAACGCCCATTTGAGCGAATCTCGCGGGTGATGGTGATCGCGTCGCCCTCGTCGACCAGTTCTTCGCGCTCCAAAATCGGCTGGACGAAGCCCTGCGTGATCATGTCGAGCCCGAACACGCCCTCAATCACGGCTTTTTCCGAGCCAGCGCGCACCCACGACGCCTCCGCCTTCCCGCCGAGCAGCATTTCGACCGCGTCGATGATGATCGACTTGCCCGCGCCCGTCTCGCCGGTGATGACGTTCAGGCCTTTGCCGAACGCCAACTCCAATTCATCGATGATCGCGAAATTCTTGATGCGGATTTCCTCGAGCATGGACTATCCCCGCATTCTTAACCGTGAATAAAGCGCCACTGCAATGATGCCAACTGCCAAGATCAAGCCAATATCCGAAAGTGCTGCCTGCACAATGACGCCAATCTCAATGGGCGGAAGTTCCGAAGCGCGGACGCCCGCTTGTGCTGCCGCCCGGGCATACAAGCTGCTGTACTGACTGTACGTTTGCAGGACTGCGCCGAGCACCCCGCCGAGCACCGCGCCCGCTGCGCCAAACTTCGCCATGTTGAGGCTGCGACGTTTTTGCACCGCCCGCACGATCAATTCCCCGATCACCCCGCCCGCCGGAAAACCCAGAATCAGCGTGATGAAGATCGGTAAACCGACCGAACTGATCACATAGCCGACGACTCCCGTTGCCGCCGCGGCCACACCGAGCGCGATCAGGTCGTCATACGGGTTGGCGTTGAAGTACTTGGCTTGGATGCCGCGCACGCATTCTTTGCAGCGGTAGCCGACCGGGGTTTGGACAGCGCACTGCACGCACATGGGACGGCCACACTTGTTACAGCGCAGCGTCGCCTCGCGGTTAGGGTGGACAGTACAATACATAGTTTCTTCGGCGATGTCAGGCGTCGTCATACACGTGATCCTCTAGTTACCTCTAGAGTAGGGACGAGGCATGCCTCGTCCTATTCTTGTTTTCGAACGAGCGGACGAGACCTATCTCGTCCCTACAGCACGACAGCCGTGGCCGTCGATCCATAACTTCATTATAGATGTCTTCGCGGCGGCGCGGGCGGTTCGGGTGCGCGCGGTTCCAACCGATCCAGGAGCGAACGATAAAAGTAATTGCGGTCGCGCATGCGCACAAATTGACTGATATTCTCGCCCACCTGCACCAGCACGCGGTCATTCGATTGCAGTTCGCACAGCAGCGCGCCATCCACCGAGAGTACCGTATCGGTCTGAATATCTGGTGAGACGATCACTTCAATCTGGGCGGCTTCCGGCAGCACAATCGGACGGTCGAGGCTCAGATGCGGTGCGACCGGGACGATCAAGATGCCGCGCAGTTCCGGCGGCAAAATCGGCCCGCCGCTCGCCAGCGCATAGGCGGTCGATCCGGTCGGCGTGGAAATGATCAGCGCATCGGCGTTGTACGTCGTCGTCCAGTAGCCGTCGATGTAGGTGTCGAGACGAATCATGCGGGTGACTGAACCACGGCTGATCACCGCGTCGTTGAGCGCTTCCGACTCACACAACAACTGCCCGTCGCGGCGCGCAATCACCTTGACCATCATCCGCCGTTCGATCCAATAATTCCCGGCGAACAAAGCATCGAGCTGGGCGTCCCATTCTTCGGCGTTCTTGATCTCGGTTAAAAAACCCAGATGACCAAGGTTCACGCCGAGCACGGGCACACCATGCGGCGCGCACACGCGGGCGGCGCGCAGCATCGCGCCATCGCCGCCAATCGCGACCACCATATCGGTCGCCGCGATCTGCTCGCTGACCATCGCCTCATCCCACTGATGATGTGCCCACACGATCACACCCCGCGCGCGCAGCGCCGCCGCAATCTGGTCGGCAATCGGGGCGCTGTGCGGTCGCAGCGGGTGCGCCAGCACGCCCATTCGTTGTATCGTCACAAGTTAACCTTGAACCGCTTAGATTGGAATTGAGCGGGATAACGCCCCGCCATGCTGCGCTGTTTCACACAGTCAAGTGTACTTATTCTGACCCCACTGCGCTATAACAGATTATAGCACATCTGTTCACAGCGCCTCGCTTCACACTAAATACCACCATTCTTAACATTCACTTGACGCCGATTGTTATCGATTTTAAACGCAGAGTAAATAAACCTTAAAGTCGACACGCTACCATCTGTACAGTGATAAGAATTTAAGCAGCTAAATCGCTCCACAGGTTCAGGAGAACAGGACACACATGAACAAGCGTATTTTCGTTTTGATCGCTCTGCTCGTCTTCGCTCTGCCCTTTGCGGCCATGGCGCAGGATGCCACCCCCGAAGCGACCCCGGCGGTCGAACCGATTGAACTTCCCGCAGTTGACGTTCTCGCCGTGGACGGCGACATCATCACTGCCGGCAGCTCCACCGTCTTCCCGCTGGCCGAACGTATGGCCGAACTGTTTGCCGAAGAAGGCTTCAGCAGCAATATCACCGTCGACAGCATTGGTTCGGGCGCGGGCTACGAACGCTTCTGCGTCGCCGGTGAAACTGACATCGCCAACGCCAGCCGCGCCATCCGCGACAGCGAAATTGCATCGTGCGCCGCGATCGGCCGTACGCCGATCGAATTCCGCGTCGGCACGGATGCGCTGGCCGTGGTCGTGAGCACCGCCAACGACTTCCTCACCAGCCTGACGATTGCCCAGCTCTCCGCCATTTACAGCGGCGCGGCGACCACGTGGGATCAGGTTGATCCGTCCTACCCGGCGGAAACCATTCAGGTTTTCAGCCCCGGTTCGGACAGCGGCACCTATGACTACTTCCTCGAAGCCACGCTGGAAACCGAAGCGGGCGGCGACCTCGAAGCTGAAGCTGCGGAAGCGGCCATTCAGGCGGTCCCCGGCATTCAGTTCAGCGAAGATGACAACGTCCTCGTGCAGGGCGTCGAAGGCAGCCCGTACGC
>CALKIA010000308.1 GCA_937988705.1 uncultured Chloroflexota bacterium | reverse complement strand
CGATTGAAAAAATCCCCGGGGCCTTTCGCCTGTACAAGTTCATCACGTCGCGCACAGGTGAAGGCAAAATCTATACCGTCAGCAAAGGGCCGGTAACCGGCCTGCGTTGGAAACGCTACAATCACCTCCCCTACTGGTATCACCGCGGCCTCTACGAACCCCAGCTCACCCACTATCTTCAGCGCCACTTGCCCGCTCACGGCACCTTCTGGGATCTCGGCGCGCACGCAGGCTACCACGCGATCTGTGCAGCGCGCGCGGTCGGGCCGCAGGGCTGTGTGCTCGCCGTCGAGCCCGATCCCGATATTGTGGAGATCATGCACGAACAGGTCGCGCTGAATGATCTGCACAATCTGACGGTATTGCAGGAGGCGGTCGCCGACAAGATCGGTACTATCACGTTTATGCGCAGCGGCGTCGACTCGCGGACGAGCGCCATCGCCGGAATTGGTGGCGAAAAAGGTCAAGGCATCCCCATGGAAGTCCCGACCACCACCCTGGACACGCTGCTTGAACGGTTTCCCACGCCGGACATCCTCAAAATGGATATCGAAGGCGCGGAGATTTACGCCCTCCCCGGCGGCGAGCGGTTGTTCGCCAGCCAGCGCAAGCCGCAGCATCTGCTGATCGGTGTGCATGGCGAGCACGCACGGCGCTTCACCGAAGAATTCGTCCAGGATCACGGGTATCAATTGGTAGCAGTGCCGGGGTTTGAGCCGGATGTCAATCTGGTCGCCAAGCGGCGCGCGGCGTAGGCCTGGCCAACAGCTCACGCCGCTCAAGTCGCTGATCGAAAGCGTTTGCGTAGGGCAAGGCATGCTGGTAGTTCAGTAGAACCGCGCGCGCATCATTGATAAGAATGAGGACGAGGCAGGTCTCATCCCTACACGATCTTCCTATCTGGCTGGCTCCCCTCCCTGAATTCAGGGAGGGGTCGGGGGCCTAAGAGGGGCAGGTTTTTAAGGTCGATTCTTAGCCCGGTTGAATACGAACCGATTCAAAACGAGAAACCTGTAGGGACGAGGCATGCCTCGTCCTTGAATTTCATCGATCTAACGAAAGGACGAGACATGTCTCGTACCTACCATTAAATACCTACCCCTGTTAGGGGGTCGGGGGTGGGGTCGGAGAGAGCGGTCGCCAATCAGAAATTCGTCTCGATGTCGATGAGTCCTTCTTCTTTGGAGCGACGCAGCGCCGCGCTGTACACCCACCCCGACGCCAACCACAGGAGCGCGGTCATCAAAGCCAGCACACCGATCAAACCCCAGTCGCTGAAGGCGGCAAAGGTCGGAAAACGCGCGGCATGCGCACCAAGCAAAGCACGGCGTGTGACTTCCAGCCAGTACGTCACGGGGAACAGGTAACCTACGGGTTGCAGCCAAGACGGCAGCACATCCAGCGGGAAGATCGCGCCCGTGAACAGATACAGCCCGCCCGATACCAGCGACCCCAGATCGGTTTGCAGACGCGCCGTCTGCATGGTGACCGCGCCGAGGATCACACCCAGCGCGGACAGCGACGCCAAACCGAAGATCGTCGCGGCGAGGAACAGCAGCACGTTGATGTCCAGCGGGATGCGGAAAGCGAGCACGCCAAAGGTCAGCGTGATCAGTACCGATACCGAGCCGATGATCAGTCGCGCGACCCCGCGCCCCAAGAGATAGGCATAGGTATTCATGGGCGCGGTGTAAATCTGCTTGGCGACGCGGTAGTGCTCGCGATCTTCGATCACCGCCCAACTGACGCCCGTCACCACGCTGTTGACGAGAATATACAGCGCGTTGCCGAAGTAGATGAAAGCGAAGATCGGTTCGCCGGTCGCGCCGTTGGTGATCACGCTGTACATGATGACGAGGATCAATACGCTGGAGATCGGCCGGGCGATGACATAGACCGCGAACAGGAACGGCCGCGCCCAGTTCGATTCGATCTGCCAGCCAAGCCACGCCGCCGTCACAAACGCGCGCAGCGCTGGACTCTGGTTAACTGCCGGAATATTGTGCAAACGTTGAACAAGTGTCATACGCAACCGTCACCCCTCTACAGCGGACCCAGCCACTGTTCTTACCTTCTTCGCTCGATCAAACGGCCTTCGCGCCGCCCGATCTGTTCCAGCTTGCGCAGCGCGAAATACGCCCCGCCGATAAATAACACACCGAGCAGAATCAACAACACCACTTCGAGTTCGACGGGCATCAACCCGGTCGCCTGTTCAGACGGGAACAACAGCTGGCGCATCCCGTCCATGCCCAGCGTGAGCGGCACAATCGACGCGGCGGTGGCGACGAGCGCCCCCAGTGCTTTGACCGGGAAGTAGAAGCCGGAGACCAGATAGATCGGTTCTTGCATGAGGTTAGCCAGATGCCACGCTTCCCGCCCCGATGCCAGAAAGACCGAGGCGAACATCATGCCCATACCATAGAGCGCGGTCATCGTGAGTAGAAACACAGCGATCAGCAGGGGGATACTGCCCACATTATAGACCACGCCGAACGCCAGCGAACATACGATGATGATCACCGCCGCGCGCGTCGCGGACATGAGCATGCCGCCGATGGCCATGCCGATGAGGATCGCCATCATCGGCGCGGGGCACAGCACGTAGATTTCGAGATTGCCGTCCTCTTTGTCCCAGTAGAGCTGACTCGCCATCGACCACAACACGTTAAGCCAGAACGCCGTCATCGCGCCGCCCAGAACGACAAAGCCGATGTATTCCTGCGGCGCGTTCACCGAGCGATAGACGTAGATATAGCCGATCACGCCCATCAGGGGGAAAACGGTCTCAAAGAACAGCCAGCTTTTCTGCCGCAGCGCACCGATGATGCGTGGATACGCTCGTGCCCAGACCACGGCCCAGAACAGCGCGAAGCCGTGGAGCTTTTTGACTCGTTCCTGACTGCGAATAATGTCTTTCTCGAGGGCGGCCATCACTCTGCTGCTTTCTCGGCGTCTGCCGCTTGATCCAACCGCCGCCCGGTCACCTTGATGAACACATCTTCGAGTGTCGGTTCGCGCTTCTCCAGCGCGATCAGGCTGGAACCGCGCCGCGTAAGGTAGGCTAGTACCTCCGGCAGGGCATCTTCGGCGCGCAGCGTGAGCGCCAGTTCGGTGTGGCCGTTCACATCCGCCACATTGACGCGGCTCACGCCCGGCACGGCCTCCAGTAAATCGCCGTCCTTCGGTTTAGCACCGAGCGGCGCGACTTTGAGGTTGAAGACAGCCTCAGTTTGCAGCGACCGCTTGAGGTTGGCGGGCGTATCGCAGACCAGCAGCTTGCCGCTGTCGATAATCGCCAGCCGATCACACATTTCGTCGGCCTCGGCCATGTAGTGTGTGGTCAGCAGCAGCGTGCGGTCGGGGTGATCGTCCATCCACTGGCGGACGAACCCGCGTACATCGCGCGCGGCTTGCACGTCGAGGCCAAGTGTCGGCTCGTCGAGGAAAACGACGTTGGGATCGGTCACAAAGCCGCGAATGAAGTTCATTTTCTGGCGCAGCCCCGTCGAGAGATCAGAAATCTTGGCGCGCATCCGTTCTTCCAAGCCCATAATCTGCGCCATCGCCGCGATGCGGTCTTTAGCCACTTTGTTTTCCAGCCCATAAAAGCGGGCAAACATCCACAGACTTTCCTCAACGGTGAGCAAGCCGTAGCCGCTGGTTTCGCCGCCGCTCACCATGCTGATGCGCCGCTTCACTTCCTCGGTATCGCGCACTACGTCAAAGCCATCGACGCGCGCCGTGCCGCTGCTCGGCAGCAGGAGCGTCGCCAGAATCTTAATGAGCGTCGTCTTGCCTGCACCATTCGGCCCCAGCAGCCCAAACAACTCGCCGCGCTTGACCTGCAAATCAACGCCGTCGAGGGCAACCCGGGTCGTCGGCTCACCTTTCGTCTTCGGGCCGCGAATCTTGTAGATGCGCCGCACATCCTGTGTTTCTATGGCGAGCGGGTTACTCAAGGTCTTTTGAGCCTTTCATGAACTGTATTGAACCTTAAACATACCATTCAAATTATATGCAAAGTTCTGATAAATCAAAATGTCGGTTTGGTAGGGAGCTGTGAAGACTAAATTCGTAAATTCAATCTAAACTTAGTAAATAGAATCCATAGACCAGCAGCAGTTTCCTATAATGAGATTTTTCGGCTTACTGAAAACACTGGATACTACGATGGGTGATGTCTTTCTGTTCATAGTCGGTCTTGTCGCGCTCATCCTGGGCGGCAATCAGTTCATCAAAGGGGCGGCGCGCGTAGCGACCATGCTCGGCATCTCCACGCTCATGATCGGGTTGACGGTCGTCGCGCTCGGCACGTCCGCGCCGGAACTACTCGTCTCCGTTCGCGCGGCAACCAGCGCATCCAGCGATGTTGCGCTGGGCAATGTCGTCGGCTCAAATATCGCCAATATCGGCTTGATCCTCGCGATCAGCGCTTTGATTGCGCCGATCCGGTTGGAGTGGAGCATCTTCCGGCGTGAGATTCCGTTCGTGATCGGCTTCTCCGTCCTGGTGCTGCTCATGGCGCTGGATGGCGAATTAGGGCGGTTAGACGGCGGGCTGCTGCTGATCTGCTTTGTGGTCTTCACGACGCTGATTTACCGGCAAGCGGGACAGGAAAGTGCCGAAATTCAGCCGGAGCTAGAAGCCTATGAGCAGGAAGAACGGCTGACTATCAAAGCGAATCCGGTGGTAGAAAGCGCCCGCGCTGTCATCGGTCTGCTGGTGCTGATCATCGGCGCCCAGTTGCTGGTGGACAGCTCGGTGAACATTGCGCGCGTCTTCGGAGTAAGTGATTTAGTGATCGGCATCACAATGGTGGCGGTCGGCACATCGCTGCCCGAACTGGCGATCTGTGTGATCGCCTCGCTGCGGCGCGAAAACGACATTGTGCTCGGGAATGTGCTGGGTTCAAATATCTCGAATCTGCTGGTGATTCTCGGCATCGTTGCGCTGATCCAGCCGATTCAGGTGCCGCGCGCGGTACAGACCTTCGATCTGCCCGTGATGGTCGTGTTTGCGGGACTGCTGCTGTTATTCGTCCAACGACGCACTTTGACGCGCAGAACCGCGCCCGTCTTTCTAATCGCCTATGTCGCGTTTATTGCGCTGACGCTGGTGAAGTAGTCCGCAACGAATCGGCTGCGCCAACGTACAGCAAGCAAGTCAACCATGCCAAAAGAGGACGCTATGAGAAAACTATGGTGGATCGTGATCGTCGTGCTGGCACTCAGCATCGGAGCGGTCAATGCTCAAGAATCAGTTGGCGAACCGGGTTCAGAGGGCATCGGCGATGCGTTCTATCCCCTGCTCGGCGGCGGCGGCTATGACGTGCAGCACTACACGCTGGACGTCGCGGTTGATATGGAAGCGGAACGGATCGACGCGACGGCCACGCTCGACATCACGGCGACGCAAGACTTGAGCGCCTTCAATCTCGACCTCTACCGTCTGGACATAAGCAGCATCACCATTGACGGCGCAGCGGCTGAGTTCACCCGCGACGGGCGCGAACTGAACATCACGCTGCCCGAAGGCATCGCCGAGGGCGCAAGCTTCACAGCGGTGATCACCTATGGCGGCGAACCCAACCCCATCCGCGAACTGTCGCTCGGCGGCGTGGGTATCGGCTGGAACTTCGAGCGCGACTTTGTGTACACCGCCAGCGAAACCAACGGTTCGGCAACGTGGTATCCCGTCAACGATCACCCGGCGGACAAAGCGACCTATACATTCATTATCACCGTGCCCGCGCCCTACGTCGTCGCGGCGAATGGCGTGCTGCAAGCTACCGTTACGGACGGCGACCAGATCACTTACACATGGGAGATGGCAGAGCCGATGGCCAGCTATCTGGCGACGGTCAACATCGATCACTATGTCGTGGACGCCTACGAAGACAACGGCGTGAGCATTCGCAACTACTTCCCCGCCAGCGTCGCCGACGATGCAACGCGGGTGTTCGCCGCGCAGGATGAAATGGTCGCCTACTTCAGCGAAATCTTCGGCGACTACCCGTTCGAGCAATATGGCGCCGTGCTCACCCGGGCAAACATCGGCTTCGCGCTGGAAACGCAGACGATGTCCCTGTTTGGCGTGTACATCGCGGATGGGAGTCCGCAAGACGGCGAAGAAGTGATCGCACACGAACTTTCGCATCAGTGGTTCGGCGATTCCGTGTCTCCAGCTCAATGGGACGATATCTGGTTGAACGAAGGCTTTGCGACCTATGCCTCGTGGCTGTGGTTCGAACATACGCAGGGCGCTAGCACCATGAATGACATCACCAGCAACATCATGGGCTACCTGAGCGGCGAGTACTTCCGGCAGCAGGGGATGAGTGAAACGCAGATTACGCAGGAATTGGCGCGCATCGCCGCACCGGGCAAGCCGCAGGACGATGACCTATTCAATGGGGGCGTGTATGTGCGCGGCGCGCTGACGCTGCACGCGCTCCGCTTGACAGTCGGCGATGAAGCGTTCTTCGAAATTTTGCAGACGTACTATGATCGCTTTAAGTACGGCAACGCCAGCACTACCGATTTCGTCAATGTGGCGGAGGAGGTCAGCGGGCAGAACCTCGGCGAACTGTTCGATGCGTGGCTGTACGCACCCCAAACGCCGGAATTACC
>CALKIA010000307.1 GCA_937988705.1 uncultured Chloroflexota bacterium | reverse complement strand
CGCGTGGTATTGCAGCGGGTTTCAAAAGGCAGCGTGACGGTGGACGGGCAGATCGTCGGCGCGGTGGACAACGGGTTTGTGGCACTGGTCGGCGTGACGCACAACGATACGCGCGCGGAAGCCGAACTGCTCGCCAAAAAGACGGCCAATCTGCGCGTATTTGAGGATGCGCAGGGGAAAATGAACCTGTCTGCGCTGGAGACGAACGGCGGCGTGCTGGTGATCTCGCAGTTCACGCTGTACGCCGATACACGCCGGGGACGCCGCCCCGGTTTTACGGATGCCGCCCAACCGGATGTGGCCGCGCCGCTGGTCGAATACTTCGCAGAACGGCTGACGGCGGAAGGCATCACGCGGGTGGAAAAAGGGGTCTTCGGCGCGCTGATGCAGGTCGAAATTCACAACGACGGCCCGACGACGATCATTCTCGATTCGGATGATTTCAAGTAGAATTCTGATACGGTGTTACCGGAGTTCTAATACGGGGATCGTATACTGTTATGGTTCCCCAAATTCTGTAAATTGCCAGTGAAGTGGAGTGCTGACCATGTACGAACAATGGATCGTTGATGTCCGCCATGCCGACCCTGCGGTGCGCTACGAAGCCGCGCAAAAGCTCGGTGCGTCCAGTGATGGCCGGGCTGCCGATCCGTTGATCGGACTGCTGGCCGACAGCAACTCGAAGGTCCAGTACGCGGCCTTTTCCGGCTTGATCAAGCTGCACGCCGTCGCGGCCGCGCTGCCCATGGTGAACATGCTGACCGCGGACTTTAACAGCCGCGTGTGGGATCTGCTCAAGCTGAACATCGGCTTGCGTCTGCGCATGGGGCTGCTCGAACTCGTGCAGTTTGGCGATCAGGCCGTGGTGGAGCGCGTGCTGCATGCGCTGGACCAGCAGGTGATGGACGAGGCGCAGCGGGCCTACCTGATCCGCCTGTTGGGCAAGGCAGGCGCGACCGACCGCGTCACCATGCTGATCGACCTGCTCGGCGGGCAGAGCGAAGCCCTACAAACCGCTTCGGCGGAGGCGCTCGGCTGGCTGCGCGATGCTCGCGCCATTGAGCCGCTGATCGGTCTGATCGGCGATTACCGCGACACCCTGCGCGAAGTCGCCGTCGAAGCGCTTGGCCGCATTGGCGACCCGGCCGCCTTCGACGCCATGCTCGCCGCGCTGAATGACCCCAACGAATGGGTGCGCCGCGCCGCAATTGTCGGGCTGGCTGAACTGGGCGACCGCCGCGCGGTCGAACCGCTGGCGGACCGGCTGCAGGACGAGAGCACGCTGGTACAGGATGCGGCCTTCGAGGCCATCCAGAAGTTCAGCTACGGCACGTATAACACGCTGATGTAAAAAAGCGCTGACCCCGTATCTCCAAACGCCTGTGTATAATCACAGGCGTTTTTGATTCCAACCTCACCCCTAAATCCCCTCTCCCACGGGCGAGGGGACTTGCTGCCCGTGCTCGCCTCTCCTTTAGGCGAGGGGATGGGGTGAGGTTTAGCTGAATGCGAGACTTTTTTGACTAGACACTTCTTGGCGTCCTTGCGTCTATGCCTCTTTGCGGTGATCCTCTGGTTGAGCGCCGCGTGTGCCCCGGCGACCGAGTCGACTTTCCGCGCGACGCCGATTGTGCAGGTGAGCAGCGCGCCGATCTACACGGAAACGCCAACCCTCACCCCGACGCTGACGCCGACCACCACGCCGACCGTCACGCCAACGTTCACCCTGACGGCCACCTTCACTGATACGCCCACCCTGACGCCCACCTCGACCCCGATTCCGACACAGGCGCTCTGGACGCTCACACCCGCCGCGCCCTTCGGTGCTCCGGCGGCGGTCACAGTGGGGGATGCGCCGCTCAGCAGCGTCACCGGCTGGTCCTGCGATGACTTCCCCTGCGCGGACGATCTCGATGGGTGGCTGCGGCGGCTGCAAGTGCCGGACGGCTTCCGCGTGGAGCCCATCGGGCGCTTCCCCGGCCAGCCGATCCAGATCACATATGGGCCAGATGGCCGGTTGTATGCGACGGTGCTGGAAAACGGCACGCGCAGCGGCGCAGTCTACAGCATGAACGCGGATGGCTCAACGGAGCGCTATGCGGGTGACTTCGTGTCACCGTATGGGCTGGCGTTTCAGCCGGGCACGGATGTGCTCTACGTCAGCGCGCGCTTGACGCTGGAAGCGGGCGGCGGCGTGTGGCGCGTTGATCCCGACGGCACGATCACCCCCGTGATCACCGACTTGCCGTGCTGCTACCAGATGATCGATAACCAGCCCAACGGCCTGACCTTTGGCGCGGACGGCTCTCTCTATCTAGGCGTCGGCGCGTTGAGCGATCACGGCGAAAACCGCACGCGGACGGCCGACGGCCTGATCAACATGCAGCCTTACGAGGCGTCCGTACTGCGCATCCAGCCGCACACCGGGGAATACACGGTTTACGCGCAGGGCCTCCGCAATCCGGTCGATGTGGCGGTCGCCAGCGCGGGAACGTTGTATACAGCCGACAGCGGCCTGATCACGGGCGGCGGCAACCGCGTGCTGCGGTTGGCTGAAGGCGCGCATTTCGGCTTTCCGTACTGGCTGGACTATGGCTGCGCGGAGTGCTGGATCAAGCCGGCGATCGTCGCTACACTGCCGGATCTCGTTCGCCTACCGCCGATGAGCCTGCCGCGCGGTGTGGCGGTCAACCTGGGGAATGCCTATCCCGTTAACCTGTTCGATCACCTGTTTGTCGCGCTGTGGAATGGCATCGACGGGGGACAGCGCGTCGTGCGCATCGATCCCCGCGACACGCCCGACTATGTGCCGTCCGCCTTCGTCACGGGTTTGATCCGCCCGACTGATGTCACCTTTGACCCGGCGGGCAACCTCGTCGTCGTCGATTATGTGTATGGACGGGTGTGGCGCATCGTCTATGCTGGTGCGTAACGTATGAACGTTCGATGATATTTCGTTGCCTCATCCGGTGCTTTATTATAAACTTAATTTCGTAAACTAGGTGATGAGGTATCGGTAGAGATGGACAACAAGAACGGTCATAACGATGTCGAGAAGTTCCGCGAACTGATCAAAGACATCAAGATTGCCATGCTGACCACACAGAACGACGATGGATCGCTGCGCAGTCGTCCGATGGGGACGCAGCTCGAAGACTTCGACGGACACTATCTGTGGTTTTTCACCTACGGGAAGTCCCCCAAAGTACAGGAAGTGCAGCAGGATCGACAGGTCAACGTCAGCTACGCGGACCCCGGCGGCAACCGTTTCGTTTCTGTGTCGGGACGCGCGCTGCTCGTCCGCGACCGCAAGACGATGGAGAAATACTGGGATACCGTGTACAAGGCGTGGTTCCCTGACGGCCTCGATACGCCCGACATCGCGCTGCTGCAAGTCACCGTCGACAAGGCCGAATACTGGGATGGCTCGTCGAACAAATTTATCACGCTGGTCGGCTTCCTCAAGGCAGTCGCCACGGGGCAAAAATTTGACGGCGGCGCAGAGAACGAGAAGATCAATTTCAAGTCGTAGGTGCGTGATCTGGTAGATCACATCACCTTCGCTTGTAGGGGCGCACCTATGTGTGCGCCCGAGTCGGTCGGTGTCGGGACGCGCAACGGCGCGTCCGCTCAACTGCTAGTAACCATTGGTGCTAGTTACCAATTTGAGAGAAGATTTTCGTAGGGGCAAGGCATGCCTTGCCCCTACAGACCCCATACCATCCGTTTAGAACCACAAACTAAGCCACAAACCGAATGTTAGCCAAAGGACGAGGCATGCCTCGTCCCTACA
>CALKIA010000306.1 GCA_937988705.1 uncultured Chloroflexota bacterium | reverse complement strand
CCGCGCTGGAATATCGTCAGAAAGCCGAAGACAACCTGATTCGCGGCGTCGTGCCCGATCATCGCATCCCGTTTGACGCGCGTGTATCCTACAATCGCGCCAATTCGCTGGTGCGCGCGGGCAACTACGATGAAGCCGAACGCCTGTACCGCGAAGCGCGTGATCTGGCCGAACGCGCCGGAATCCTCTCGTGGAAAGACGCCGAACAGGCCCTGCTGGATATTCAGGATCTGGCGCTCGCCCGTGAGATGATCAACGAGGGTGACCGCCTGATGGCGAATGATCAGTGGAACGAGGCGCTGCGCAAATACGAAGGCGCGCTGCGCGTCGTGGCCAACGATCCCTCGGCGGAAGAACGCATCGACAAAATACGGCGCATTCAGGGCGACACCGAAGGCGCGAACGCGCAGTTGAGCATGCTCGGCGGTTCGCTCAGCGATCAAGTCGCGCAGTTACAGAACATCCTCAACATCGTCGCGCGGCTGCGCCAACTGCTGCCCAACAGCGCGCGGTTACAGGCGCTCTCGCAGGAGACCAACAACCGCCTTAACGGGTTGAAGGGGCAGATTCACGAGCAGGCGAATTCCGCGCTTAACCGCGCCGGGTCGGCTTCGACGCTCGAAGAACGCCTCGCCCTGACCAATGAGGCGCTGACCCTGCTTGATCTCGGCAGCAAACTCGACCCCAGCGATCAGCCGATGGCCGAAATGCTCTCGACCGCGCGCGCTTCTGCCGCCGATATGCAGCGGGCGCGGCAGGTGGTCGAACGAGCGGCACAGCATATCGCGCAGAACTACGATAACGAACTCCTGCAAGCGCGCTCGATGCTGAGCAGCCTGATGAACTATGCGCAGGACAACCGCTATCGTGCCGTCGTCAACGACCTGCTGACCCGCTACATCGAACGGGCGGTCGCAGCGGTCGAAGATGGCGACATGGAAGAAGCGCAGGCACTGTTGCAAACCATGCGTGACGAGCCGTTCAACATTCTCGGGCGGCGCTCTGAAGTCAACCGCATCGAAACGCAAATTCGCGGCCTGCGCCAGCGCAATCAACTGCGCCTCGCCGGCATCGGTGGTGTAGCGCTCATCATCATCCTGCTGATGGCGTGGTTCACCCGCCCGACCTGGGAGGCAGTGTTCTTCCCCTCACCGACGCCGACTGCCACCGCGACCTTCACACCGTCCAGCACGCCGACCGCCTCGGCGACGCCTACGGCCAGCGATACGCCCACCGCGACCTTCACACCGTCCAGCACGCCGACCGCGTCCAACACGCCGACGGAAACCCACACGGCTACAGCCACCTTCACGTCGACCGACACGCCCAGCGTCACGCCGACGCCGCGGTACATCTGCCGGGGCTTCGCCGTGCAAAACACGAATCTGCGCACCACCCCCGACCTCGCGGCGAATCCGTTTGCGCAAATTCCGGCCTCCACCGTGATCAACATTCTCGGTCAGGAGCGCGATGCGGGGGGCAACCTGTGGTTCAAGGCCAATGTGGATGTTCAGGGCACGCTCGTGCAAAACGTGTACATCCCGGCAGAGCGGGTGACGCAGCTGCAAGGCGAAACCTGCCCCACCTTCCCGTAGGGCAAACAGGTTTTCAATTTACAGTTCACAGTGAACAGTCAAAAGCTGTTCGCTGTGAACTGTTTTTTGCCTAAATGCTTTGTAAACGATTGAAGATGTAGGGGCAGACCTATGTGTCTGCCCAACCGTGGGCGCACACACAGGTGCGCCCCTACAAGTGATCGTGCAGGAATTACCGGACGCAACATTAAAGTAGACTCTCGAAAGTCCCAATGTAGGGGCAGACCTATGTGTCTGCCCAACCGTGGGCGCACACATAGGTGCGCCCCTACAAGTGATCGTGCAGGAATTACCGGACGCAACATTAAGTGCTCCATCCGGTAAATCGTCGCAAATTAATCCTAGAGACACGATCCGGTGTATGCGCATGTTTTTCTCGTAGGGACGAGGCATGCCTCGTCCCTACAAACCCGTGATCGTTTTGTGCATTGCAATCATGGCGTCCGCTGCGCACAACCACGCGGACGCGATTTATCGCGTCTCTACGAAAAAACGATCCTTGACCTGATGGCGCAAACAAAAACGCCCCTCTCGGTTGAGAGGGGCGTTTAGATCCTTGCAGTAACGTCTGCTTACGCCTGATCAGTCGGGTCGTCGATGCGGTTGATATTGGTACGCACCCGCCGCGAGACGACGATCACACCCACGAGGCCGATCACCACCAGCGCCAGCGCGCCAATGCCTTCACGACCGCCGCTGGCGATCTCGTCAAATAGACCGGTATCCGGCAGGGCGGTCGCAATCGGTGTGGGGAGGAACGCCGCGGTCGCTGTGATTTGTGCGCCGCCTTCCTGCGTCGGAACACCCGCCTGCGTCGCCGCGGCTTGCGCCGTCGCCGTGAGGAACGAGCCCGCCAACGCTGTCGACGTTAAACCGATCGCTTCGAGGGGATCGGCCGTCGCCGTAGCGACGACGATTGTCCCTTGCAGCCGGTCGATCAGCGCCTGACGGGTTGCCAGCGCGGACTGCGTCGCAAACGCCGACTGCGTCGCAAACTGCGGCGGAGTCGACAGAGCTTGCTGGGTGGCCGCAGCCACCAGCGTGGCAATGCTGTCATCCACGCCTTCAATCGTTGGCGTGGGGTCAACAACGCCGCCACTCGCGCCAGCCGTCGCCTGCGCCACGAGCGCTGCAAACGCGGCCTGCGTTTGTTCGCCGCTTTGCGTCGCCACCTGCGCGTTGACGCTCACATCGGTACCCTGCGCGGTCGCCGTAGCCAGCGCCGCCTGTGTGAGCTGGGCATCCAGCGTGGCGAAGCGGAACTGCCACACCAGCGCGGCCTGCGTTGACAGCAGCGCTGACGTATTCGTATCGCTGCCCGCCGCTGCCGCTGTGCCGAGCTGGCTCTGCGTGTCAAACGCGGCCTGCGTCGCCTGGGCGGCGAGAGTCTGATACACGGCGAGCGTCGGCTCGACCGTCGCCACCTGCGCGCTATAGCCCGGCATAAACATGGCTTTCGCGTTTAGCGGCGCGGTACGCACAGCGCGCATCCGGCTTTCAATCGATGACGTGCCGCCCGCCTGCGCGGTGGCATTGAAGATTTCCGTGGCAATGGCCTGACGCGTTTGGTTCGCGACTTGCGTCACGAGACTCGACTCGCCCGCCAACGCGGTCTGCGTCGCCTGTCCAATCGGAACGAGCGCGGAGAGCTGCGTTGCAATGAACGGATCGTTGACAGCGGCGGTTTGCAATGCGCGATCCACCACCTCAATCGCCTGCTGCACCGCATCGATCTGCGTATCCAGTGCCGACTGCGTCGCGCTCAACCCCGCCGCGAGTGCCGCTTCGGAGGTTGGATCGAGGCCACCTGTGCCGGAGAACTGCGTCGCAATCGCCACCTGTGTCGAATACAACCCTTGATCGAAAGCGCCCTGCGCGGTTGCGAAGGCCACCTGCGTCGAGAACGCATCGGCGATGTTGAGTTCGACCACCTGCGCTTCCGCGGTCGGCGGTTCGAGCGTCGGCGGGACGGTTGGCAGCGCGGCCTGCGTCAGCGCAAGCATGGCTTGCACGGTCAGGTCAAGGTTGGGCGTGTTCGAAGGCGTCGGCGTGATCGTCGGGCGCACCTCGGTCGGGCTGGCCGTAAACGTCGCCGTCGGCGTAGCTGTCCACGCGGCGGCCGTCTGTGTCAGCGCGAGTTGTTCCGCGCCGGCCGTAGCGGTCAGCGCGCCATAGGCGAGCTGAGTCCCGTTGTACTGGACAATCGCCGTCGTCGTATAGTCGAGTTCCGTCGGCCCAGTGTTGCGGGTTGCGAGGAATAAGACCGCTCCCAAGCCGATGACCAGCACGAGGATCAGCAGTACGGCAATAACCAAAAAGGTTCGATTGCCACCCCGCTCTTCTTCTTGCTCCTCGATAACCGGCATATCATCATCGAGATCATCACCTACGTTCGCCGATGGGTCCTGGTCAAAAAAATCGGCACCGAGGTCGTCGTCTTGGTCATCCCCAAAATTAAAAGGATCATTCTCGAAATCGTCAAAGTCGTTCTGGTCGCGGTTGCTCATGTTCCCCCTTCCCGCTGCGGGTGACGGCATTGGTAAATTATTAGCCTAAATAGTCGATATTCGCCAGTGGTACAGTGACCTTTTCACCACCCGCCAGCTCGACCTGAGCGCACATCATACGCAGTCCATTGTCCAACAAGATAGGGGTTTTTGGCAAATCACTGACTTTCCCCGTCACGCCGGAACGTAAACGTACATTATCGCCTCGTCGCAGCGGCTGAGTCGTGTTGGGCGGGGCTGGACGATTGTTCCCCGTCAGCGGCACATTGATCACAACTTCGGGCAGGCGTGGTTCAAGCGGCTCGGGCAGTACTGCGTCCAACGTCGCCTGTTTACCCTGCATATCGATGAGGAAGTTGACGGTCGTGGTATTCATGCGCATGGAGCCAAAACCTTCGGTGAGCAGCACCGGCCGCTGGAGTTTCAGCACGTCCTCGACGAGGCTGGCATCCATGCTCGGCGCGATCAACCCACGAAAGTTCTGTTCTTCCATGACTTCCAGCGTTGACTTACGCACGGGCTGACGCGTCACGATGATCGCCCCGCGCAGTTCGATATCCATCGCATCGCGGCGGATTTTCTCCACACCTTCGCGCGGTTCAATGGACAGTGTCCCGACAGCGCGGCGGTTGTTGCCCCACATCCCTTGCAAGACGCCGCCGTAGGCTTCAACAGTGACGCTGCGGTTGGTCACAATTTCGACCACCATGCCGTTCATGCCGGCTTCCACTTCCACAACGCCCGGCGTTTGCTGCAAAATGATCTTGCCATCGCCGACATAAACGATCGTCCCCGTGATCGGGGAGATCAGCCGCTTGCCGCGTGACTTGATCGCCAGCGTTTGCCCCTCTTCGATCCGGTCGCCCTGCCGGGCTTCCATGAGCTCGGTGAGTTCATCTGCTTTGCGCAGTCCGAAAAAGCGCGCGCCCTCGATCACGGCGAACGGTGCGGGTTTTACACCGCGCATAACGACATCCGTCAGGCTGACGCGCGTCATGTTGGCGACTTCAATGCGCACCCCCATATCGGGCAGCGTGCGTTCGCGGCGCAGCAGGGCACTGCCCAGCATATGCCGGTGACTAGGAAAGTAAATCGCGTAGGTCATCGATCTCATCTTCCTTCGGACTTGGCGGTGGGGCTTCGACCGGCGTCTGAGCGCGGCGCCGTCCACGTTTCTTCGGCTCCGCTGGGGTATCCCCTGTCACGCTGAAGATCGGCTCCTCGCTGGTCACCGCGTCAGCCTTCTTGCGCCGCCCACGCCGCTTCTGGGCGGGCTGAGCATCGGTCTTCGGCGCATCGGGAACCGCTAGCCATTCGTCAGGAATCTCGTGCTTAACGCCGGTCGCCTGTTCATACCACGCCGGGAGCTGCGCCGCCAAGCCGCGCGGCGATCCTTCCAATGGCAGCGCCCGACCACGGGCATCGATGATCACGCCCGCCGTCCCACCGATCACGTCGAATTTGAGCCGCCGCTTGCCATTGATGCTCACACCGCCTGACGCGCTCACCTGCACGTTCGCGGCGACGCCCAACGGCAGTGGAATGCTGAAAATCGTCCCGCCCAACACGTTATAGGTGTTGACCTCGCCTCGCTCATCGGTGACGCGCACCCGGCAAGCCGCCCGCCCCTTGCGCGGCGTTCCGCTCAGGCTAATGGCGATCCCTAAATCTTCGAGGTTGCGCCCGTCGAGCACCTGCACGACCGCTTCCGGGATGATGTACGCGAGCGCGCCGAGCGCCGGAATCAGCGCGTGCGGATCAGCCTGCAAGCGCGTCACGCCGACCGGCTGGAAGGCGTCGAGCAGCAGCATTGCGGTCAGCAGCGGCTGGCCGGTGCTCGTGAGCGCCGCCCCCGCCCCGATGATGCGTTCAAAATAGGGCAGCGGCGCGTCGGCTCTGTCCAGCGCCGTATCCGGCGTCCACGTTGGCCGGGCATCGCGCACCAGTGTGCGCAGAGCGGCGCGCAGCAGCGCGTGTTCCAGGTACAGATCGCGCACGGTTTCCGGCACGCTGGACGGACGCAGCGATTTGTTCATCGCGTAAGCCGTGATTTCAGCATCGGTTGCCGGGAAGGGCAGCCATTCGCGCACCGCGGCCAGCGACACACTGTATAGAATGTTGTTCGCGCTGTGGCCCAAGCCGATATCGGTGCGGATGCTGGTCGCCGTGAAGCGCTTGACCGAAGCGGAAACGGTGCTGACCGCGCTGCCCACATCAACCGCCAGCACGCTGCCGCGCAGGGTGCGCCCCAGATAATCGATGATCGTCTGGTAGCTTTGGGCGGTCGGAACCACGCCGATCGAGCTCATCTCGGCAATGACTTCAAAGCCTAAGCCGCGCTTTTCCGTAAAGGCATTATACGCTTGCGCCAGCGCCTTCTGCGCCGATTCGAGGGTTTCGCGATCTGGCGTGGGACGGACATTTTCCGCAATAAACAGCCCGGTCTGCTTGTCAAATAACTCATGTATTTGGGGGAGAATCGCATTATTACCCGCATACAGTACAATCGGTTTCACCGTCTTGGGCATGAGCCGAATGGCGGTCCGCGCCATCTGCACCAGTTCGAGGACGGGGCCTTCCGCGCCGCCTTCCGTGCCGCCCGTGATGAAGATCAGGTCGGGACGCGCCAGCGTGATCGCATTGAGCTGATCTTCGAGCGCCCGGTTTTCCCCGAGGCTGATCGTCTCCACGATGTTGACATATGTCCCGGCGGCGGCGCGCTTGCCGCTGGCGATACTCATCTCCCCGAACAACCCCATCAAGATGGTGCGCAGCGGTCGCCCGATGCTCGCCGTCGCCAGAAAGAGATCCACGCCCGAGCGATCCGCTTCTTCGGGCGTGATGACGCGCCCGTCCTGTGCGATGAGCCGCCGCCCCGTGCTCACGCTGAGCTGAGTCAGCACGCGCACAAAGCCGACACCGACATCCCCATGCGGGAACCCCGCTGTCGTCTGTTCCTGAGCCTGGGCTACCAGTGTATACACGCCATCGACCAGGTCAATCAAAATGGCGCGTGTATTTACGTTGCCGAAGTCCACCGCGAGAATGGATGTAGAACGGCTGATGGACATGCTTAGCCTCCGCCGATGCGTCCGATAAGAAAGGCGATGCGTTCACTAAAAACAACTAACCCGGTCAGGATCGCGCCGCCGTAGAGCGCCCCCAGCGTGACCGCTATGAAACCCTGCCCGACCGCGCCGACCGTCCGCACCAACGCCCCGCGCCGAATGACGCCACCGGGCGCGCGTCGGGCCAGATACTGGAAGTAGACGAGGGTCGAGATGACCCCGATGACGAGGATAAACCCGTTGAGCGCATCGTTACCCGGCGCGCCAGCCGTGGTATTGGCCAGCGGGATGAGCGTCCCGCTGATAGCCCCCACCAGCGCGACCGCCGCCCCCACGCCGATGATCAGGGCCAGGGCGATCGTCCCGAGGCTGTTGAAGCGTTTGGTCATGCGCAGGAGCAGGAACGCCCCGAGTATCAACGGTATGACGCCGAGAAGCAAGTTACTCGTCGACCCGCCGCTGAGCGCCGCGCTAAACCAGGGGAGTAAAACACTCTCAATGGTGACGATGGTGACGAAACCCGCCGACAAGCCCACAAAGATATAGACCGCCAACCGGTAGAGCACGTTGTCACCAAGCAGATAGCTGAACACCATCAAGGTGAGGATGAAACCAACCCATAAGCCTAGTTGATCCATAGTTAGCTGCTGCGTCTCCTCTGGAACAGGGCGCGGATCAGATTGATAACCGCTCCCGCCGCGATCAATGTCGCAATGACCAGCGTGCCCAACGTCTGCGAATACCACCGGGCATCCCGCGCGGCGAGCGTGGGCGGCAGGGTAAACGCGCTGACGGCTTCCGCGGTAACCTCGACCGTCGCCTCGGCGGTGACTTCGGCGGTCACTGCCGCCGCGGGCTGAGCCGTGCGCGTCGGTCGCGGGGTCGCAGTGGGCCGCCGTGTGGCCGTCGCGTCTTCGGCGGTGACTTCTGGCGTAGGGTTATCTTGTTGCACGGGCTTGCCGACGCGCCCCCGCTTGGGCGCGGTCTGGTCTTCGATCTCCAGCAGGGACGCCGAGATCCAGCCTTCGGAATTATCTTCAAGGCGAACATTGACCCAATCGCCCGCCTCGTTGAAGCCGAGCACCACCACGCGCGTGCCGTTCGGCAGGTTATCGGCAACCTCAAAGGTTGTGCCGGGGCCGCTGCGCACCCGCACGGTGCCCCCACTCGATGCCACGACTGCGAACACCTCACCCGCGGCCGGTGCTTCCGCGCCTGGGGTCGTAACTTCGGGCGTCGCTTCGGCGGTCGCCTGCGGTTCGACGGGCGCGATCTGCGGTAATTCCGGCTGTACGGGCGCCGGTTCCGGCGTGGGCAGCGCAGGAATCCGGCTGCGCGGCACTGGTGTGACGCCCGCGAGCAGATTGCTGTAGGTGTAGGCATCGCCGTAGCCGACCAGTAAGCCCGCGATCGGTGAGCCGCTGGTGATGGTCGAATCGGCGTAGGGTTCCGCGATGGGCGACGCGCTGTAGGACACCGCCGCGATCAGCGGCACACCCACCAGCGGTGCGACCTGTTCAGCATAGGCGCGGACATCTTCCGGTCGCTCGGCGATCAAGGCGACCAGCGCAAAATCATCGAGCGAGTTGATGAACAGTCCGGTTGCCTGTCCCTGAATATTGGTCAGCGCGAACGCCGCCGTATCTTCGCTGAAGGCGCGCAGACCGAGCACGCTGCCCGGCAGGTAGCGCACCACGAAATAGTCAAAGTTGGCGCGCAGGCCGTCCTGTGCGCCCAGTAAGTCGAGGAAGTCGGCATCCGTATTGATCGTATTGAACAGGTTGTTGACGCGCAGCAGGGTGACCGGATTGCCGCTGATGATCACCGGACGCGCGCCGCGCAGCAGCGCATGCCGGAGCAGGCTGTCGGTCATCAGGTCGAGTTCGCCCGCCGCCGTCGCGCCATATTCCGCGCCAATTAGCACCAGATCGCCGGGGCGCAGCGCCTCGACCCGCCCAAAGGCCAGCCCGCCGCGGCTGTCCGCCGCAAACGCCGCCGGGGGCAGATCGCCAATGCGCAGACTAGCGATGAAGTACGGCCCAAGCACCGCCGCCAGCACCAGCGCCACAATCAACCAGCGCTCCAGCGGCAGCGGGCGCCGCGCTTGCGGCTTGGCGACCGCGATCGGGATGACCGGCGTATCTTCCGGCCGGTCATGCACAATCGTATCGGGATGATCGGCAATATCCGGCGCAAACGGCGAATCGTAGGTTAGTTCAATCGCGTTGAGTTTCTGCGGTTTGATGTCGAGCGCCAGCATCGAGCGCAGCAGGTTCACATGCTCGTTTTGCTCCGGCGAAAGCGTGACCGCCGTCGATCCGACAGGATTCAGCTCATCGGTGCGGAGCGGTGCGGGCGCGAGCGTCGAAATCACCCCCGGCAGCACATAGGCCAGCGAATCGGTGATCCAGTTCGCATCTTCTTCTTCCGGCAGTTGTTCAGCGCGCTGGCGCAGCTTCTTCAGGCGATCCGTCAGCTCGTCGGGCGTTTTCGAGTCGCCCATCTGCCGCGCGATGGCGCCCGCCGACACCGAGCCGACGACATTCGCGCCCAGCCAATCGAGTCCCGTACCCGGAGCCAACCCCTCCAAATCGGGATTCGGCAGGGCTTCCGGCGCGTCAGCCATCAAATTCCGATCAAACAGTTCGTCAAGATCGATATCTTCCTGCGCCGCGAAGAAATCACCCGTTTGCTTTTTGGCTTCCGGGCTATCGAGCGACTGCAGATAAGCATCGATATCGTCGATCTCAAAGGCCAGCGCCCCGGTATCGCCATCCGATTCGAAGGCCGACACGGCGTCGAACACCGGCAGCGGCCCCGTCTTGGGTAGAGGTGACGGATTGAGATCGTTCATCTCGGACACAGCATCGAACGAGGCGAACAATTCCTCGGCGTTGTAATCGGGCGCGGCTTCCGGCTCAAACATGGACAGATCGTCCGCGGACGGATCTGCCGCGCCGAACAGGCTGTCAAAGTCCGGCAGCGCATCCGTCTTGCGCAGCGAATTCTCGCGCATCCGCTCGACATATTCATCATCGCCGAGCCAATCGACATCCGCCGCGAACAATTCATCTTCCGAGGATGACTGAGCGGGCGCATCCTCAAGCTCGTCGAACATCGAGAAGAGTTCGCTCGTGTTCGGCAGAGCCTGCGGGATGAGGAGTTCTTCTTCTTCGGGACGCACCCAGCCCTCGACCTGCGGCGGAGCTTCCTCAAACAGGTCGCTCACATCTTCCAGCAGTTCGCTGGGCGGCGCCTGAACTTCTAACTCGCCCACATTTTCGGATTCTTCGTCGATATGTTCCCAGCCAAATTCCGGGAATTCGACAGGCTCATCGTCCAGCGCCTTGATCTGCTGCTCGACTTCAACCTCGGGCTGAGCAAACGAAGGCAGCTCGTAGTGGAAGTCTTCCGGTTCAGGCTGCGCGTTGGAGGGCTGCTCCGCTGCCTCGAATTCCGCGAAGGCTGTCTCATAATCGAAGGCGGGTTGTTCTGTCTCCGTTGATGGGCCGGATGATTCGTCAAAGCCGAAGCTCAAATCGCCCGTTGTGGGGATCTCAAATGCATCGTCCGCTGCTGGTTCGCTGAACTGCTGGCGCAGGTCGCCGGTCGTCGGCAGCTCAAATGCCAGATCGTCGTCCGGCGTTTCTAATTCCGGCTCATCTTCGAATTGCAGGCGCAGATCGTCGGTTGACGGCAGTTGGAACGTGGGTTCCGCGGCTGGCGTTTCCGACTCTAATTCGTCCCCGAATTGCAGGCGCAGATCGTCGGTTGACGGCAGTTGGAACGT
>CALKIA010000305.1 GCA_937988705.1 uncultured Chloroflexota bacterium | reverse complement strand
CGCGCTAACTCAGTGTCGCCTCATTCGTCCTAATCCTACGTCGGGTGACACCTGCGCTGTCCCTACGAAATACCGCGCGCCTCTCGCTGGTCGATGGGGGACGGCTTGCGCAGCAAGTAGGGGTGAGGTTAGGCTTCTATTTCTGTTCCCAGGCGCGTTGAGCTTCCAGTGCAGGAAGCAGAATCGCTTCGAGGTCGGCCATGGTGTTGATGTGGACGAGCTTTTCGCGCAGCGCCGCCGCCCCGGGGAGGCCAAAGTGATACTTGGTGAGCTGACCGCGCAGCTCACGCACCGCGACCGCCTCGCGGAAGCGCGTATTTTCCAGCGTGAGGCGGGCATGCATGAGCGTCATCTCGATGCGCTCGGCGGGCGTCGGATCCGGCAGCAGTTCGCCTGTGCGCAAGTAGTGCGCCACCTGCTTGAAAATCCACGGGCGACCGAGCGCGCCGCGTCCGATCATCACGCCATCACAGCCCGTTTCCGTGAACATCCGCGCCGCGTCTTGCGGCGTGATCACATCACCATTGCCGATCACCGGGACGCTGACCGCCTCTTTCACCTGCCGGATCACATTCCAGTCGGGTTCACCCGTGAAGCCCTGCACCGCCAAGCGCGCATGGACCGCGATCGCCTTAACGCCGACGCTTTCCGCCGCGCGCGCAAATTCGACGGCCGTGCGCGAATTTTCGTCCCAACCGGCGCGAATCTTCACCGTCACCGGGACTTTGACCGCCTTGACCACCGCTTCGACGACGCGCGTCGCCGTCACTACATCGCGCAGGAGCGCCGCGCCCGCGCCGCCTTTGGCGATTTTCGGCACCCAGCAGCCCATGTTGATATCGACGATGGCCGCGCCATCCTGCTCGACCATCTGCGCGGCATCCGCCATGATGCGCGTGTCCGCGCCGAACAACTGCACGGCGAACGGGTTTTCGTCCGGCTTCCAATCGAACATGGCGTAGGATTTGGGCACGCGGCGGCTGATCGCTTCGCTGCTCAGCAGTTCAGTGCAGACGAGGCCGCAGTCGCCGAAGTGCCGCGCCATGCGGCGCAAGCCGGCGTTGGTCTGCCCGGCCATCGGCGCGAGCGTGAGCGGCGTGTCGATCACCACGTCGCCGATCTGCATCGGCTGCAACTGGATTTGAGGGGTCGCTAACATGTGTCTCGTGAAATATGCGTTACGGAAACCTCATTATTGTGGATTCGGGGAGGGGAGTCAATCGCAGATCGCGTAGGGAGCGGCGGGCGTACACTAACCGGTAAAGTCGGCCTATTCTAACGTGGGTTATGGATAACGTTTCTCTCACCCCACCCCCGACCCCTCCCCGAATTCAGGGAGGGGAGCCAACCTCCCGCGCCACGTCGCCCCGCTCCCCGCTGGCGTGGGAGTAGGGTTAACTCGCTTCGGCGGAGAGCAGCGCCTTTGACGCGGCGGCGCGATACAGTGTATAGCGCTGCCCCTCGGCGAAGGCATTGAACACCAGCTTGCTGACGATCACTTCCTCGCGCCCGTCCACCTTGAGCACATAGCTGGTCGCCCGCCCGGAGGCGACGCGCACCACGCGGCTAACTGCGCCGCTCGTCACGACCACGCTGCCGCGCGCCAGATCACCGCTCATGCGTAGATAGCCTTGCGCGCCCACGCCGACGATCACCGCGTTGATCACCGTGATCGCCATGCCGACGAAGGTCAGCACCGCCGAGTCATTCTGCTGCCCGAAGTACAGCAGGAAGGTCGCCACCAGCATGAGCACGATCACGAGGATGATGCTCACCGTCAACTGCCGCCGCCAGTTCTGACGGAGGCGCGCGGCTTGCCCGACGCTCAGCGATCCCGCCCGGTTGGCGGCTAAATCTTCGGCGCTAAACCCGAGCGCGGTCTGCAAATCTGGTTGTTGTAGGGCCACACTTACACCTGTTCAAACCGCCATGTAGTTCCGTCCATCTGACGGACGGAGCCAATCCCGACCAGATATTCGAGATGTGCCAGCGTCTCGACCAGCGCGAAACGCATCTCGTGCGCGGACAGCCGCTCAAAATTGAACAGCGTGCGCGCCACATCAAACGCCGCCGCGCCACCCTTGACCGCGTCCAGCGTCTGGCTGAGGCGTTCGTCGTGGTGCTGGAGCAGTTCTTCGATGCGCCCACCCCAATCGGTGATGAGCGCCTTGTGTCCCGGCAGCGCCAGCTTGACGTCGAGATGCTGGAGCGCTCGCAGCGAGCCCATAAAGCGACCGAGCGGCTGCGGTTCGGTATCCACCCATAGGCCGATATTCGGCGTGATCTTCATGAGCACATGATCGCCTGACAGCATGAGCTGTTCCGCTTCGTCATAGAACATGATCAGCCCATCGCTGTGACCGGGCGCATGGATTGCTTTGAAGTCCCGCCCCCCCATGCGCACGTGCGCGCCGTAGTCGATGTGTTCGACCTGCTGCGGATGCGGAAACGTCATCTGCCGCGTGGACTCGATGCCATCCCGCACCATGTCGATCACGTCCTGCGGGACGCCGCCCTTGTGCAGCTGCTCGTTAATGAGGTCGTAGCGCGGGTCGGCATGTATCCACGTAACCACCGCGCTTTCAGCCTCGCGGGCGCTCATGCGGACGGGCGCGCCCGTCAAACTCTGAAACCAGCCCGCCATGCCATAGTGATCCGGATGCATGTGCGTCAGCACAATCTGCGTGATCTGCTGCGGCGCGATGTGCAGCGCGTCGAAGGCCGCGTGCCAGATCGCTTCGGCTTCCGGGCGATGCAGTCCGGTATCGACCACCGTCCACCCGCCGTCGCCTTCCAGCAGGTAGCAGTTGACGATGCGCAGCGCAAACGGCAGCGGAATTTGGACTTGGTAGATGCCTTCGGCGACCAGCGTCACAGCGTCGGGCAGTTGCATCGATCAACCTCTTTTCAGCAATTGAGCGCCTCACCCCAGCCCCTCTCCCCAGCCCCTCTCCCTTGGGACAGGGGAGCAAAACACGGTGTTGAAGTCCCCCTCCTGTAAGAGAGGAATTTAGGGTTAGTTGCGCCCATTTTAAACGAGTTTTGAACAAAATGCCCGGTTTTACGCATATAGGGATAGAGCAAGTTGAAGGAGACAGAAAAGATGCTGCAAACCGAGCGTGATATGCTCCTCATGGAACAACGCAAGCAAGAACTGCTGCGTAAGGCACGGATACAACAGCTTTTCAAGGAAGTCGAACGCGAGCCGATGGGCGCCCGACTGCTGAACTTACTCGCGGACTTGATGATCAACAGCGGGCAGCGGATCAAGGCGCGTTCCAATGGCGGTGCGCTGCGGGTACGACGCGCGTACAAACCTTAGTTAACGAGCGGGCGCTTCGGCCCGATGTACATCACAACTCGTCGTAGTTCGTCCACAGTCGAGGCGGCCATCCGGTCGCCTCGACGCCTGTAGTCCGCAGCGCATCGTCTTCGTAGGAAAGCGATGATGCAATTTTAGACAAGATCCCGGATTACCCCTCACCCCAAACCCCTCTCCTAACAGGGGTAGGTTTTTCATGCTTGCCAGTGGAACACGAGTTCCCTGCGCCGAAGAGCCTGTAGGGACGAGGCATGCCTCGTCCTGTTTTCTCCTCTGAATTGCGCACAGATCTGTCATCGGTGCAAGCCAAAGGATTATTTAGGGGATGCGGTGACGGCCATGCTGGCAAAGGAGGACGAGGCATGCCTCGTCCCTACAACTAAAAACCTACCCCTGACAGAGTGGGAACAGTGGTGGGAGGATGTCGCGCTTCCTCCCACAGCTTACGGGGCAAGGCACGCTACGGCGCGTTCTGCATCTCCAGATAGTCGGAACTCACTAACACATTTTGATCGAGCCCCAGGATACCCAGCATCGCCTTGATCCGATCCGCTTTGTTTTCAGCGTCCGACTTCGACCACGTACGACTCTTGATCTCGACGTAAGTGCCATCCAGTGCGGGCTTGAGGACGCGATCCACATTCACGTAGAACAACACCCCTTGATAGAGCAGGTGCCAGCGCCGCCGATCCTTATGCAGTTCGCGTTCGCTGTCGGGACGGAAGTATTCACGGTAGAAGCGCAGCGATTGATTCGCATCGGCGATGAAGCGCGACCGTGAGAGCAAGATCGTCGAATGGAACTCCCCTTCTTTGTTCGGCGTGGTGAAGGTCAACCGGCTGCGCACCGATTCAACTTCCCCATCCGCGCCGATGCGATCATCTTCCCGGTAGCGCACGCGCCCCTGCTTGTCGTCAGCGCCAAACAGGAAATAGGTGTCGTACTGCCGGTAGCGGATCGACTTCAACACCTCGACATCAGGATGTGTGAGCAGTTTCTCGATCAGCGCTTCGTCGGGGAGCTGTGCCTTGAGCTGCACCTCAAAACTTTCGGCCTGCTGCAGCCCACCAATCGCGAGCAGTTTGCTCAAGATATCCTGTTCGCGCTGCGCGAGGAACTGGTCGATCTTCCGGGCGACCGCCGCCGCATCGCGCAGCACCGCCGCCTCATCCACCGTCATTAGGACGCGGTCACGCATGAGCAGACGACCATTGCACCACACGTGGCGGACATCCGTCGACTTGCCCGCGTAGACAATCCGCGAGTAGATCGCGTTCGTATCACGGTGGAACTGTGGGCTGTTGTGCAGCGGCGTATCATCCAGTGTGACGACATCCGCGCGCTTGCCCACTTCCAGACTCCCGGTGATATCACCGAGGAACAGCGCTTCCGCGCCCTGCCGAGTCGCCATCAGCAGTGCCTGACGGGCAGGCAACGCCGTTGGGTCGCCAGCGTCCGTTTTCGCGAGAATGGCCGCGAGGCGCATTTCCTCCATCATATCGAGATCATTGTTGCTGGCGGTACCATCCGTGCCAATGCCGACCGTCAGCTCGCTTTTCAACATCTGCGTGATCGGGGCGATGCCGCTGGCGAGTTTGAGATTGCTCGTCGGACAGTGCGCGACAGTCGCGTCGTGATCGTGGAGGATGTGCATCTCGTTTTGATCGATGTGGACGCAGTGGGCGGCGAGCACCTTCGCACCGAACAAGCCGATTTCGTGCATGCGCGTAATAACGCTCAGGCCGAATTCATTCAGGCTGTCGTCTACCTCAAACTTGGTTTCCGCCAGATGTGTGAGCAGTGGCACATCATATTCCAGCGCCAGTTCAACACAGCGCCGCAGGGTATCATCGGTGTTGGAATACGGCGCATGCGGCGCGACCGCCGGCGTGATCAGCGTATGCCCACGCCATTTCTCGATGAACTGCCGCGTGTAAGCGAGGCTGTCATCATAGCTCGGCGCATCGGGCGCGGGGTATTTCATCACCGTTTCGCCAAGGACACCGCGCAAACCGACTTCGGCGGTCGCCTGCGCGATATCCGATTCGAAGTAGTACATGTCGGCAAAAGCCGTGACTCCCCCTCGAATCATCTCCGCGCAACCAAGCAGCGTCCCTAAGCGGCAAAATTCCGGGGTGACAAATTCGCGTTCAGTCGGCATCATATATCCGAGCAACCAGACATCGAGACGCAAATCATCCGCCAACCCGCGCAGCAGTGTCATTGGCACATGGGTGTGGGCATTGATCAGTCCCGGCATGATGATCTGGCCGGTGCAGTCGATCACTTCAGCGGCGTGAAACCGCGCCTTGATATCCGCGCTCGTCCCGACCGCTGCGATGTTTTCACCCTGAAGGGCGACCGCGCCATCCATGAATATGTCAAACTGGCGGTTCATCGTTACGACAATCCCGCCGGTGAGGATCGTATCCGCCTTGTTCATGTTCACATCCTTTAGTGGCGTAATTATTT
>CALKIA010000304.1 GCA_937988705.1 uncultured Chloroflexota bacterium | reverse complement strand
AACTTCACCTTCTGGTTCGGCGAAGTCCTGTTCGGGGCGCTCGTCCCGGCGATGTTTTTCCTGTGGGGGCGGCTGCGCCGCAATCGCTATGCGCTGATCCTCGCGGCGCTCATGGTGATCGCTGGCTTGGTGATCAATCGCTGGAACATGACCCTCGCCGGTTTTGTCATCCCGCTGGACTGGTCGCCCGGTGTCAGCGAAGTGTTTCCGGTCAACCAGTACCAACCCGCGCTCGTCGAATGGGGCGTGGCGATCGGCATCGTCGGTTATGCGTGGACGGCATTCACGCTCGGTGTGCGTTTTCTGCGCCTGTACCCGGAAGCGCGTGATCTGAAGACGGGCGAACTTGTGCATCCACCAGAAGAACACGTCCACTGAACTTAAGCCATACGCCGCGAATCTTTTGATTAGGTTCTCAGGGCGCACGCAGGTGCGCCCTGATTGTTTTCCCGCGCTCCCCCTCGCCCCTGCCAGCGCTAGCAAGGGCACATTGTTGGGCAGAATTGCTCAAGCGTCTTAGGTCGTCACACTGGTTGTCGGGGCGCAGCGCGCTGTGCCTCTACGGAACCCGCCCGCCGTGAATTGTGTTTAGTGTGAGAAACGTGATCCATAACTCAAGTAGGTTCTCGAAACAAATCAACGAATGGATGTATGGACGAGCATGTGTGTGTGCCCGAAACCGGGTAGACACCTAGGTCTACCCCTCCATTGGGACTTTCGAGAGTCGACTTCAGGTCAAACTAGTCAAATAGGCGAGTTATTATTCGTAATGTTTTTCGTAATCCTTTCACCCCGCCTTCACCCTGTTCTCATCCGCCCCACTTACGATAGACACATCGTAACACTTGACGGAAATAAGGAGGACACCATGTCCAACAATGCGACGTGGGATCAAATCAAGGGTGCGTGGAAACAGATCACCGGGAAGGTTCGTGAAGAATGGGGCGAATTCACCGATGATGAAATCATGCAGATCAACGGCGAACGCGACCAGCTCGTCGGGAAGATCCAGCAGAAGTACGGCATGGCGCGCGAAGATGCGCAGCGGCAGGTCGACAACTGGTCCCAGCGGGTTCGCTGGTAACCATAGAGACGCGAAGGTTCGGAGGGGCGCCCACTGTGCGCCCCTTTTGATTCTATGCATTGCCCCGAACTATATGCTAGCGGAGCGCTATGGGCGGGCGATCGGTTCCTCTGGCTGCTAGGACTTAAGGCGAATTGAACAGCTTTTTGCACCGGGCTATCATCGAAGAATGAACAAAGTAAAGGATGAGCCATGAGCAGCGCAGTCGAACAGCCGAAGAGTCTCCGAGCTAGAGTCCAACCCCCTGCCGAGCAATCGCTCGTCTGGTGGCTGATCAACCTGCAGCGCACTTGGCCCGCGCAGATCGCGGCGGTCGCACTGTTCGTCGGCTTGTTCCACTTCCTGTTCAACTGGTCGTGGAGCCTGACGATCGCCCTGCTTCTGAGCATGTTCCTGCACGAGTGCGGACACGCGCTCGTCTTCCGACTGGCGAATATCCGCTTCATTCTCCTGTTCCTCTTCCCGCTCGGCGCGGTCGCGGCGCCCGTCGACCCAGCAGAAAATAAGCGCTCCGATCAACTGCACTGGTACACGATTAGCTGGCTGCTGCAGGCCGGCCCCGCCGTCAATGTGCTGCTGATGCTGTTCGGTGTGGCTGTCCAGTCACTGCCCGCCGCTCCCGAACTCAAGCTCTTCGCGCGCGATCTGGTCTACGTCAATGGGCTGCTGGCCAGCATGAATCTGATCCCGCTGTGGACGCTTGACAGCGGGCAGCTGTTCAACGTTATCTACAATTCGCTGGAAGAACACGAAGATAAATTCGTCACCGGGTCACTGCTGCTCGGCGTCTTGCTCGTGCTGCTGTTCATCCTGAGGCTGCCCGGCATGCTCTCGTGGGCGATGATTCTCTCGAATACGATCATGCACTTTGGTTGGGTCGCGTTTCTGCTCGTGTTCGCCGTGGGTATCCTCAACAAGCAGGCGCACGACAAGCCCGCTAACGCGTTCTCCCAGCAGGCGATGAGCAACCGTCAGGTGCTGATTCAACTGGTGGTATATTTCGCGCTGGTGACGCTCACGCTGTGGTTCTCGACCGGCGCACCCGTGTAATCATTCCCAATTGACACTGTTTTTCGTGTCCTGTATACCTGAGCGCACCACCTATCGAGTCCGAGACCTTACGCCCCATGAAATCACTTTTAACCTATACCAACCCGGTCTACCCGCACTATATGGCCGATCCGTTCGTGCTGCGCCACGCTGGGCACTACTACGCCTACGGCACGGCCGCACCCAGTCCAAACGGTTGGCAGTTCCCCGTTCTGCATTCGCCGGATCTCGTCCACTGGGAATCGGCCGGCTGGGCGCTGACGCCGGTTACTGGCGCTGATCAGTATTGGGCGCCGGAAGTCGCGTATCACGAGGGGCGTTTCTACCTCTACTTTTCCGCGCACGGCATCGACGGGCGCGATCATCAACTGCGCGTCGCGGTCAGTGACCAGCCCACAGGGCCGTTTGCGGATCGGGGCATCGTGCTCACCCCCGATGACCCGTTCACCATCGACCCGCATCCCTTCCAGGATGTGGATGGGCAGTGGTATCTGTTCTATGCGCGTGATTTCCTCACGCTGGATGACGAGCAGCGCGTTGGCACAGGCATCGTCGTCGACCGGTTGCTCGATATGCTGACGCTGGCGGGCGATCCGCACGTTGTCGTTCGTCCGCACGCCGATTGGCATTTGTTTCAGTCAGAGCGGCGCATGTACGCTGCTGTCTACGACTGGCACACTATCGAAGGTGCGGCGGTGCGGCGGCACACTGGGCGTTATTATTGTTTCTACAGTGGTGGGGCGTGGGAACGCGAGAATTACGGTGTATCGTATGTTGTCGCGGATCATCCGCTTGGGCCCTATACGCGCCCGCCGGAAGCCGCCCATGCACTGCTGCGCTCCGTCCCCGGCCAGGTGCTTGGCCCCGGTCACAATTCGTTCACCGAAGCGCCGGATGGTCAGGAAATCATCGTCTATCATGCGTGGGATGTTGAGCGCACCGCCCGCCGTATGCGCATTGACCGCCTCACGTGGGACGGCGACCACCCGGTGCTGCACGCGCCCACCAACACGCCCCAGCTGGTCACATGGCTCGATAAAGCATAATCAGGCGCACATATCTCAACGCGCGGCGCTTAGAAATTAGACGTAAACTGACTGGTGTTTAGCGGGCGCAGGTGACTGCGCTCATTCTTTGGAGAATCTGATGCTGCCCAACGAATGCCCCCTCGAACTGTGGGCTTTCCTCGAAAATTCTGACTTTCAGCGCCTGAAAAACGGTGAGTTGTACCGTCAGGATGAAGTCAAACTCATCCGCCACGACGAATTTTTGGAGCACGACTATCGATTGCTGACGCAGATCGGCATGGTTGGCGTGCGTGACGCGGCGCGCTGGTACATCACCCACCCCGCCCCGCACACCTTCGATTGGACGTGGCTCGATCAAGTCGTCGCAGCGGCGGAACACGCCAGGCTGACACTGTACCTCGACTTGTGGCATTACGGCTATCCGGACTGGATGGACATCCTGAGTCCCGATGCCCCCGCGCATTTTGCTGAATTCGCGCGGGAGATCGCTGTGCGGTATCCACAGCTCACACACTGGTGCATTGCCAACGAGCCGAGCCTAATGGTCGAAATGGCCGGGCGGCTTGGTAAGTGGCGTCCGTTCTTGCGCCGCCAACACAACGCGACGCTCCTGCGCCGCCAGATTTGCCGCATGATCATCGCAGCCTCGCAAGCCGTGCTGGAAGTCCAACCGGATGCCCTGCTCATCCTGCCCGAACCGTGGCATTCGACGCTCAAGCGCTCCGAGGATTATCAAGCCGCCGTCATCGACACCGTGATCGGACGGCGGGATCCTGAATTAGGTGGCGATCCGCGCTATGTCAACGTCATCGGCTTGAATCACTATCGTGACTCAACCCTGCCGCCCTTCCATCAATTGGCGCTTAACGCCCGTAAACGCTACCCGGAATTTCCGCTGTGGCTCACTGAAACGTCCGGCCCGCCGCGCGGCTGGCAGCAGGCCGAATGGTTCTGGTGGATGCTGGCGGAAACACGCCTCGCCAACGCGGAAGGCGCGGGCATTTCGGTGTTCACCTGGGCACCGACCATCTCGATGTATGACTGGGTGGACGAAACCAAGCATCTCGCCAATGGCCTATGGGTGATCGGCAAGAACGGGGAGCGGAAACCTAACGGCCACATCCTCGAGGCGATCCAACTCGCGCGAAAATCCGGTTACCTTCGCTGAGCGTTACGCGTCGCCGTGAATACTGTGGCGGTTGAGCGCTACCGCCACCGCGTCCGCCCGATCCGCCACGCCGAGTTTCACGTAAATGTGCTTGAGGTGCGTCTTGACCGTCGCCTCGCTGATGTGCAGATGCTTGGAGATACCCCCGTCCGCAAATCCAGCTGCGTGTTCTTACAGGTGTTGTGTCTAAGTTCACTTCTCATCCTCCGTGCTGCGCAAACCGGCTCCCCCGGCAAAGTCCACGTTATTGGGGCTTACTACCGAACATCCGTCATTAGTCGCAGCTAGAGTTCTATCTATTTTCGGATGTTCAACCCGGCGCATCCGCGCTTTAATAGAAGCATTGTGAAATGAAGGACATAAATGAGCATGTTCGCACAGTTGAAGACGATCGACTCCATCCACAACCTGATCGACACGTGGGAACGGGCCGCTGTCCAAACCGTCGACGATCCGGAGCAGTCGCTGCTGCTCGGTTTGAACACGTATCTCAATCATGATCTGGTCTTTGAGGTGGCGAATGACCTCGCAGCCATCGGCGACACGCTTACTCCAGCGGGACGGCAGCGCGACCGGCGCGCCTTCGATGCCGTTATCACGGGGGTCAAGGCGCTGGTCGTGGAAGCGCATGAACGCGCCCGTGCTCGCGGCTGCGCGATCGATTTGGATGCATGGTTAATCGAGGACTTGCTCGATGGGTGGAGTGAAACCGTGTGGAAACACACGGAAGCGCTGCTGCGCAGCCGCAGCCAGTTTGAAGCCGAAGCCATCCGCTTTCAGGTGGATCGGCGGACAAGCAAACGAGCCGATGCCATTCGCCGCGCGCGCTTGAACCGGCGCGCGCAGGAAATCGCTTAAGGGGTAGCGCAGGCTACCTCTTTTTTTGTCTAGCGCATGTTATGCACTTCACAAGTCTAAATCCCCCCTCACTCTGCTGGCTGCGCCAGCCGTACCTCTCCCATGTAAACAGGAAGAAGGACATAAACACCGTGTTTCTCCCTTCTCACCGCTTGCGTCTGGCAGTGGTATAAGGTTGTGCAGGGTAGACAAAAAGCGGTTCATCGGTCACTCTCTAGTCACCACAACCGAAGAGGAGACACGATGAACCGCCAACAAGTATATCAACTGCAAGCCGAACTGACGCGGTACTTTCCCAGTTTGAGCGTGATCATGGTGGGGGTCGCCTATCATGCCGACGCGATTCCGTTGACTTGGAGCGCCTATGACCCCGATGATTACCCTGAAGAAGGATAAGTCAAGCTGTTGATGGATTGCTTGACCACTTGTGGGAGGTGCTGCCCGCATCGGCGCGCGCACTGTAACTGGCGGATCGCGGTCTAGGCACTTCGCCGACTGGCAGCAGCGCTTAAGCGACAGTGGTTGGGACTATTGGCTGCACGCTGCCGACGTGAAGCGCTTGATCGGCGTGCTGCAAAGGCTGGTCGATAACGGCAACACCGTGCTGGTAATCGAACACAACCTCGATATCATCAAGGTGTCGGACTGGATCATTGACATGGGGCCAGAAGGCGGCGACGCAGGTGGCTACGTGATCGCTACGGGCACGCCGGAAGATGTCGCGCAGGTTGACGAGAGCTACACGGGTCAGTTTTTGCGGCATTACATTGGGGAGAAGGTGTAGAACACACCTCACCCCCAACCCCCTCTCCGAAAAGAGGAGAGGGGGAGGGCGCTGCTACTGCTCCTGCGGAATTACCTCTGCGACAGCGATTAAATCAGCGGCGCAGGCGGCTGGAACGCTGCCAACCGGCAGCGCCTCGACTTGCGCTACGAACTCGCGCAGTTGATCCGCTTGAGCGGCGTCGGGAAGGGGCAGCGGCGCATCACACAGCGCGGCGATGGAGCGCAGACGCTCAAGGGACGGATCAGGGACGACGATTTGTAGTGGCAAATCGGCAAGGTTTGCGTCACTGCCGTCCATCGATTGCATCGTTTCCGAATTTGCGGGTGCGCCAATAGCAACCTGACCGCCATAGGGACTCCAATCGGCTGACAGCAGCGGAACATTCGTCGTAAAAATCGGTGTAATGCTGCCCGACTCCCCGTCGACAAGATAAGCCGTTCCATCGACACTCGTCGCCAAGATTTGCGTTTCATCGGGATTCCAGAGTGCGGCTGTTAACTGGCTGGAAAAGCCAGAATAGACACGTAAGGATTCTCCGGTCATCGGGTTGATGATGTGGATAGTGTAAAACCTGCCTTCACGCGTATTGTCGATATTGGCAGCAAGGAAGCGAGTTCCATCTGCGCTCCACTCAATCGATTGGATTAACCCGGGCGTTAGGTTGCGGACAAGCATTTGCCGTGATGTGACATCCCATACTTCGAACTTCGGGGAGAAACTGAGCAGAAGTCGTGTGCCATCTGGACTGAATGCTACATGCGGTACATCTTCGGGCGCACCCGGTATCGCAAACAATGGGCTGCCCACTGCATCACGCATCACCATTTCATCAATGCTGCTCGCGAAAAGGTACTGACCATCGGGACTCCAAGCGACTTGCCAGGCAAACACAAGGTCACTGTCAGAATAGACTAAGCTGCCAGTGTCCGTATCCCAGATGTTTAATCCTGTAAAACGGTGGGTCGTGCCAATCCGTGACCCGTTTGGCTGGAGCGCTGCATCCTCAATTGGGCCAGTGAGTTCGCCCAGAACCTCCATGATAATCAGTCGCGTCGCCGGATCGATCACCGTTAATCCGCCTTCGTGCAACGTGACCAGTATTTCGCTCGGGTTTTGTGACCATTCCACATGAGAAACGAGGAGCGCTTCATCTGTGTCACGAGCTTGAGTCATGATCTGTGAGCAACACAACACACACAATAAGAGAATAAGGGTTCGAAACGTTTTCATGTGGCCTCAGTTGGTTTAGTCGCGAGTGATGGAAAGTTGGTTCATCCCGGATGAGCTTGATGATCAAGCTCTGGCAAGCACCATGTGAGTCAATACGCCCCCAACTCTGCTAGGCACCGAGTAGAAACACAATAACGTTCGATCTATGTTTCCCCTACGTCGCATAGCGATCTCAGCTTCGTGCGAAAATTCACTAATTTTCTTTATGATGCAAGTTGCCTAAGTGTATTCCCTCAATGGATGTGCAACATATATGAGAGGTGAGTTAAATCACTTCTCGCTGAACAAAAGCTCATATATACTGACCAATAGATAAGGGATTTGATCCCTACAAAATAGACAAAAACGACACCGGTCGCATCCGGAAAAGGAGTACTGGTAATGGTGGTAGCTTATAACACCCCCCCGCAGGAGCAAACACCGAGCGTCTACGGTACCGCACTGGCGCAATTTGATCGTGCCGTTCGCTACCTGAACCTTGATGATGGGGTGGCCGATTTCCTGCGCTACCCGCGCCGCGAGTTCTCCGTGAACTTCCCGGTTCGGCGCGATAACGGTAAAGTGGAAATGTTCACGGGTTATCGTGTGCACCACAGTACCGTGCTCGGCCCGTCGAAGGGCGGTCTGCGTTACAGCCTGGCCGTCAACCTCGATGAAATTCGCGCGCTCGCCATGTGGATGACCTGGAAGTGCGCGCTCGTCAACATTCCCTACGGCGGCGCAAAAGGCGGCGTGGTCGTTGACCCCAAGACGCTCAGCCGTGATGAACTGGAACGCTTGACCCGTCGCTATACCGCCGAACTCATTCCTTTAATCAGCCCCAAAATGGACATCCCCGCGCCAGACATGGGCACGAACCCGCAGGTCATGGCGTGGATTATGGATACTTACAGCATGACCGTCGGCTATTCGGTTCCGGCGATTGTGACCGGCAAGCCGATCAATATTGGCGGCAGTCTGGGACGCAACGAAGCAACCGGCCGCGGCGTGATCGCGTGCATGGTCGAAGCGTTGAAGGGTCACGGCTTCGGCAAAC
>CALKIA010000303.1 GCA_937988705.1 uncultured Chloroflexota bacterium | reverse complement strand
AACGCATCCGCTTTTTGACCAGTCACCCGAACTGGATGACCGACAAGCTGCTGGATACGGTCGCGGAACTGCCGCGCATCATGCCACACATCGAAGTCCCGGTGCAGGCAGGGTCGGATCAGGTACTGGAGACGATGAAGCGCGGCTACACAACCGATCAGTATCGCCAGCTCATCCAGCGCATCCGTGAACGCATCCCGAATGTCGCCATTCACACCGACATTATCGTTGGTTTCTCTGGCGAAACGGAAGCGCAGTTCATGGAAACATACCGTCTGCTCGCCGAACTCAAGCTGGATAAGGTGCATCTCGCCCGTTACAGCCCGCGCCCCAACACGGTCAGCGCGCGCCGCATGGCGGACGATGTACCCGAGGACGAGAAGAAGCGCCGTCACGAAATGATCGACGAACAGCAAGCGCGCGTGCTGGCCGAGATCAACCGTCAATACCTCGGCCAGCGCGTGCAGGTACTGATCGAAGATCAGCACAAAGGTAAGTGGCGCGGGCGTACGCCCCAGAACAAAATCGTCTTTTTTGAAGACTCTGGGGATTGGTGTGGTAAACTCGTAGAGTTAGAGATTATGTGGACTGGTCCCTGGAGTATGCAGGGGCGTCTGCCGAACGCCCAGACTGTGGCTGAGCCCCTGGTTGTGATGGCCGGATAATTAAGTTGGGACTCGCTCGGTTTTGGCATATACTTTGAGAGCATTGTCGAAGAGCCATGCAAGGCTGCCGCGAAAACTGGCTCGCGCACATTTGGAGGAGCAGGCAGAATGCCACCTGAGAAAAGCGGATATTACTACCCGAATAAATTTGCTCGCCTCACGATGGAAGCCATGGAAGAGATCATGGGGCGCAATGGCTTGAACGCGATTCTGAACCTCGCCCATTTGCCGAACTATGTTGATAGTCTGCCCCCAGATAATCTCGACAAAGGCTTCGACTTTGCCGATTTCACCGCCTTGAATATTGCGTTGGAAGACATGTATGGGCCACGCGGCGGGCGCGCTTTGGCGCTGCGCGCGGGTCGCGCCATCTTCGCTGGTGGTCTGCGATCCTTTGGTGCGTTGGCCGGGGTGGGCGATCTCGCGTTTAAGGTGCTGCCGCTGAATGCCAAGCTAAAAGTCGGCGTTCCGGCAATGGGCAACATCTTCTCCCAGTTTTCTGATCAAATCTCCAACGTGTATGAAGAAGGCGGCGACCGCATCATCTACACGATGGAACGCTGCCCGCTGTGCTGGGGACGCAAGACCGACAAAGCTGTGTGCTATATGGCGCAGGGTTTGCTGCAAGAAGGCTTGCGCTGGGTATCAGGCGGGCGCGAATTTAAGGTGGATATGACCACTTGCGTCGCCAAAGGCGATGACATGAGCCGCCTGGTGATCTACAAAGAACCCATTTCCTAAACTCGATTACAACCTTCGAAGATGCCATTCTAGCCCCTGTTATCGGGGCTGTTGGCGTTTCTCCGTCTTAAGCCGCTTTTCCTCCCTACAGCACTCATGTACAATAATTATGAGACATACCAGCAGTTCGCTGGGTGTCGGTCATTTTCGATCATTGGACAGGTTTCTCGGCAGTAAACCGGGAGTAACAATATGCGTTTTCGACTTGGGTTCGTTTTACTGCTCGTGTTCGTACTCGCCGCCTGCAACTTATCATCCGGCGGTGATGCGCAAAACGCGGCTACTCCAACTGTACAGGGCGGCGGTCAGCCAACGGTGACGATCGTCTCGCCGGCCAGTGGGAGTACCGTGCCGCTCAACCAACCGATTAATGTCAACGTCACGGCGACCGATTCGGTCGGGATCACACGGATTCAACTGCTGGCGGGCGGCGCGATCGTGAAAACGGTCTCCTCGCAGAATACCGGCGGGGATCGCAACATGACGGTTTTGCTCGACTATACGCCGACCAGCGAAGGTTCGCTCATCTTACAGGTGATCGCCTATCGCGGTAGTGTGACGAGCTCGCCCGTGACCATCACGGTGACGGTGACGCGCAGCGCCACGCCGACCAACACCACCGCGCCCATCGTGGTTGTGACCCAGCCGCCCGTGGTCAATCCGAATGACCCGACCTGCCGCGTCGTCACCAACAGCAGCGTAAATCTGCGCACGGGGCCAGGCACCGTCTACGATGTCATCACCATTCTGGCGAGCGGTGTCGCCGCGCCGATTACGGGGCGGGTGGGCGATAACTCCTGGTGGCAGGTGCGCTTCGGTTCGCTCACAGGGTGGGTGAGCAATACGGTCGTCACGATCTACGGCAACTGCGCCAGCGTGATCATCCCGCCCATTCCGCCGACGCCGACGCCGCGCGTCAGCCCGACCATCACGCCGAGCATTACGCCGCCGATCGTCAACACGGCCACGCCGAGCGCGACACCCGGTTTGGCCGATCTGGTTGTGAGCAATGTGAGTGGGCCGACCACGGTGCAAATTCCGTTGGGCGAGACCACCGTGAGCGCCTCGTACGCCATCACGGTTACCAATACGGGACAGCGCGCGACGGGTCAGTTTGATAACGAAATCACGGTATCTCCGGGCGGCGTGACGCAGCAGCTCGGTGTGGTCGGTGATCTGTCGGCGGGGCAAAGCGTGATTCTCACGATCAATCTGACATTCTCGACGCCGGGGACGTATACGCTGCAAGCCCGCACCGACAGCGCCGCCCAGATTACGGAACAGAGCGAAGTCAATAACGTTGGCATTTTTTCGGTGACAGTCTTGGGGCCAGTGTAATGTCTGACATCCAGTCGGCGCTGTTCGCCACGATCTCACCGGGGACGTAACGAATTATGGTCATTCAAGTGTTGATCATTCACGGACAATTGGCGTTTGCCATTGCGCTCAAACAGGGTTTGGAGCGATCCAATCAGTTTGAGGCACATCCGTTCCGGTCGGTGGATGCGGCCTTCGATTATCTGCGCGACCACGTGCAAGATGTGGCGGTGGTGGATTTCTCGCTCGCGGACGTGAGCGGCGAACAGGTGGTGCTCCGCCTGCGCGAAATTCAGCCGACGATCAGCGTGATCGCTACGCCGTTCCAGCCGGACCGGGTGATCAACGCGCTCCAACTTCAAGGGTCGCTCGATCAGAAGTTCAGCGCCCGCGAACTGGGGCCGCTGCTGCGCGAACTGTTCCGCGAGTACACCACACCGTCGGAAATGCAGCAGCAGCCGCTGCCGCCGACCAAACGCCATACGCCCCTCACCGTCGAGCAACCTGAGCCGCCTGCGCCGCCAGAACTACCGGAAGCGGCAACCCTCGATAGTATTCTCTCGAATATGGGCGAGATCTATGCTCAGGAAGAATACTACGATACCCCCTCGCATCCGGACGATTTATCCGAGGACTCGTCGTCCATGTGGGAAGTCCCCCCGCGGCAAACGGATCTGTTCGATGAGGTGTTGAACTCGCTGCCCAATGATGTGCAACAGCCGCGCCGCGATGATCCTTTCTCCGACCTCGTCAATTCGATGAAGGGGGAGAAGCCGCACGAACCGCTGCCCACCCGCAAATCTGACTATGTCGAATTCGTGTTTCAGGGTGGATTGGAAACGCTGTTCGAGCAAATGGATCGAGTGGCGGAGAATACGCAGAAAACGTCGCTGTTTAAGAAAGCCGAGGAAAGCGGCCCGCTCTTCGACCAGCTGAAACGCGATGAACCACCGCCGCCGAGTTTCGAGGAAAGCGGCACGGTCGGCGATCTCGCGGCGGGCGTGGGCGAACAGAGTTTCCGCGAAGTCCTATCCATTCTGCGCGATGAACCGCTTCCTGAGCCGAAGCCGGAAGAACTGAAGAGCCTGCTCGCGGCCCCGCAGCAGGAAGATTTTATCTTTGACGATGTCGAACAAGGCGAGTCCTACCCGGCCAAAGTAATTCTCTCGCAGGTCTTCGAGCAAACACGCGCCGAGGGCTTTTCGCTGGAAGACTTGCTGACCAACATCGAAAAGCAGCTGCCACGCCATCGTCCGCGTGTTCAGCCGCTGCCGTCGTGGGTGCGCGAGAGCCAGCAGCGCGCCGAAGGTGATAAGTTCCTGACGACCGAACCGGATTTCCTGCCGGAGTCGCTGCCGGAGATGGTCGATGAGGCGGACAGCCGCTTCGTGGATGATCTGACCATTCCGTCAAAGGCGCTTCAGATCGAACAGATGCCGGACGAGACGCAGTGGCTGCCGGAACCCGTGGTTGAGCCACCGCTGCCCGTCGTAGAAGACCAGTGGGAAGTGGCCGAACCTGTTCAAGACGAACAGTTGGCTGTCCCGGTTCATCAGGATGAACAGTGGGATCTGCCGCCCCACGCACAAGAAGTTACGAGCCCAGCGGAAGAAGATCCGTGGGCTGTTTCCGCTCCCACTGACGAAGAATTGTTGGAGCAGGAAACGCCCGTTGAGCCGGTTATACCTGAAGAGCTGGTCGCGCAGCAGACGCCCGTTGAACCCGTCATTCCACCGTTCCCGCCGGAAGATCTCGCGCTGCCGGAAGACGACTTCGAAGATACGGCGAGCTACACCAAGCCCTTTGTGCGCGGTGCGGTCCCGGCCGCTTCGCCGTTGGCCGCCCTCGTGCCGCCACCGCCGGAAGAACTGCCGGAATTCCCGCCGTTGGCCGCTGAAAACTTCAACACCTCCTTTGAACTGCTGGCGGCCTTTGAAGTGGTCGAAGAACGACCGCTGGATGATGAACGCTATGACTTCACGCTGGGGCGTTCGCCCGTCGTGATGACCCCCGCCGCGGATGATCCGCGCGTGGCCCAGTTGGCGCTCAACCTGACCGAAGCCTCGCTGGAACTGACCGCTGAGGCGACACTGCTCACGCGGCATGGCGAAATCGTCGCCTATGCAGGGCGCATGGCCGAAGACGAAGTCATGGAAATTCGCCCGTTCATTCCCGTCGATGGCTCGAGCATTCCATCCGGCTCAAACATTCGCTTTGTCAGCGCGAAGGACAGCCCTAAGAATTACATGTTGTACTCGGCGGTGACCGACGATGACCTGATCCTGTCGCTGGTGTTCGGCTCGACCACGTCGCTGCGCGACATCCGTAAACAGGGACAGCGGCTCGCGGAAGCGCTCCACACCATTCCGGTACCCAACGCCGCACCTATCGACGTGCCCATGCTCATCGAGCCGCTGGATACGGGCGTGCGCTCGACCTACGCTTTCGTGTGGATCGTGGAAAACGCTGCGGTCACGCTGAATTCGTCGGTGGCGGGTGCGATTACAGCCGGTTTGAATATGCAGTTGGGTGAACGCGGTTGGCTGATCAATGGGCTGCGGGTGGAAGAAGACTACATCTACCTGCTGGCCGATATCCCCGGCGAAATCATGCCTTATGAGATCGTCCGTGAGCTGAAGCGCCGCGCGGGTGAAATTGCCAGCGCGCAGAATCGCGCCCTCGATCCTGATCTGCTGTGGTCGGATGGCTATCTGGTCGTTGCACCCGGACGTCCGTTAGAAGTGGACGAGATTCAGCAGTTCATCAATTTCGAGCGGATGGCGTAACGAGTCCCAACTACTAAACCGGAGAGGCGCACCGCCGTGCACCTCTCCGCCCCAATCACCACCCCTATTTTAGACATCCCGACAATTTGAGAGTATAATTGTAGCTCAAACGTTCGCTCCACTTGAGGGATCGCCCTATGGCTCCGATGTTTTACATCCTGGACGGTCACGCGCTGGCGTACCGTCACTATTTTGCGATGGGCAAGGTTAGTGCGTTCAGCACCAGCAGCGGCAAACCGACCAGCGCTGTCTACGGATTCGCGCGGGCGCTCATGGATGTGCTTGAAAAGGATCAGCCCGCATACATCGCGGTGACCTTTGACGAAGGCTTGAGCGGACGCGAAGAACTGTACCCGGCGTATAAAGCGCAGCGTGAGGCCATGCCCGACGACCTGAGCGTGCAGATCGGCCAGATTCAAACGCTGGTCGCCGCGTTTAATATCCCCGTGCTGACGCGCCCCAACACCGAAGCGGATGACATCATCGGGACGATCTCGCGGCAGGCCGAAACGCACGGCGTCGATGTGCGCATTGTGACAGGTGATCGTGACATCTTCCAGCTGATCAACGACCATGTGACCGTGCGCTATTCGACTTCGCAGCCTAAAGCCCCGGTTGAGATTTACGATTTGGCGCGCTTCCGCGAACGCTTCAACTTTGAGCCGCCGCAGTTGATCGACTATAAGGCGTTGGTGGGTGATGCCTCCGATAACATCCCCGGCGTGGCGGGCGTGGGCGAAAAGACGGCCACCGACTTGATTCAGACCTATGGCACGCTCGACAACATTTACGCGAACATCGCCTTGATCAAGGGCGCGGTGGCGAAGAAGCTGGAGGCGGGACGCGACTCGGCCTACCTCAGCCAGCAATTAGCGACCATTCGCTGCGATATCCCGATCACCTTGGACTTAAACCGGTGCGTGTCTCACGATTTCGACCGGGCGCCGGTCGAAGCGCTGTTCACCGAATTCGAGTTCAAGAGCCTGTTCACGCAGTTGGGGCGGCTGCGGGCACGGGATGGCGCAGCGGTGGATGAGCCAAAAGCCAAACGCACTAAGCAAGAGCAAATGAGCCTCTTTGACATGCTCACGGGCGCGGAAACAGCCCCGGAAGAACCGATCCCGTCGTTGGCGCATACGGAGCTTGTCCAGACCGCGAGTCAGCTGGCCGCGCTTGTTCAGCGGTTGAGCACCTGCCGCGCCATCGCTTTTGATACGGAGACGACCGGCACGGATTCGCTATTGGCGACGCTCGTCGGCATTTCGCTCTCGTGCGACGGCGAGACGGGCTACTACATCCCGGTCGGGCATGAACGCGGTGAGCAGCTTCCGCTCTCAACGGTGATCGAGGCGCTGCGCCCCGCCATGACTGACCCGAACATCGCCAAGTACGCGCATAACGCTGATTACGATCTCGTGGTACTCCAACGGCATGGCCTCGAAGTGATGCCCATCACGTTCGACTCGATGATCGCCGCGTGGTTGGTCGATTCGCGTGAGCAAATTGGCCTGAAGGCGCTGGTCAGGGGCAAGCTTGGCTTGAGCATGACCACCATCGACGAGTTGATTGGGTCGGGTAAGAACCAGCTCACCATGGATCGCGTCGCCATTGAACGCGCCGCGCCGTATGCGGGTGATGATGCCGCTCTGACCTATCGTTTGGTCGAAAAGCTGCGCCCCGAACTGGACAATGCGCCGGGCGATCCGGAATTTGATGGGCTGTGGCAGGTGCCGCTGCGCTCACCGGCCTTCGTGCTGGAACAGATCGAAATGCCGCTCGTCCCGGTGATCGCCGCCATCGAACAGACGGGCGTGGTCATCGATGTGCCGTATCTGATCGATTTGAGCGTGCGCCTCACCGAGCAGTTGGCGGCCATCGAACACGAGGTGTTTGGCCTGTCGGGTGGCTATGGTTCTTTCAATATCAACAGCCCGAAGCAGTTGAATGATGTGCTGTTCGGCAAACTGGGGTTGTCGTCACACGGCGTGCGCAAGACGACGCACGGCTTTTCGACCGACGCGGCCACGCTCGACAACCTGCGCGGCGAACACCCGATCATCGAGAAGATCCTCGAATACCGGGAGTTGAGCAAGCTTAAAGGTACGTATGTCGATGCCTTCCCGGCGATGATCAACCCGTCGAGCGGACGGTTGCATACCCAGTACAATCAGGTGGGGGCGAGCACCGGGCGTATGAGCAGCAGCAACCCGAACTTGCAGAACATCCCCAACCGCACGGAAGTTGGGCGCGAGGTACGCCGCGCGTTCATCGCCGCGCCGGGGACACGCCTGCTGGCCGTCGATTACAGTCAGGTCGAACTGCGCATCATGGCGCATGTCACCAAGGAACCGACGCTGCTGCGCGCTTTCGAGGAAGGGCAGGATATTCACGCCGCCACCGCCGCGCTGATCTACGGCGTGCCGCTCGACAAAGTCGATAAGGGGCAGCGCATCTTCGCCAAGCGCGTCAACTTCGGTATTCTGTACGGCATGGGCGCGTTCCGATTGGCGCGTGATAGTCAAATGCCGCTGGCGCAGGCGCGTGAATTCATCGAGACGTATTTCCGCCAGCTTCCCGGCGTCAAACGCTACATTGACAGCACGACGGAATTGGCGCGGCAGCAGGGTTTCCTCTCGACACTCTATGGTCGCCGCCGCACGTTCCCGGGCTTGAAGGCGGGTGGCAACGAACGCGCCGCCGCTGAACGCGAAGCGATCAACATGCCGATTCAGGGTACGGCGGCGGACATCATCAAGCTGGCGATGATCAAGCTGCAGCGGGAACTAGCCGCGCAGAGACTGCGTGGGCGTATGATTTTGCAGGTGCACGACGAACTCGTGCTCGAAGTGCCGGAAGACGAAGTCGAGCGTACGTCGGCGTTGGTCGTCGATGTCATGGAGCACGCCGTCGAGCTGGATGCGCCGCTCAAAGCGAACGCTTCGGTCGGTGACAATTGGCGGGATGTGGAATAGAACGCAGGGGTTGAGGCATCGTTAAGCGTTCGCCCTCCATATTTTGGTCGGCGATTGATCGCGGTCTGCCGGTAGTTGAGCAGAACAGCGTGAAGTCGGGTTGGAAACAGCGGACGCCGTGAATGGCGTCCCTACACACGAACAGTTTTTCTCGGACGCGGTTGATCGCGTCCGTTCCCCATGCCTCTGATTGTCCCGCGCGCGCGGGCGGCATTTCCTGCTGCCCGCTACTCTTTAAGTTTCCCCGATGCCGCAAGCGTGTTATACTGCATGTATGACTTATATGCTTTTCACCAGCGAAGTAGCATGCGACATTTCATCGATCTCTGTGACTGGTCAAGTTCTGACCTTCGGGAAATTCTGAACCTTGCGTTGACCCTGAAAGCCGAATGGCGGAATGGCGGCAACCAGCCGTTGTTCCACGGGAAAGCCCTTGGGATGATCTTTCAAAAACCATCGCTGCGCACACGCGTTTCTTTCGAAATGGCGATGCAGCACCTCGGTGGACATGCCTTGTACATTGGGCCGGATGAAATCGGGTTGGGCAAGCGTGAGAGCGTGGCCGATGTGGCGCGCGTGATGGCGGGCTATGTGCAGTTCGTGATGGCGCGGGTGTTCGCGCACGCCCATGTGGTCGAACTCGCCAAGTGGTCGAGCGTCCCGGTTATCAATGGTTTGAGTGATGCCGCGCATCCGTGTCAGGCTATGGCCGATGTCCTCACCATTCTGGAACACTTCGGCACGACCGATGGCCTCAAAGTCGCGTTTGTGGGGGATGGCAACAATGTCGCCTCATCGCTGATGCAGGGCGCAGCGCATTTTGGGATGGACTTCACGATTGCATCGCCGCCCGGCTACGAATTCTCGGAAGATGTAGTCGATACCGCGGCGAACATCCGGTCGGGCTTCAAAATCAACATGATGCATGATCCGATCGCGGCCGTGCGTGATGCCGACGTGATCTATACTGATACATGGATCAGTATGGGACAGGAAGCCGAAACTGCGATGCGCGTCGAAGCGTTCAAGGGGTATCAGGTGAACGAGGAGCTGGTCGCGCATGCGTCTCCGAACGCGATCGTGCTGCACTGTCTGCCCGCACATCGTGGGCAGGAAATCACCGACCCGGTCGCAGATGGCACACATTCGGCAATTTTCCAGCAGGCGGAAAACCGCCTGCACGCACAAAAGGCTGTTTTAGTAACTCTGGCGAGTAGTTAATCTATGCCCGGAAATCGTGAAGCCTACGAGCAAGCGATGAATGCAGGTCATAACGCCGCCTGGGATCAGGAATGGGCGTTAGCCGTTGCGTCTTATGGGAAGGCGATTCAGGAATTCCCGGAAGATCCCGAAGCTCACATCCATCTCGGCTTGGGTTTGTTGGAATTGGGGCGTTTGGAAGATGCGCTCAAAGTGTATACGCGCGCCCATCAGCTCGCGCCCGACGACCCGATCCCGCTCGAAAAGAGCGCCGATGTGCTGGAGCGGCTGGGACGCTTGCGCGAGGCAGCACAACAGTATGTCAATGTGTCGGAAATCTATCTGGGCCAGCGCGATCTCGACAAGGCGATTGGTAACTGGGAACGGGCGACGCGCCTGACACCCGGTTTGATCCCGATTCATGCCAAGCTGGCGCAGGCTTACGAGCGGATTGGCGACAAGAACAAGGCGATCCGCGAATATCTGACGCTGGCGTTCAACTATCGCCGCATCAATAACACTGAAACCGCGCTCAAGGCGGCGCAGCGGGCGCTGCGGCTCGACAAGAACAGCTCGCAGGTGCTTAACACCATCCGCGCGCTGGAATCGGGACGGGAGATCATGCCGCCCGCTAACGATGCCGCGAACGACCCGCAGGTGCAGACAGATCGCTTTGACAAAGAGAAGAAGCCCGAAGCGCGCGCGGTCGCTGATGCCGATCCGCTCGGCCCGCTCGGCGAGGCCATGTCGTACGCGCTGGGAATGCTGGCCGCGGCCGTCATGGAAGGCGAAGCGATGTCGGTGGCTGGCGACGCGCTGCAGGCGATGGAAGCCCATCGTCAGGGCAACCAGATCGATGCGATCAGTGCCTATACCCGCGCCGACAATCGCCTCCGCCATCCCGCGATCAAGATGAGCCTTGGCGGTTTACTGCTCCTGCAAAATCGTTCCGATGATGCGATCAAGCCGCTGACCGACGTGACCAACCATCCGCAGATGGCTCCGGGCGCCTATCATGGCATCGGGCAGGCGTACTATAAATCGAACAAGCAGCGACAGGCGACGCGTTATCTGCTCCAGTGCTTGCAGATGGTCGATACGCAGTTGGCGATTGAGGATGACGAGCAGCAGATGCTCAACTCGATTTATCGCAAGCTCGGCGGCATGTTTGAGAAAGTCAACGAACAGGCGATTCTGGCGATCAACAAGCGCCTGCTCATCATGCTGGAAGGCAAGGACTGGAAGATCCGTCTGGATGATACCCGCCGCCAGCTGGAAGAAATTCTGCGCGAACAGGGCGAACGGGGCGTTATCGACTTCCTGACCGCGCCCGAAGGCGATCGCCTCGCGCAGTCGATTGCGGTCATCGACCGCTATATCCGGCGCGGGCTGTTCACGCTGGCGATGGACGAGTCGCACCGCGCGGTCGAATTCGCGCCGACGTACCTGCCGCTGCACACGCGCATGGCCGAAGTCATGATGAAGGAAGGGCGCATCCGCAACGCGATCACCAAGTACAACGTGATTGCGCGGACGTACTTGTCCCGTGCCGAGAATGACCGCGCCCGGGACATCCTCACGCAGGTTTTGGAAATGGCACCGCTGGATGTGGGCGTGCGCGAAAGCCTGATCGAACTGCTGGAGAGCGAAGAGCAGTGGGAAGACGCGCTCGACCAGTATATCGATCTGGCCGATACGCATCACCAGTTGGGCAACTTTGACCTGTCGCGCGAAACCTATATCGTGGCCGAACGCATTGGCCAGCGCGTGAGCGCCACGCCCGGTAAACTGGTGCGCATCAAACATCGCATCGCCGACATCGACCAGATGCGTCTCGACATTCGCAAGGCGCAGAAGACCTACGAAGAAATCATTCAGCTTGACCCCCTCGACGAACGCGCCCACCGCATGCTGGTGGACATCAACTACCGTCAGGGGAATCAACTGGAAGCGATCCGGCGGTTGGACAAGCTGCTCGGGCTGTATGCGCGCAACAAGCAGATCAACCGCATCACGCAGACGCTCGAAGAACTCGTCACGCTGTATCAGGATGATACGGGCTTGCGGTCACGCCTCGCAGCCATCTATCGTCAGCTTGGACGCCAGCGCGATGCCATCGTGCAGCTCGACGCGCTCGGCGGTTTGCAACTCGAAGCCGGTTTGCACAAAGACGCCGCCAACACCATCCGCCAGATCATTGCGCTCAAACCTGAAGGCGTCGAGGCGTACCAGAAGCTGCTAGCGCAATTGGGCGGTTAGCGTGGAATTGATCTGGGCGCTCAACAGCCTAACTCCCAGCGCCATTGCGGATATTCTGCTGGTGACGCTGGTGTTTTTCGGGATCAGCTTCTTCATTCGCGGCACCCAGTCGATTGCGCTGGTACGCGGCGTGATCGTCGTGTTGGGCGTGGCCGCCCTGATTTCCAATGCGTTCGATTTTCGGGCGGTGCGTTGGCTGCTGGAAAATGGCTTGACCGCACTGCTGATCGCCATCCCGGTGATCTTCCAGCCGGAACTGCGGCAGTTGTTCCAGCGGGTGGGACGGGCCGGCTTCCTGTTCAACCGCGCCCCGCACGAAACGCTGCGCGCCCGCATCATCGAAGATGTGTGTCAGGCGGCGGAAAAGCTCTCGGATCGGCGGCATGGCGCGCTGATCGTCCTCGAACGCAGCGTCAGCTTGAACGAATATATCCGCTCGGGCGTGCTCATGGACTGCGAAGTCACGCCGCAAATTCTGCTCACCGTCTTCTGGCCGAAAACCGAACTCCACGATGGCGCGGTCATCATCGACGGCACGGGGCGCATCGCCTCGGCGGCGTCGGTGCTGCCGCTGTCGTCCGGGCGCAACCTCGGCACGCCGAAACTCGGCACGCGGCACCGCGCGGCCATTGGCATGAGCGAAGTCAGCGACGCGGTGTGCGTGGTCGTGAGCGAAGAAACCGGGCGCATTTCGATCACTAACGGCGGACGCATGATTCCGCGGCTCGACCCCAAACGCTTGCGCACCATCCTCAACGCCTTCTACGGGCCGGAATACACGCAGAATCGGTCGCTGCCCCAGCGGCTGCGCGACTGGACGCGGGATCTCGGCGCTCGGATGCGTTCCAGCGCGGGCGAGAAGAGCGTCTAAATGGCTGAACGCAACCCGTCGTCGGTGCGGCGGCTCCTCATCCATAACCTGCTGTGGTTTGCCGGGTCGCTGGTGCTGGCGTTCCTCGTGTGGATGCTGGCGGTTACGCAGAGCGATCCCTTTGAGCAGTGGCGCATGGCCGAACGCATCCCGATCCGCATCACGCCGGATGCGGGCCTGATCATCACGAATCTGGACGACATCACCACCAGCGCGAGTTTTCGCCTGCGGGCGCAGCGCTCCATGCGCTCGCTGGTCGCCGTCGACGATATCCTCGTCTGGGTGGATTTGACGGGCTTAACTCCCGGCGAATACACCGTACCGCTGCAATACCGCATTGCGCCGGAACGTCACGCGGCGGTCGTGGATATTTCGCCGCGGCAGGTGACCGTGCGGCTGGAACTGGAAGAAGCCAAGCTGGTCGCCATCAACGAGACGCTGATCAGCGAACCGGCACTGGCCTACTCGCTGGAAGGCATCACCTTTGACGCGCGGCAGATCACCGTGCGCGGGCCGGAAAGCCTCGTGTCGCAGGTGGTCGAGGCACAGGTTCAGCTCGATCTCGATGGGATGCGCGTCGCCTATGAGGATGATGTGCGCCCGCTGCCCGTTGATGCGGATGGCAATGTGGTCGAAGGGGTGACGCTCGAACCGTCCAGCGTGCATGTGATCGTCAATATTCAGGCGCGCGCGGATGTGCGCGAGGTGCGGGTGCAGCCCAACATCGTCGGGGAGCTCCCTGACGGCTATGTGCTGACCGGGACGTTCGACTACAGCCCGCAGGTCGTTGTCGTGAGCGGGCCGCCCGCGCTGCTGGCGAATATGCCGGGCACGGTGTTCACCACGCCGATTGATCTCTCCAACCGGACGAGTAATTTCTCCGTCGATGTAGCGCTGGAACTGCCGGATGAGCGGCTGCTGCTGCTCACGGGCGGCGTGATCACGGTAAGTGTGGGCATTGACACGCAGATGACCACGCGCCAGTTTGACCTGCTGCCCGTCGAGATCATTGGCGAGCGGGAAGGGCTGGACTACCGCCTTGCCACGCAGGAAGTGACCGTGCTGATCACCGGGGCACAGCCGATTGTGGACAGCCTGACGGCGCAGGATGTGAGCATCGTCGTGGATGTGAGCGGCTTGACCGCGTCGGGGACGTACCAGCTCAGCCTGAGTGCGTCGATTGGGCGCGGGCAGTCATCGGTGACCATTGCGCTGCTGCCGGAAGGCATCGACGTGGAGATCGGCGCAGCGGGGACGCAAGAAGCGCCGTAGCTCTGCCGCAAACCCCCACCAATTCAGAGTTCATAAGCTAACAAAAAAGGACGAGATCAATCTCGTCCCGACAAATGCCGCTTGCGTAGGGACGTGGTGCTGCACGTCCCTTGACTCACGCGCTCACGCGCT
>CALKIA010000302.1 GCA_937988705.1 uncultured Chloroflexota bacterium | reverse complement strand
GGCGTCCCTACAATTCTCTCGATTGTTAAAAGTGTCCTGTCCTCAACCGAATTCAAGGAGGGGAGACAGATCTCCTATCAGGGCAGGTTTTAATGGTAGGGACGAGACATGTCTCGTCCTCCCTCGGCATAGATGGACAACGAGGACGAGGCATGCCTCGTCCCTACAGGTTTCCCGGTTTGCATTGGTTTATACTCAACCGAGCTGAGGATTAACGTTGAATACCTATTCTTTACAGGATGCGGATAGGGGCAGGCTCACACGGGGCGGCAGGAGTCGCGCACGACAAGTTCCATGTCGATCAGCACGGAGGCTGGAGCGGTTTCTTCATTGATGCGCTGGACGATGGTTTCGATGATGGTGCTGCCCAAGGCGGCATAGTTATGGCTGACGGTGGTCAGCTCTGGCGTAGAGACGGCGCTCAGGTAGACATCATCAAAGCCGACCACGGACAGACGATCCGGCACGTCGATGTGCTGGTGGCGCGCGGCTTTGAGAATGCCCAGCGCGACCAGATCATTGATGCAGATGACGGCGGTTGGCTGTTCCGGCTGTTGAAGCAGCTTGTCGAGGATCTTCACGCCGCTGTCAATCGAAAAGCCATCGGTGATCACCCATTCGTCGTGCACGCCGAGGCCCGATTGGGACAGGGACTCGCGGAAGGCGGACTGGCGGTCACGCGTGACCGTGATGTGATCGCTGCCGCCTAACATGCCGATGCGTGTATGTCCGAGCTGTGTCAGGTAGGCGACGGCCTGGGCGATGCCGCCCCGCTCATCGGTTTGCACCACGCTGACGAGATCGCTCTGGATGCCGCCATTGACGATGACGGTCGGGACGCGCGCCGCGAAATCGACGAGTTCCTGCTGGTAGCGTTCCGCTAGCGTGATCTCGTTGACGCGTCCGCCCATGAAGATCAGCCCATCGACCTGCTGCCGCGACAGGTAGGCCAGCCCTTCCGATTCGAGTTCCAGACTGTTCATGGCATTGAACAGCAGGAGCGAGTAATCGCTGGCGAGGGCATCGCGCTGCATTTCGGCAAAAATGGTCGAAAAGAACGGGTTGGTGATATCGGGCAGAATCACGCCGATCATCATCGACCGCTGATACGAGAGGTTACGCGCCAGCTTGTTCGGGCGGAATTTGTGTTTCTGGAGAACCGCTTCGACTTTCTGTTTAGTTTCCGGGCTGACGGGGGCGCTGCCGGTCAAGATGCGCGAGACAGTGGCGACTGACACTTCAGCTTCCCGCGCAATATCATAGATGGTGATTTTGCTGCTCACGGTGAATTTGCCTCAGAAGAACGTGCGGAGTTCCAACGACGAAAGCGGTTTCTGAAAGTTCATTATACAGGAAAGCGGGGGAATTCTCAGAACCAAAAGCTGGTCGCGACCGATTCTACAAGCTGACGAGCAGGCGCGGCGCGTGGCGGATCTTTCCGGTCAAAAATTGATTTGTACGAATCAGCTTAATCGTGTAAATTTGAACGCGGTACGGGCTTTTTGAGTCGGATCGGCGGGCAGTTGGCGCCAGGCTGGCCGCTGTTCGGGCTGTTCCGGCGCACTGCGCGGCCACTGGATCAAGCAGGGAAACGTGTGCTAAAAATACTTCAGCTTTTAGAAGAGGACACCGCATGATGCTCATTACCCATTTGACGACCGAATATCGTGATAATCCCCTCGGCATTGACGTAGCCCATCCCCGACTGGCATGGCAATTGCATACGGATCGGCCGGGTGCGCGGCAAACGGCGTATCGTGTGCTGGCCGCCAGTCAGCTCGAATTACTGCGCGCGGGTCAGCCGGATGTGTGGGACAGCGGCAAAATCGACTCGGAGCAATCGGTGCAGGTGGTGTATGCGGGGCAGGCACTCCAAGCACGCCAGCGCGTGTATTGGCACGTGATCGTGTGGGACGAAACCGGCGCGGCCGTGCAGAGCGATAGCGCGTGGTTCGAAGTGGGGTTGCTGAACAGCGCTGATTGGCAGGCACAGTGGATCGGGTCGGCGTTTGCAGGTGGGGCACGCAGTACGTTTCCAGTCCCGTATCTCCGGAAGAACTTCACCCTGCCCGCTGAAGTGGTCGCGGCGCGGTTGTATGTCACGGCGTTAGGCGTGTTCGAGTGTTCGATCAACGGACAGACCGTCGGCGCGGATGTCTTCGCACCGGGCTGGACCGATTATCACAAGCGCGTGCAGTACCTGACCTACGATGTCACGGCGCTGCTCCAGTCGGGCGCGAACACGCTCGGCGCGCTGCTCGGGGATGGGTGGGCGGCGGGCTACCTCGGCTGGCTGCACCGGCAGAATTACGTGGATCGGCCGCAGCTGCTGGCGCAGTTGGAGGTTACGCTGGCGGATGGCAGCACGCAGATCATGCTGTCCGACGGCTCGTGGACGCATCAATTCGGGCCAATCACGCACAGCGATTTCCTCAGCGGGGAAGCCTATGACGCGCGCCGCGAAATTCCCGGTTGGGACACGCCGACCTTCAACGCCGCGCACTGGCTGCCCGTCGCCACCTTTGAGCAGCCTGATGTGGAGATCGTCGCGCTCAACGGCCCGACCGTGAAGCGCATTCAGGAACTGCCGCCGGTCAGCTTCAGCAATCGCGGCGCGATGGGGCGCAAACGTTACCTGTTCGACCTAGGGCAGAATATGGTGGGGCGCGTGCGCTTTCAGGGCGCGGGCGCGGCGGGGAAAACAATCACCCTGCGCTTCGCGGAGGTCCTCAACGCGGATGGATCGCCGTACTACACCAATTTGCGTTCCGCCCATGCGACCGATTACTACACGTTCAAGGGCAGCGGTGTCGAAGTGTGGGAGTCGAAGTTCACGTTTCACGGTTTCCGCTATGTCGAAATCGAAGGTGACACCGGCCCGGTCACGGCGGAAACGATCACCGGAATCGTGCTGCATTCGGACATGGCGCAGACCGGGACATTCGAGTGTTCCGATCCGCTGCTTAACCAACTGCAAAAGAACATCCTGTGGGGACAAAAGGGCAATTTCGTCGATGTGCCAACTGACTGCCCCCAGCGCGATGAACGGTTGGGCTGGACGGGCGATATTCAGGTGTTTGTGCGGACGGCGGCCTTCAACATGGATGTCGCGGGCTTCATGACCAAATGGGCGGGCGATGTCACCGACGCGCAGAACGCGGACGGTTCGGTTCCGGCGGTCGTACCGTATGCGACGGATGTGCCAACGGATGGCGGGCCAGCGTGGGCGGACGCGGCGATCATTTGCCCGTGGACGATTTACCTATGCTATGGTGATACGCGCATCCTCGAACAGAGCTACCCGACGATGACGCGCTTCATGGGCTTTTTGCTAGCGAACAGTCCCGGTTACGTGCGCTGCGCGCCGGATTGGGAAGGCTGGCCGGGCTTCGGCGATTGGCTCTCGATCAACGCCAGTACGCCGCGCGACCTGCTCGGCACGGCGTTTCTCGCCTATGATGCCCATCTGCTGGCACAGATTGCGGCGATCCTCGGCAAGACCGACGATGCGGCGCGCTATCAGCAGTTGTTCGAGGAAGTCAAAGCGGTGTTCGCCAGTCGTTATCTGGTGGGCAGCGAAATTCCGGTCGTGCCCGTTGTGCCGTCTGAGGCGCGGCGGCAGATGGATGAGGCCGATGCCCTGTCGCGCGGGACGCTGCGGCAGGTCGATTACGGTGACGTCAAGTCAGAGGTGTTCAATTCCGACTTGTTCACACCGACACAGACGGCCTATGTACTGGCGCTTCACTTCGACTTACTGCCAGAGAATTTGCGCCCGCTGGCGGCGCAGGAACTCACTGCCGATCTGGAACGACGCGGTTTGCACCTCTCAACCGGCTTTGTCGGGTCGCCGTATCTGAATCATGTGTTGAGCCGCTACGGTCAGCTGGATACCGCTTACGCGCTGCTGAATCAGAAGACGTGGCCATCCTGGCTGTACGCAGTGACGCAGGGCGCGACGACGATCTGGGAACGCTGGGACGGATGGACGCCAGAAAATGGCTTCCAGACGCCGGAGATGAATTCATTCAATCACTACGCTTACGGCGCGATCGGCGCTTGGCTGTACAACACGGTCGCGGGGATCGATATCGATCCGGCAGCGGCGGGCTACAAACATTCGATCCTGCGCCCACAGCCGGGTGGCGGGCTGACCTATGCTCGTGCCACGCTCGACACGCTCTACGGCACCTTGGTATCAGGTTGGACGCTGGAGAACGGCGTGTTCACGTATACGGTCACGGTGCCGCCGAATACCAGTGCGACGGTCACACTGCCGTGCGCTGGCCAGATCACGCTGAACGGGGAAGCGGTCAGCGGGGTGGTGCATAAGATCGGCGCCGGGACGTATCAGTTTGTAGTGGCGTAGGGCGTCCGTCAAATCAGCCAACGATAATTGTAGGGGCGCACCTGCGTGTGCGCCCGCACTGGGCGGACACATAGGTCCGCCCCTACGACTCCGTATCTTGTGATTGGGATAGCGTTTGACCCACCGCACCGCCGGGGTGCGTGGCCGCGAACGCATCGAGCGTGCGTCCGCGCAGGCGCAGCAGCAGACCGCACAGCGCATCCCCGACCGCCGCCACTGCCAGCGAACTCCCTGTCGCAATGTAATTCAGTTGATCCGCATCGGCGGGCGTCTGGATGAGCAGCGCCACATCGGCCAGCCGTCCCAGCGTGGACTCGGGTTTTTCCGTCAGGGCAAGCACTTTGGCGCCCTGCTGCCGCGCATACGTCACCACAAACGTGATCTCGGCACTCTCGCCGCCCTTCGACAGGGCGATCAGCGTGGTGGTCGGCATGATCGCGCCGGACATGCCGTGCTGCGCATCGCCGGGATGCAGATACAGGGCGGGCGTGCCGCAGCAGGTGAGCAGATGAGCCAAGCGCCGCGCCACCGCGCCCGATGTGCCCACGCCCGTGACGAGGACAGGGCCTTCACAAGCCAGCAATAAGCGCACCGCAGCGACAAAGCGCTGGTCAAGCTGCTGCGCCAGCGCGGCGATGACCTGACTTTCGCGCTCGACGATCTGGCGCGCTTCCAAAAGAATCGTTTGCTCGTCCACGCCGCCCTCATGTTCCCGTAACTGATTTTCTAAGAACGCTGACCCCAGCGAATATCTCGGATTGGAATTGCTTGACAGTAAAATTATATTCTATTAAACTGAATTTTGTAGCCCATGCTCAAATCGTGAGCATATGACCATATCGAAAATTCGTAAAAATAGTTTTCTTGGAACAGTAGGCTTTGAATGAAGACACGCGGCAGCTCGTGAGAGTTGCGACTCTTTATTACAAACAACAGCTTCTGCAATCCGAGATCGCGCAGCGAGAGGGTGTTTCGCGCCAAACGGTGGGACGCTTGCTCCAGCGCGCCAATGAACTTGGCCTCGTCAAAGTCGAGATCGTGCAGCCGTTTGCGTACGCCGCGGATCTTGAGCTGCGCCTCGAACAGATCTTCGGCTTGAAAGAAGCGATTGTCGTCACGGCGTTGGATGATGATGACGAGACGATCAAAGCCGCGATGGGCGAAGCGACCGCGCAGTATCTGTACGCGCACATTCGCGCCGGGGATGTTGTCGGGCTGCCATCGGGCAGTACGACGCTCTATGAATGTGCACTGCGGATGAAGCACAACCCACTCCCGAACCTGACCGTCGTCAGCCTGACGGGCAGCGCGCCGAGCAATATCAACAAGCCGAATGTCGACCTGACTGTCATGCTGATCGGGCAGGCGTTAGGCGCACGCACGGCACTAATCCCCGCGCCGCGCTTTGTCGACCGCGCGGAAATCAAAGAATCGCTGCTCAAGGACTCCAGCATTGCCTCGGTCATTGAATTGGGGAATACGGCGAATGTAGTCCTGCTCGGCATCGGCCTGATCACCGAGTTTTCTACTCCCTATCGTCAAGGGTATTTTGGCAAAGAGTTGCTGGAACTGATTCGCGTCCGGGGGGCGGTCGGCGAGATCTTGGGTCACGCCTACGATACGGACGGTGTACAGTGCTTCCCCGAATTTAGTGATCGGTCAATTGCGATTAATCTTGAAAACGTTTACACCAAGCCCTTGTCCGTCGCAGTTGCGGGTGGGGTGAACAAAATTGATGCCATTTTAGGCGGGTTACGCGGACGCTATTTCAACGTTCTCATCACGGACACGACCGCCGCGCGGGGCATTCTGGATCGCATCGAAAAGCGCAAGGCAGCAACCTAACGCTTTGGATGATAGTAAGCCGCATCTCGGCACGAGATGTCGACCTTGTAAAGGGGGTGGTAGGAGTTAAAGAACAGCGGTAACCGGCAACATTACGTGGGATTGATCACTTTAGACTTCTTGGAGTTAAAAGCTTATGCGTACTACAAAGCATTGGAGCAAGTTAGCGGTACTCGTGATGGCATTCATGCTCCTCGTCGGCGCGTCGCTGACGAGCGCGCAAGATGATACGACGGCGTGGTGGGCCGAAGCCGGTGCCCAGTTCGCTGGTGTGACCCTGCGCGGCGTGTCGGAAAGCACCCCCGCCTCGAATTACGTCAAGGATGTGCTCGCGCCCCAGTTCACCGAACTGACGGGCATCAACGTCGAACTCGAAACCACATCGTGGGATCAGATGTACGACAAGGCGATCCGCGACATGGAAGCGGGCACGGGTCTGTATGACTTCGTGTACATCGAACAAGACATCATCTACGGGTATCTGGCGAATGAATACCTCGTCGACATGACTCAGGCTCTGGCGGACAATCCGGAACTCGCCGCGCCGGAATTCAGCTTCGACAACTTCACTACGTTTGTCGACTATTTCAAGAATGACGAAGGCCACGTCTTCGGTATGCCGATGGAAGCCTTTGTGAAGATTTACCTGTACCGCACCGACCTGTTCGAAGATGCGGACATCATGGCGGCCTTCGAAGCCGAATATGGCTACCCGCTCGCCCCGGCGACCACGCACCAGCAGTATACAGATATCGCCACCTTCTTCACCGCCTACGGCGAAGCCAACGACCTCGATCTGTGGGGTACCACGGTACAGGCCGCATCCGGTCACCCGTCGTCGTTCTATGAATTCTTTGAATCAGTGGCTCCGACCTTCGGCGTGTACAACTGGGGCATCAACCAGGAAACCTGGAAGGCTTCGGTTGCAAACGGCGGCGAGATGAACAGCGATGCTGCGAAGGAAGCGCTGGCGTGGTGGTTGAACAACCTCCAGTTCGCGCCGCCGGAATCCACTAGCAGCACGTGGGATGAAGTCGCAGCGTCGTTTGCGGCTGGCCGCGCGGCTCAGGGTCTGGTTTACGGTGAAAACGCGGCGTGGATTGCCACGGATGCGACCCGTTCCAACGTGGTTGGCAATGTCGGCGTGGCGCTGCCCCCGGTTGAACCCGGTGTGATGGAAGCGGCGGAAGCGGACACGGGCTACATCGGCTACTACGATGGTGGCGCGTTCGGTCTGCCCGTCTCCTCGCAGAATCAACAGGCTACGCTCCTGTGGCTGCAGTTCGTCGGTCTGCCGTCGGTGCAAGCCGAATGGGCGGCGGCGTCCTCCCGTATCGTCATGGAACCGACCTACGATGATCCGCTGGTCGTGGCGATGGACGAAGCGACCAATGGCTATTACAGCCTGATGCAGGATCAGGGCTACCTGTTCGCAGGTGCGCCGCCGTTCCCCTTCCACCCGCAGGTTCGTGAAGCGGTGGCACCCTTCATCTATCGGGCGATCGCTGGCGAAATCACGCCCGCCGAAGCCCTGGATGGAGCGGCCGCAGCCGCCGAAGCTGAACTCATCAGCCTCGGTTATGGCAGCTAACTAGTTCACTGGTTTCGGCCAGTAGGGTGGCGTGATCTACGGGTCACGCCACCCGTTTGGTTTTTTTGCGTGTGCGGCATTCGAGCCGCCGTGGACCGTGTAGTTGCGTGTCCCGACGAACGACTGAGATGCACTTAAATAGTTTTCTTAGCCTAGAGGAGCTGCTGTGCGACGCACTCGTACCGGATGGCTGCTGCTGTCCCCAACGCTCATTATCATGTTCATCTTCGGTCTGTTCCCGTTCATCTACGTGCTGTTGGTCGGGTTTAATGATTGGAATCCGTTCTCGGCACGTGATGGCCTGACGTACATTGGCGTTGATAATTATCGAAACCTTGTTTTTGATAATCTCTTTTTGAACGCGCTGGGCGTCACCATTCGGTTCACTTTTTTTGCCGTGCTGTCCGAGTTGATCATCGGGTTTTTGCTGGCGAATTTGCTGGCGCGCGATTTTTTCGGCAAGACGTTGTTCCGCATCGTCCACACGGTTCCGCTGATGATCGCCCCGATTGCGGTGGGCGCGATCTGGCGCTTGATGACTATCCCCGGCTTCGGGCCGATTCCGTATTTTCTAGATCGCTGGTTCGACGTTTCGTTCAATATTGGCACGAGCTCCGACCAGGCGTTCCTGTCGATTCTGATCATGGATATCTGGCACTGGACGCCGTTCGTCACCCTGACGATGCTGGCGGGGCTGACGGCACTGCCGCGCGAACCCGTCGAAGCAGCACAGGTGGATGGCGCGAATCGCTGGCAGATCTTCCGGCATATCACGCTGCCGCTTATGCGTCCCGTGATTCTGACCACCGTCTTCATTCGCGTCATGGACGCGCTGCGCACCGTCGACGAGATCAACATGCTGACCAATGGCGGCGGCCCCGGCACGTCGACCCGCACGCTGGGTATTCACATCTTCCGCGTGGTTTTCCCGCAGACGGACTACGGCTATGGTTCAGCCATGTCCCTGCTGACGCTGTACCTGACGATCGTCGCGTGCTGGCTGTTGTTCGTTTCGCTCACCCAAGTGCGGCGCAATAACTGAGTTGCTGAGAAACTGGATACCATGAGCAAGACACTTCGCAAAGTTCTGAGTTATGTCCCCACCTACGTGGTCTGGATTCTGGCGACCCTGTTCACCGTCGTCCCCGTGTGGTGGATGATCGTCGTGTCTGCCCGCAGCCGTGTCGAACTGTTCAACGCGCCGACGCTCACCATCAACTCGTTTTTCATCGAGAACTACATAAACGTCATCACCGACCGCACGTTTCAGGGCTACATGGTCAACTCGTTGATCATCTCGACCGGGAACGCGCTGCTGGTCACGGTGCTGGCACTGCTGGCGACTTACGCACTGTCGCGATTCAAGCTCTCCGGCAGCGACAACATCTTTTTCTGGACGATCACCAACCGTATGGCGCCGCCCGCCGCGTTTTTGCTGCCGCTCTTTTTGATGTTCACTCAGGTCAGCAATGTCCGTCTCGGCAGCCTGAATTTTACGCTGTATGACACCCATTTGGGGTTGATCATGCTGTACTGTGTGTTCAATCTGCCGTTCGCCATCTGGCTGATGAAGGGCATCATGGACGGCATCCCGATTGAGATGGACGAGGCGGCGTTTGTCGATGGCGCGACGACCTTTGGCGTGATCCGCCGGATCATTTTGCCGCTGGCCGCGCCCGGTCTCGCCGTGACCGCGATCCTCAGCTGGATCTTCGCGTGGAATGAATACCTGTTCGCCGCGACCCTGACCTCGTTCCGCGCCCGCACGATTACGACCGGGCTGGCGGAGTTCGTCACGGTGACGGGGACGAACTGGGGCGAAATGGCGGCGGTCGCCACGCTGACGCTCATCCCTTCGCTGATCTTCATCGCGTTTGCCCAACGCTATATCGTCATGGGCTTGACCTTTGGCGCAGTAAAGGACTAAGGCTATGTCCGAAGAAAAAGAGCTGATTTCCAGTTCGATCCCCAAACACGAAGTGCCGGACCGCAAGGGGTTCCTGCCGATCAACGCGAACAAGTTTGACCGCGTCTTCATCAGCATCGTGCTGCTTGTCGCCATTCATCTGCTGTGGATGCGGTTTCTTGAGGCATTTTTACCGATTGAGATCGCTACGGCGATCTCGGTCGTGTTGAGCATTTTTATCATCTGGAAAGGGTGACGACTGTCCGTGACCCTTTCCAGTATGGGTAGCACAATCTTCCAAAAAAGGGTGTAAGCAAATGGAAGCTCTAGTTCTCGAAAAACAGCATGAACTTCAAATCCGGGATATCACACTGGACGAACCGCTCGGCCCGCACGATGTACGCATCGATCTGCGGACGGTGGGTGTGTGCGGCAGCGATGTCCACTACTACGAAAACGGCGCTATTGGTCCGTTCGTCGTGCGCGCCCCGATGGTGCTCGGTCACGAAGCGTCGGGTGTCATCACCGAACTCGGCGCAGAAGTCACGAACTTCAAAATTGGTGACCGGGTGTGTATGGAACCGGGTATCCCTGACCCCAACAGCCGGGCGACCCGCCTCGGCATCTACAACCTCGACCCGGCGGTGCGCTTCTGGGCGACCCCGCCCATTCACGGCATCCTGCGGCCGTCCGTTGTGCATCCGGCTGCTTTCACTTTCAAGCTGCCGGAAAACATCAGCTATGCGGAAGGCGCGATGGTCGAACCGTTGGCCGTGGGCATGCACGCCGCCAACAAAGCGAAGATTCGCCCCGGCGATGTGGCCGTGGTGATGGGCGCTGGCCCAATCGGCGTGCTGACCGCGCTGGCGGCATTGGCCGGCGGGTGCAGCCAGATCATCATCAGCGATGTGGTGCAGCCGAAGCTCGATCTCGCGGCAAAGCTCGGCCCGATTGTGCCCGTCAACGTGGGGAAAGAAAGCCTCGTCGATGTGGTCAACAAGCTGACCGATGGCTGGGGCGCGGATATCGTCTTTGAAGCGAGCGGCAACGAACGCGCCTCCGCTTCGGTATTTGAACCGCTCGCGCCCGGTGGCTGCGTGGTGTATGTTGGCCTGCCCGCCCGGCCGATTCCGTATGATGTGGTCGCAGCCTCGGTCAAGGAAGCCCGCGTCGAACACGTCTTCCGGTACGCGCATGTGTATCCGCGCGCGCTGGCGCTGATGGGCAGCGGCAAGCTGGATGTGAAGCCGTTGATCACCGACACGTTCGGGTTCCCGGACAGTATCAAGGCGTTTGACTACGCCGCGCACATGCCCGCGACCTCCGTCAAAGTGCAGATTATCGTCGCCAAAGACTAGAGGACACCATGACAGACGTAGTGCTCACGGCAAAACCGATTCTGGAACGGTTTGGGCTGGCCGGACGAACAGCCTATATCACGGGCGGCGCGCAGGGGATTGGGCGCGCGTTCGCGCACGCCTTTGCCGAAGCGGGCGCTTCAGTCGCCATCGTCGATATTTCGCTGGCGAAAGCGGAAGAAACGGCGCACGAACTCGTCGCCAAGGGCGTCAAATCGATGGCGATCAAAGCCGATGTGACCAAGCCCGACGAGGTCAAAGTGATGGTCGAGCAGATCGTCACGGAGTGGGGCACGCTCACCATCGGCGTGAACAATGCGGGTATTGGTCAGTGGGTCGGCGCGGACGAAATCTCCGAAACCGACTGGGATCGCATGATCGATATCAACCTCAAGGGCGTGTTCCTGTGCTCCCAAGCCGCCGGACGCGTCATGATTCCGGCGGGGTACGGCAAGATTATCAACACCGCGTCGATGTCCGGGCATATTTCGAACACGCCGCAGAAACAGTCGGCGTACAACACGAGCAAAGCGGGCGTGCTGCATCTGACGCGCAGTCTGGCGGCAGAATGGGCACCGCACGGCGTGCGCGTGAACAGCATCAGCCCCGGCTATACCCGCACGCAGTTGGTCGATGACCTACTGGCGACGCCGATCGGCAAGGAAGTGCTGCCGGTGTGGCTGTCGCTCATCCCGATGAAGAAGATGGCGGAAGTCACCGACTTGCAGGGCGCGGCGGTCTACCTCGCCGCCGAAGCGTCGGACTACGTGACAGGCAGCGATATCGTGATTGACGGAGGCTACTGCGCCTGGTAGTTAGATGTTGAGAACGGAAATCTTCGAACAACTGCGAACGAACCCCGCCGTCTCGGTGTTGATCATCGGCGGCGGGATTAATGGCGTCGGCGTCCTGCGCGATCTCGCGCTGCAGGGCGTCGATGCGTTACTGGTCGAGAAGTCGGATTTTTGCGCCGGGACGAGCGCCGCCTCCGGGCGCGTCGCGCATGGCGGCATCCGCTATCTCGAAAATGGCGAGTTTCGCCTTGTGCGCGAGGCGCTGGAAGAACGCAACCGCCTGCTCGTCAACGCGCCGCACTGCGTCGTCCCGCTGCCGATCACCATGCCCGCCTACAGTTGGACGAAGGGCTGGTTCCACGCCGCCAGTCAGTTCCTCGGCCTCAAAAGTCGACCGGGGGATCGCGGGGCGCTGGTGCTGAAGCTGGGCATGACGCTGTACGATGTGTATTCGGGCAAAGGCGCGCTGCCGTTTCACCGGTTTGTGAGTCGCAAGCAGGCGCTGGCGGAACGTCCCGGTCTGAATCGCAAGATCAAATGCGTCGCCGTCTACTATGACGCGAAAATTCTGTATCCCGAACGGCTGTGTCTCGAACTGATTCTCGACAGTGAACGGTCGTCGCCCGAAACGCGGGCGCTCAATTACGTCTCGGTCGTCAATGCGCACGGCGACACGGTCACGCTGCGTGACGAGCTCACGGGGGCAACCGTGGAGGTCAAACCGCAGACTGTGGTCAACGCGACCGGGGCATGGATCGATCTGGCGAACAGTGCTCTGCATTGCGACAGCCACCTGATCGGCGGGACGAAAGGCTCGCACCTCGTCGTCGATCATCCGGAACTGCACAAATTGTGTCAGGGGCATATGCTGTTCTACGTCAACAGCGACGCGCGCATTTGCATCTTCTATCCGCTCGGTCACCGGGTGCTGATCGGCACGACGGACATCCCCGCCGATGATCCCGATGCCGTGGTGTGTACCGAAGATGAGACGGATTATCTGCTGAAGTCGATTCAAAAGGTGTTCCCCGATCTCCAATTGGATCGGTCGCACATCGTCTACACGTTTTCTGGCATTCGCCCGCTGCCTAAAAGCGACGCGCTCACGACCGGGCAGATCAGCCGCGATCACAGCGACACCATCTTTCCGCCGGGCGACGGGCGCGCTTTTCCGATCCACAATCTGGTCGGCGGCAAGTGGACGACCTACCGCGCGTTTGCCGAACAGGTCACCGATCGACTGCTGGGGGAACTGGGCAAGCCGCGCAGTGCTGATACACGCTCGTTACCCGTCGGTGGGGGGCGGGAGTTTCCAACCACCGAGGCGGAGCGTACCGCGTGGATGAAGCGGGTCACACGGGCGACGGGGCACCCCGCCGCGCGTCTCGCGGTGCTGCTGGAACGCTACGGCACGCGCGCCGACGAAATTGCTGTGTTTTGCGCCATTGATGCGGATGCGCCGTTACAGAACCACAGCGGGTATACGTACCGGGAAATTCTGTTTCTGGCGCAGTACGAATGCGCCGCTCGGTTGGACGATGTGATCCTGCGGCGCACGATGATCGGGATACTTGGCGAGACGACGATGCCGCTGCTGGAAGAAGTCGCCGCGATCATGGCTGAGCCGCTCGGTTGGAGCGAAACTCAGCGCGCGCAGGAAGTTGAGCGGATGGTGGCGCTGATCAAAGAGAAGAACAAGATCGATTTGCGGGCGACTCCGCCGGTGTATGTGGGGTAAAGATCGGCCTCACCCCTACCCCTCTCCGAGCGGAGAGGGGGAGACAAGGGCGCTCATCCAACCGGATTGGGACGCGCTGGATCGCGTGTCCCAATAACCCCTCAACCCCCGACCCCTCCCCGAATTCAGGGAGAGGAGCCAACCTTGTTCAGGGGGATTGGTTTGCGATGGATCACGTCCGGTATTGTTTTTCAACCTCACCCCCAGCCCCTCTCCTAGAGGAGAGGGGAGCCGTACGACCTTCTTAAGTCCCCTCGCCCTTGGGCGAGGGGATTTAGGGGTGAGGTTGACTCCCAAACACCGCTGCGGCGCGGATGAAATCGGCATGCAGGTGCAGCGAGAGGTCGCGGAACAGGGCGTAGATGTCGTCGTAGCGGGCGTGATTCGCAACGTTTGGCTCAAAAACGCGCTGAATTTTCACCAGATCGCGCACGGTCGCGCTGAGGTCGCTGATGAGGCCGGCGCCGAGCGCGACGAGCAGCGCATCGCCAAACGGTGCGCCTCCGGCGGCCTGCGGGAGCGCGACGGGGAGGCCGAGTACATCGGCTTTGATCTGACACCAGAGCGGGCTGTTCGCGCCGCCGCCGACCGCGCGAATCTCGCTCAATTCGATGCCAGCG
>CALKIA010000301.1 GCA_937988705.1 uncultured Chloroflexota bacterium | reverse complement strand
TATTTAGGGGATGCGGTGACGGCCATGCTGGCAAAGGCGGACGAGGCATGCCTCGGTCCCTACAATTAAAAACCTACCCCTGACAGAACCCCCTCGCTCCCTCCTGATCGGGGGCGTAAGTCCCTCGCCTCTTTTCGGAGAGGGATTTAGGCTGAGGTTCGTTGTTGAGCCTCATTCCCAGCCCCCTCGCCTAGCAGGGTAGGTTTTTCACGCTTCCCAATGGAACGTGGTTTCCGTCGCCAAAATCTCCGTGGGGACGAGGCATGCCTCGTCCTGTTTTCTCTTCTGGACTGGGCCGCTCATCAATCATCCGTTCCAGTACCCAGGAAAAATCGAAGCGATAGTCGGCACCGTTTTGGGTTTATGTTCACGGGAGGACGAGGCATGCCTCGTCCCTACAATTAAGAACCTACCCCTGACAGAACCCCCTCGCTCCACCCGGATCGGAGACGCAAGTCCCTCTCCTCTTTTCGGAGAGGGATTTAGGGTGAGGTCAGCTTTTTGCGGGCTGCGGCTGTTTTTTGACTCTCGCTCGCCCTCTTGCTACCATAGAGTGTTAACTTAGATAGCAAGAGGCTGCGCTCGGAGCCCCTACCTGCGGGGAGCTAGCTTTTGTTGGATGAAGACCGTGAATGGATAGGCGAGGCGGCTGTTGTCGAGATGCGCCGACGCCAGCAGGTTGGAATTCGCCACTTCGAAATCGTGATGCAGACGTTCGATTTCGCGGCTCTGCTCCGGCGACGGTTCATTCTGGAACAGAGTGATGACGGTGGTATAGCGCCCGGCCGCGAACAGCAGCCACTGCTTTTCGCCGACTTTCAACACCCGGCGGTCAATCAGCCGATTCGAATCCATCAGCTGCGAAAAATCATTGAGGATCGGCGCGAGACGTGTCGGCGCGACTTCGAACGAACCCAGTGTGTCGACAAACCGGCCAGTTTTGTTGTGGTAGATCATCAGGCCGATCGCTTTGCCCATATGCGACTGGCGGATACCGATCGTTTGCCCCGCCGAACCATCGATGAGGTCGGTGCTGCCACTGCGGAGCGCGTCGTTGGCAAATTGAAGTTTCAGCGTCTGATGCGCGTACAGGGCCTGGAACTGCTCGCGGCTCACTTTGCCATCGGCAAATTCGCCCAGCAGATTATCGATTTTTCCCTGCACCTCTTGGCGGAATTTCTGAATTTTTTCGTAATTTTCTGCGGCCATGTGTCGTCTCCAGGTTCATTCTCCCCTGATCATAATCGAGTCATGGTCAAAGTTCCCATAAGCCTTATGGATCGATCAGCCGAAATTGTTTTAGTCTTGTAAAAGACTTAGATATGAAATGGATTTACGCCGATGAGTAACTCCGTGTTAACCCAAGACTCCGAAGACATTTTGCTCTATCTCTCGAAGACCGAGCGGCAGATTGAACGCACCAAGCACGCTCTTCGTGAGGCTTGCCAGTTGACAGACGGAGATCTGGACACCGCATTACGCGCGTTACAGTTGAACGGTCTCATCACCAACGTCAACGATGGTGAATTCCAGCTCACCCATAACGGCAAGAAGTCGGCGCGCACCATCTACACCGAATTCAACACCACGCAGATCAGCACGCAGATCATCAACAAGGTTGAACGGATGGAAGGGGGGACAGTTCAGATGGCTGGTCGGCAAGACTCCTACTCAACACCGATTGATCGCAAGTCGATGTACACCGCGACCGGGCCGCTCCCGGCGGATGAACAGTACGACACGCCCATTCAGACGCTCTGCGCACCCGCGGACGCCATCCCGTCGCTTTACCATCACCCGCTCCGCTTGTCGGGCGCGCTGATGGATAAGCCGCCGAGCCGCCGCCCGAACACCGTTTTGCGCTTCATGCTCGCCTTTGAAATGCCCAAAGACGCGCTGCCCATTCCGCTGCTGCACGGCGATGTCTTGGGGCGTTCCCGCAGCGCCGACATCTGCCTGCGGCACGACGACTATGTCAGCACGCGGCACTGCCGCTTCGATGTCCGTCAGGAAGGCGGCACGGCGAAACTGTACGTCGAAGACCTGGGCAGCCGCAACGGCACGTTCATTGATAACGGCCTGCTGCAGGAACACAAGCCGCGTCTGCTCAAGCACGGGACGCGCCTGCAAATCGGCAACACCGTCTTCGTCGTGGTGCAAATCCCGTAAATTGTCAGTCATCAGGGAATACAAAGCCTCACTCCGCCTGCGCAGTGAGGCTTTTTTGTTGCTGCTTAACGTGAGTTGTGGCTAGCGTTTCTCTCACGCCACCCCCGACCCCCGGTTTTCATTGTAGGGACGCGATTTATCGCGTCCGCCGTCTCCAAATGGATTTCACGCGCTTCTACGCACTTACCGGCCTGCCTCGTCCTTTGGCTAACATTCGGTTTGTGGCTAGCGTTTCTCTCACGCCACCCCCGACCCTGCCCCTCTCCCCGCTTGCGTGGGAGAGGGGTTGGGGTGAGGGGTATGAGTCAATGAGGATTATCCCTAACTGACCCTACTTACTTGCGCAGTCCCAACAGCTTGAGCAAACGCGCGAAGAGTCCGGGCGCTGGTGGGTCCACATCATACAGCTTCGGGTCAGGGACATTCCCCTGATGGGCTTCCTGCTGTTCTAGGTTGTACGTTTCGAGCGTCTGGTGCTTCTGGTTCTGTGACCGCTCACGATTCTGCTCCATACGACGTTCCCGCTCGTAAAAATCGTTATTCATCTTCGCGCCCCCCATCTAGTTGTGTACGAATCATTATACAGGGAACATGTATGGAACGAAACATATCAGACTGACGTCTTATCTTCAGAAAACACGGAGGTTTGATTATGAAGCGCATTTTCCTCATCAGCTTAGCTCTACTCACCCTGTTTGGTCTTGTTGGGAGCGCAGCCGCGCAAATCGACTGCCCGCCGCCGCCACCTTGTCCACTGGATGCCATTTGCGAAACCATGCCCTGCGTCATCACGCCCGTGCCGTGGGTTGGCGGCGTCTCGACCAATCCTGAATGGCTGAAAATTGATTATCACCGGGTCGCCGTCACCGTCGCTGACCAGATCGCACGCACGACGATTGATCTCGAATTCGTCAACGAGGGGAACGGTCTGGCGGAAGGGACGTTCCTGTTCCCGCTGCCCGCCGACGCCGCCGTCGATCAACTGATCATGTACATCAACGGCACGCCTATCGAAGCGCGCATCCTCGATGCGACCGAGGCGCGCGGCATCTACGATGAAATCGTGCGCCAGTACCGTGACCCCGCGCTGCTGGAATATGTCGGCACACAGGCTGTGCAGGCCAACGTTTTCCCCATTCCGCCGGGCGAAAAGCGCCGCATTCAGCTCTCCTACACGCAGGTGCTGGAAATTGACAACGGCTTGCTGCACTACATCTATCCGCTCGATGTGACGCACATCATGAGCCGCCGCGCCATCGACAGCGTGAGCATCAGCGTGCAGGTCGCCAGTGATGATCCGATCGGTTCGATCTACTCGCCCAGCCATAACATCGCCCTCAGCCGGGATGCCGATGGCTTCCGCGCAGGCTTCGAAGCGTCGGGCTATGCGCCGGACGGTGATTTCAGCCTGTATTGGGGCGTGGCCTCGGAGACGATCAGCCTCAACCTGCTGACCTATCGCGAGAGCGCCAACGAAGATGGCTTCTTCATGCTCATGGTGCAGCCGCCGCTGGAACTGCCGGAAGATCGCATCGTCCCGCGTGACATCATCGTCGTGCTCGATCAGTCGGGCAGCATGGACGGCGACAAGTGGAATCAGGCGCGTGAAGCCGCCGCCTATGTGCTCGGCAACCTCAACCCGCAGGATCGCTTCAACGTGATTCTGTTCAGCACCGGCTGGCGGATCTTCGGCAACGACCTGCAAGCACCTGACACCGCGCAGCAGGCCATCGACTGGATCAACACCCAGTGGGCGGAAGGCGGCACGGACATCAACGGCGCGCTGACGACCGCGCTCGGCATGGTGAGCGAACGCCCCGCAACCATCCTGTTCATGACCGACGGTTTGCCGACCGAAGGCGAAACCAACGTGCAGAACATCCTCGCCAACGTCGCCGCCGTCGCGCCGAGCAACGTCCGCATCTTCGCCTTCGGCGTGGGTGATGATGTCGATACGCAGCTTCTCGACACCATCGTGCAGGAAAATCGTGGCACGTCCTCGTATGTCCGCACCAGCGAACGCATCGACGAAGAAGTCGCCAGCCTGTTCAACAAGATCAGCGCCCCGGTGCTGACCGACATCAGTCTCACCATCGACGGCTTGATGGTCGATACGGTCTACCCTGATCTGCCGCTGCCCGATCTGTTCGCGGGTACGCAGATGACCATCGTCGGGCGCTATCGCGGTTCGGCGGACGATCTGAGCGTGACGCTCTCCGGCATGGTCGGCGCGCAGGCGCAAACCTTCACCTACAGCAATATGGACTTCCCGGATCTGGCGGGTGGCGAGCCGTTCATCGCGCGGTTGTGGGCGACGCGGCGCATCGGCGAACTGCTCAATAACATTCGCTTGAGCGGTGAAAATCCGGAATTGGTCGACAGCATCATCCGCTTGAGCATCCGCTACGGCATCATCACGCCCTACACCAGCTTCCTGATCACCGAAGATGATATTCTCTCGCGGCAGGCGCAGGAAGAAGCGGCCATCGACTTTGAAGCCCAATCCGGTGGCGAGCTGCGTGCAGCGTCCGGCGGCGGCGCGGTCGATGCGGCGGATCTCGCGGGTGGACTGGCGGCCGCCGAAGCCCCCGCCCCGGTCTTGCAGATGCTGGCGACGCCTAGCCCGCTGGGTACGCAGGTCGCGCCCGAACTGTATGGGGCCGATCCCGGCAGCAACGTCGCACCTGTCAACCCGATTCAGACGGTCGGCGGCAAGACGTTCATCCTGCAAGGTACAGTGTGGACCGATACGACCTTCGAGCCGGACACGATGACGACCGAAAAGGTCGCCTTCCTGAGCGACGCCTACTTCGCTCTGCTGACGGCGCACCCGGAATTCACCGAGTACTTCGCGCTTGGTAATGCGGTGGTCGTCGTGCTCGACGGTGTCGCCTATGAAGTCACGCCGGAATAAACCGCACCTGTCAGGAGGGCTCGGGGGTGAGGGCTCATCTTGATGCTTAATGCCTCATTCAACAAAAACCGGTCGGGCGACCCAATGGGTCGCCCGACCGGTTCAGCCTCATCAGCGTCAGGGCCAGCCTTCAAGCTCTCAGGAGAGGAGCCTAGGAGAGAAAAGCCAATCCCGACGCTACATGCTCACCATCGGCACGACGCTGCAATTTCCGGTCACCGTGACCACATCCGCGCGCACCCAACCCTGATCAATCTGATACCACGTGAAGCCGTTGACATCGTTCATCTGACCGATCACGGTCGCGGTGTCACCCTGCGCCAGCGACCCAACCTGATCGAAGTCCGTGCCCGCGCCGGAACGCACGCGGGTGTTGCGTCCGGTCACCATACAGGCGTCGGTGGAGGCGTCGGGCGTAGCTTCGGCTTGCATGGCCAGCGTGCCCATGCCGCTCAAATTGATGAACGGCGTCACGTTGGTCACGCCCATGTCGCCGACCGCATCCGCAATGGCCTGTTCGCCGGGGAATGCCGCCGGACCGACGAAGCCGTCGCCGCCCTCCAGGAACGGCTGGAACAGCGGCACCACTTCCGACACGTTGTAGAACAGCGGCTCTTTCAACGTTTGGAACGAGGGCTGCAAGCCGCCCATCAAACGGATTAGCGCCTGATGTTCGGATTCGACGCCGGCCACCTGCGCCGTGGTCGCCGCCAACAGCGGATTGCCGAGTTCGGCGAAACGGCGCGTCGCCGCCATGTACGCCGCGACGAACCAGTTTTCTGCCGTGTTGGTCGTCTGCACGAACAGGTTACGATCCGCAAACAGCCCATCCGGCACGAAGAACTCGGTCGCCAACGGGGTTGCGCCATTCGCTTCGAGGAACTGCTTGTGCTTCAGCTCTGAGTCCAGAAACGCGCGCAGCCAGTTCTGTTCCTGCGCGGTCAGACCGAGCGCATCGGCGCTTTGCAGGGCGGTGTAGTAATGGACACAGGCAAAGGTTTCGGCGGTGGCTGCGATGCTCAGAATCAACTGCGGGTCGTCCGCGTCACCCTGCGCGAATAACGTCCCAAACCCGAACAACGAGTTGAACGACACCAGCGATGCTCCGGCGGTTACGGCGCTCCCCTTGAGGAACGCGCGGCGTGATAGATGAGCCATAAGAAGCCTCCAAT
>CALKIA010000300.1 GCA_937988705.1 uncultured Chloroflexota bacterium | reverse complement strand
GCGCAGGAAATACTCCGCCGCTTGCACCGGCGCATCGTAGTAGGAGCGTCCGCGCACCTTGTTGATTACGACATAGCGATCTCGCAGCGCCGCGACCAGTTCTGGCACATCATCCGCGTTGACCCGTCCATATATCAGGCCGTCCGGCAGGGTGACCAGCGTCCCGGCGAAGCGATGCCCGCCGATATGCGTCACTTCCCACGCCCAACCCGGCGACTGTTCCGCGAACGCGTTGTAGACGGGCACGCCGTACTTCGCGCACGACACATCGCGCCGCCCGTTGGTGCACACGAGAATCACCGGATCGCGCTGGAGATTCGCCTCAAACTGCGCAGCGCGCCGCAGCACTGCTTCGAGATCAAACGTCAGCAGCGCCTCGTAGCTGTCGAGTTCGAACTTGTACAGCGCAGGGAACGCCGCGCCCGTCAGCGCGACGAACACGCGGATCTTTGCGCCCATTTCCCCCTGCTTGATGAACAACACTTTGGTGAACGGGATGTTGTCCGCCCACCCATTCAGCCGCGCTTTAATTTCCGGCGCCAGCTCACTTTCGGGAATCGCTTTCGCGCCCCACGCGCCTGTATATTCCACCAGCACCCACTGATCGGTACGGGGCGCGCTAGCGAAGATCGTCTCCCCCGCCTCGACCGAACACTCACTGCAAAACAGCGTCATAGACGGCAGCTCCCATGTTTACAGACACAAATACAACGCAAAGGCGCCAAAGCGCCAAAGGGTTGAACCACTTTCTTGGCGTCCTTGCGTCTTCGCGTCTTTGCGTTAAGTCTTTTCTTTGTTTTACTTGCTCTTAATCGCCGCTGGCAACGGGCAGATGATCCGCGATCAGTTCCACGATGTCCTTGACTTCCGGCCCGGCGCCCAGCGTCGCTTTCGCCGTCTCGAACATCTGCATGCAGAACGGGCAGCCCACCGCCACGACTTCTGCGCCCGTCGCTGTTGCCTCTTCGTAACGCTCCACGTTGACGGCCTTCGTGCCGTGTTCTTCTTCCTTCCAGAACTGCGCACCGCCCGCGCCGCAGCAGAACGAGTTCTTCTTGCTGCGCGGCATTTCGATGATGTCCACGCCGGCGCCCTTGCTCAGTGCTGTGCGCGGTTCATCGATAATGTCGTTATGCCGGCCGAGGTAGCACGGGTCATGGAACGTGACGTTGCTCATCTTCTTCGGGTTCGCTGATTCGGGCAGTTTGCCCGCCACAATCAGCTCTTCGATGAATTCGGTATGGTGCACAACATTCCAGTTGCCTCCGAATTGCGGATACTCTTTGGCAAGGCTGTGGAAGCAGTGGGGGCAGGTCGCCACAATGCGGCGCGCCTTGTTATCGCCGAACACCTCGTTGATCGTCTCGACGTTGGTCATGGCCAGTTCCTGCGCGAGATCTTCTTTGCCGGCGCGCCGCGCGGCGTCGCCCGTGCAATTTTCCAGTTCACCGAGCACGGCGAAATTGATCCCCGCCGACTGCATCACCTTGACGAACGCCCGCGCCGTCAACTGCGCCCGCGGATCGTACGAGGGCGCGCACCCGACCCAGTACAACACCTCAAACTCGGGATTATCTTCGACCGTCGGCACGTCGAGGTCTTTCGCCCAGCGGAAGCGGTCGCCGCGCGGGTTATTCCACGGATTGCCCTGTCGTTCCATGCCCTTGAACGCCGTTTGCAGTTCCGCCGACACATCGCCCTGCATCAGCACGGCGTCCCGACGAATGTCGAGAATATCCATCATCGGCTCGTTGCCGACCGGGCAAATATCGATACACGCGCCGCAGGTGGTACACGCCCACACCGCCGATTCGCTGATCGCGAAGCCCATCAGCGGGTTTGTCGATTCCGCGCCGGCCGCTAGCGCGCTCATCTCATCTTTGATCATGAAGCGCTTGTTGATTTCCAGCGCCGACGGCGACAGTTCCTTACCCGTCGTGTACGCCGGACACACATCCTGACAGCGGTTGCACATGATGCACGCAAAGGCATCGACGATCTGCGTCTTGCTCAGATGCTCCAGCTTGTTCGCGCCGAACTGTTCGATCGCTTCGTCTTCGAAATCGAGCTTCTGCATCTCACCCAGCGATGTCCGGTGCGGGCGTGTCAGAAAGTTGATCGGCGCCATGAACAGGTGTAGATGCTTGGTATACGGGAAGTACGGCAGAAACAGCAGAATCCCGCCGAGCGCCAACCACCAGAAAGCGTGTTCCATGATGGTCAGGCCATCTGCCCCCAATCCGCTCCACAGCGGCGAGATGAGCGTCGCGAACGGGCTCATGAGATCTGGCCCATGCACGGCAATTTTGACTGATTCGCCGAGGAAGCGCGAGCCGACGTGCAGCAGAATGAACAGCGCCACAATCAGCGAATCGCGGTTGATTGCGCCCGCTGCCACCTTCGGATGCAGCAGCACATTCGGGTGATATTTCAGTTCGCGCTGATTCGGGAGCACGAAGCGGCGGAGGATAAAATACGTCACGCCGACGAGCACGCCCACGCTGAAAATATCGCCGAACAGGCGGTACGCGCTGCTGATCACATCCCCACCTTCGAACAGGGTGAAATCCGGGATGAAGCCTCTCAGGCCGTCAATCGCGTTGACCAAAAAGTAATAAGTGAAGCCCCAGACCACAGCGAGATGAAACAGGCTCGTCACCCGGCGCGTTTTGAGCGTGGTGTTCTGCGCTAGGTACACGCGCAGCGCCTCGAATACCCGACGGGGCAAATTCTCCAGATACAACTCACGCTGACCGCGATTGATGATCAGCGCCATCTCCCGAAAGCCGTAGTACGCCGCACCGACGGCGAACAGCGTGAGGAGAATAAAGATCATTTGTTCAACGGGATAAAGCATACAAGCTCCCTAAGCCAGTTTTCTTATTCTGAAGCGGAGTTTACCGCATTTTCTGGCTTTAGGGGACGAACGAAAGACATCCTTGAGCAGCTCCAACTATCATTGATCAGCGGCGGGGCTTGGCCGTTCGGTTACGTTTGGTCTTGATGCGCTGCGAGAGGCGCGCCGCATTGGGCATAAATTGGCGAATGAAGATGTAGGTCGTGAACGCGGGAATGCCGAGGATCAGCAGCGGCCCTAATACGAAGTTCCCGATCCCCAGAATCAGGTTCAGCACATCGACCGCCCCCACATTCGTGCGCAGCGTTTCGCTGAGCTGCACCGTATCCGCCCAGAACGAGGGCAGCGAAAACAGGGTGATGCTAAACGATACGGAAGCGATCAGCAGCGACAGCCAGAACGTCTGCTTGTTGTTCTTTTCCGACAAGTCCGCCAGGTACAATTCGTCCACGTGATTCACCAGGCTGGTGAGGTTGTTCACGTTCAATTCGGCGTGATTCAGCAGCGTGGCGATCTGCATTTGCTCGATCAAATGGTTGGCCTTTTCGATCGCATATTCGGCACGGCTCCATAAGTGCGGGTTCGTCATGCCGTAGCTCATGCCCACCAAGCGGCCGATGTTCGCCGCTTCGTCGGCCAACCGCGCAAACTTCGCGTGATCGATCTGAATATCGCCCACGGCCATCCCCGACCGCGCCGTGCCCAGTGACTCGACGAATTCATCGAGCAGATCTGTACTCAAGCGTTCGGCCAACTGCGACATCAGCCGCCCTTCCACGACAAACTCGATCATCCGTTCCAGCGCCTCCCAATACGATGGATACGAGACGCCGCTCGTATTGTCCGAACCGGGCAGCGTCGAGATGAACAGTTCGTCTTTCCGCGACTTGTACGACGGCATGATGATCGCCACACGCGCGGTCAGCAGACACAATTCTTCCGCCCATGTTGCTTTATCCTGCGCCAGAATATGGTCGATGTAGGTGATCTGGTGATCGGGAAAGTAGGAGATCAGTTCTTTGTCGCGATTCTGCCGCCGCAGCAGTGCGCCTTCGGTTAGATGCAGAAGCGAACTGCGGATATACACCGAATCACGGATGTGCTGTCGGCGCAGCGAGACGAACGTATCGGGCGCTGCCGGGTTGGTGTTGGTGGGCGGGCGCACGTCGATCTGGGCTGTGGCAGCGGCCGTTTCGGCGCTTTCTGGCCGCCGCTGCGTCTGATTGATCTGCTGAACGACGCTGCGTGGAGCACTCATCTCGTCAATGTGGTGAATAACGTACGAATCGTGGATCGGCGGCGTGATGTCGGCGTCGCGCTCGATGAACCGTAACTCGCTCCCATCATCCATTTGGAAACACCGCCCGACCGTAGACAGAAACTGCAGCGCGATTTCCAGCCCGAACAGCGACTGGAGCGGCGGATAATTCGTCCGCTGCTGCTGCTTGGCCACCCGCGCCCACTCCAGCAGACGATTGATCGATGCGACATCATTATCGGTCGCCGCCGCGGCTTCACCCAACTGCTCGATCAATTCGCGGCGCTTGTTGAACGCGCTGGGGATGTCGAGCGGCCGCTGCAAATCGAGCACATCCTGAACCACAGTCAGCAACTCGGTGGGGCGCTTGTAGCGCCGTTGGAAGCGAAACACAAACATCCCCATCGGCGTGGGGCGCATGAACACATCCCAGTGGCGAAAAATGGCGTTGGCCTGCAGAAACTGATGATTCCGAATCAGGCGCGGATCCAGCGACTTGTAGAGTTCGGCTTGGCGGACGCGGTAGCACGGTGCCGAATAGGTGTCGAGCATAGCCGTTCGGAAAATTCCCGTTAGGAAACCCGCCTCCTCTGGCGACATGGGGCGTTCCAATTCCCCATTTTCCAGCAGCGGTTCGAAGAACGGGCTGTTCTTCATTTGTTCTGGCAGCGTCTGACGCAGAAAGCGATTGTAGCTGGCTAAACCGCGCAGTTTCTCGAAAGTCACACTGCACTCAGGCTGGACGAGGGGGCGCAGGTTCATGACAAACACCACGCTGGTATAGCCGGTAATCCGAATGTCAACGTTCATGCTGATAATTTTCTTTTGGAATAACCGAAAGGGTGCAATCTATAGTACACGCTAAGACTTCGAAGTTAAAGAACGTGCGTTAGGGTTAAGCTGCCGCCGCGCGTCCCCTCGCCCTATTCCTGACGTTAAAGCAACACTCACGAAAGAAATAACGGGTAAACTGCTACTATGGCTGTATTAAACATCGCTAAAAGGAGTGTAATGTGCCCATCGATTTCTCGCGCGTAGACAGTGGCGAACTGACGCTGTACGAACTGACGCAAATCCTCAACCTCACCGTCGCTGATCTGCGCGCGGCCACCCATGAAAGTCTGGATACACTCCTCGCCATCATCGGGGAAGCCAACGATCAACAAATCACCTACGTTCCGCATGATCCTGACGCTCACGACCCCTACGCTCTCGAAGAGCACCAGCACATTGGTTGGAGTCTGGCGCATCTGGTTTTACACGTAACCGCGAGCAGTGAAGAAGGTGCGGCCGTGGCCTCGGTGTTAGCGCGCGGCATCCCTTATATCCGGGAACCGCGGCTGCGCTATGAAGCCGACTGGCAGACCGTGACGACCCGCGCAGAAGTCTTGCAGCGCATCGCCGAGAGCCGCCGCATCCGTCTCGGCTACCTCGACACCTTCCCGGATCAGCCGCACCTCGACGTGTTTCAGGACATGTCCGAAGGTTTTACCGCCAAGTTCGGTAAAATGAACGCGCCGACGCGTTTTCTCTTCGGGCTGAAGCACGAGATCGGTCACTATGACCAGCTCCGCGAAGCCGCGCGCCAGGCGCAGAACATCGCCATCGCCGCCGACTAGCTTGTCCGGCAACAGCCCCTCACCAACAGGACGAGGCCAGAAGCTATTTCAGAATCGGCAATCTGCGCATCACCCCACCCATCCCCTGCCCGAATTCGGGGAGACAGCTTTCCCCCTCTCCCCGCTCGCGTGGGAGAGGGGCTAGGGGTGAGGGGTCGGGCGGCAGCAGCTTCAATATTCTGAAATACGCTCCAACCTCGGCCTGTTTTGTTTATCCTGACAGATGCCCACAAATCCCTTATAATG
>CALKIA010000299.1 GCA_937988705.1 uncultured Chloroflexota bacterium | reverse complement strand
CCATTTTGAATCAGATTCGCCAGCTTGACCCGGTCAAAGACCACCAGCAGATCGTCTTTTTGGTCGGGGCGTACGAATCGCCCTTTCTGATCCAGCGCGCGCTCGAATTCGCGCTGTTTCGGACGTTTGCTCTGCCGCGGACGGCGCAACTGCTCGCCGAAACGGGAGAATTTGAACAGCATGGTCAGAAACGCTATGACGATACTACCCTGCTGATTGCGGAATTTGTCGAACACGGGTATGACAGCGAACGCGGGCGCGCCGCGATCAAGCGGATGAATCGCCTGCATCACCGTTTCGCCATCGACAATGAAGATTACCTGTACACGCTCTCCACGTTCATCTTCGAGCCGATACGCTGGAGTGAGCGGTTTGGCTGGCGCCCAATCGATCCCAAAGAACGGCTGGCCCAGTTTATCTTCTGGTGCGAGGTGGGCAAGCGCATGGCGCTTCAGGCTATTCCGGAGACCTATGCCGCGTTTGAGCAGTTCAACCGAGCGTATGAGCGCAAGCATTTTCAGGCGAACGAGTACAGCCGCCGAATCGGGAATGCGACGATCAATGTCTTCCTGAGCTGGTATCCCCGGTGGCTGCGACCGATAGTTCGACCCTGCCTGTATGCGCTGATGGATGAACCGATGCTGCGGGCGTTCAGTTTCCCGCCAGCGCCGCGCTGGGCGCAGGCGATCACGATCGGCGCGCTGAAACTGCGCGCACACATCATTCGTTGGCTGCCGCCGCGCCGCCAACCGCGTCTGTACACACAGGAACGCAGCCCGAGCTATCCCACTGGCTATGAAATCGAACGACTCGGCCCCTCTGATGTGCCCTGATCGCTGCTGCGACGCAGGTCTGGGGAGAAGGTCGAAACGTGCGTGATTTTGCCGTTGATCGCGGCATCTGCTAGACTATGCATTCGAATGCAAAGCCATCGCTGCAGGAGGCTGAGTCGCCTTACACTTATGTTTTGCTTGACTGCGGATGATTGCCTCTCCGGGTCAAGACGACTTCTCAACCACCGCTCGATCACAACTTTGCCAACTTGTCATAGTTTAAGCGACCATTGCAGCGATAAGGGGAAAGCATATTTATGTCTCAGTCTTCCAAAGCCCAAATCTATATTGATACCAACCGGACCATCAGTTCGATTTCGCCATTGGTCTTCAGTGGCTTCCTCGAACACATGGGGCGGGCAATCTACGAGGGGATTTACGATCCTGCCTCACCGCATGCGGATGCGAACGGGCTGCGCACCGATGTGCTGGCGGCGCTGCGCGAGATCAATTACCGCTCCATTCGTTATCCCGGTGGTAACTTCCTGAGCGGCTATCGCTGGTTGGATGGCGTCGGCCCGAAGGATCAGCGCCCGCGCCGTCGTGACCTCGCGTGGCAGTCGCTCGAAACGAATCAGTTTGGGACAAACGAATTCATTGATTTCTGCAAGCAGATCAAGACTGAACCGATGCTCGGGGTGAACCTCGGCACGGGGACGATTCAGGAAGCCGCCGATCTGGTCGAGTACTGCAACGCGCCCGCGGACACGAAGTTCGCGCAGCTCCGCGCCGAACACGGCTATCCGGAACCGCACAACGTGAAGTACTGGTGCCTCGGCAATGAGATGGACGGCCCGTGGCAGATCGGGCACCTCGAAGCGCGCGAATACGGTCTGAAGGCGCACGAGGCGGCCAAGATGATGCGCTGGCACGACCCGTCGATCCAGCTTATTCTGTGTGGATCGTCCAACTCGATCATGCCGACCTACCCGGACTGGGATCGCACGGCGCTCGAAATCTGCTATGACGCTGTCGATTATCATTCGATGCACTACTATGCGAACAATCGCGACAACGACACGTCCAGCTATCTGGGGCTGGCAGCTGAATTCGAAAGTTTCGTGGATACGTTGTCGGGTACGCTCCGCTATGTCAAGGCGAAACGCCGTTCGAAGCATGATGTCTACCTGTCGTGGGACGAGTGGAATGTGTGGTATAAGGCGACGACGCCGACCGACTTCCGTGGTGAGTGGACGGAAGCGCCACATCTGAGCGAAGAAGTTTACAACCTCGAAGACGCGCTGGTCGTCGCACAGTGGATGAATGTGTTCCTGCGCCGTGCCGATGTGATCAAGATCGCGTGTGTGGCGCAGTCGGTTAACGTGATTTCGCCGCTGCACACGACACGCGATGGGATCCTCAAGCACTCGACCTATTACCCGATCATGCTGTTTAGCCAGTTGGCGAGCGGCGCGGCCTTGGATGTAGCCGTGAAATCACCGCGTTATGAGACGGCCAAATTTGGCGATATGCCGCTCCTCGACGTGTCGGCGTCCTATGATGAAGGTACGGGCAAGAGCGCGCTGTTCATCGTTAACCGCAGTCAGACGGACAGTTTGCCTGCGGAACTGAACTGGCAGTCGCGCGCGCCGCAGACCATCAGCGCGGTGTACCAGATGTCAGGGACAGACCCGAAGGCGTTCAACAGCTTCGAGAACCCGAACAATATTGTGCCCGTGCGCATCGCTCCGCCCGTGGTGCAGAACGGCTGCGCGGAACTGCTCCTCCCGCCGCTCTCGTTCACCGTCATCGAAACCGAACTTGTATAACTAACCCCACTGCCGATCGGCTGGCCAGCCGATCGGCGGTTCTCTCCCTCATGCTCGATCTCTGGCGCAAAGACTGCCATAATTTCCGGCTGTGCGCGACTTCAGAATCGAGTGAACGATGAATAAGCAGCTTGTGCCTTACCTAGAAAATCGCCTGTCCGAGTATTTAGCCGATCTCGTCACGCTGACGGCTCTGGACTCGTATTCCTATGACCGCGAGGATGTCAATCACGTGGTCGACTGGCTGGATGCTCGTTTCCAACGGAACGGTTTCACCGTCGAACGCTTCGCCAATGCTGCCGCAGGCGATGATATTCTCGCGGTACGGCGGGGACGCGGGCGCGGGCGGGTTCTGCTGCTTGGTCACAGCGACACCGTCTTTCCCCATGGCACGGCGGCGCAGCGCCCGACGACGATTAACGGCGATGTAATTCTTGGCCCCGGCGCCTGTGATATGAAGGGCGGGCTGCTGGCGGGTATCTATGCGCTGGAAGCCCTTGACGCGCTCCAATTTGACGATTACGAACAGGTGGTGTTTCTGATCGTCTCTGACGAGGAGATCGATGAACGCCACGCTGTCCCGCTGATCCGCCGCGTGAGTCATATGGGCGACGCGGTGCTCACGCTGGAAGCTGCGCGCGAGAATGGTGATATTGTGACTGCGCGCAAGGGTATCCGTGCGTTTACGGGAGAAGCGTTTGGGCGCGCCGCCCATTCCGGTGTCGAGCCGGAAAAAGGGCGCAGCGCGATTCTGGCAATGGCGCGGCAGATTGAGGCGCTGCACGCGCTTAATGATCCGGCACGTGAGATCAGCGTGAATGTCGGCTATAGCGAAGGCGGGCGGCTGCGCAACGTCGTCCCCGATTACGCGAAAATCAAGTTTGAAGGGCGCGCCTTCACGCCGGAAGGGCTGGCGGAGATCGAAGCGGCTGTGCGGGCGATCTTCGCGCGCGTCGTGGTGCCGGATGTCACTTTCCGCCTGACCGTCGAACAGGACAGCCTGCCGCCCATGCCGCGCACGCCCGCAGTCGAACGGCTGGAGCGCATAGCAATCGAGGCGGCAGCGGAGATCGGCTTCCCGGTCAAAGGTGCGAAGACGGGTGGCGCGGCCGATGGGTCAATTTGCGCCAGTGAAGGACTGCCCGTGCTGGATGGCCTCGGCCCGGTGGGCGGCAATGATCACAGCCCGAACGAGTACATTCTCAAGAGCAGCATCGTCCCGCGCACGGCTTTACTCGCTGAGTTGATCGCGCGGATTTGCACGGTGGATCAATAGTCACCGATCGAGAGTGATCCGAAATCGGTTCTGGCAAATAATCCGCCAAGGGGCGCACACAGGTGCTGCCCCTACAAACCACACAGTTCGCGTCGATCTCCCGGTCTACACCGACGGAATGGTGAAGCCTGTCTGGTCTTCGATCATGAGCAGGCGGTTGTATTTGGCGAGGCGGTCTGACTGATTGATCGAGCCGACCTTGATGTAATCGCCATGCCAGCCGACCGCCAGATCCGCCAGCCAGTGATCCTCGGTTTCGCCGCTGCGCGCACTGACTACGATCTGCCAGCCTGCCGAACGCGCTAAGCGAGCTGCTTGAGCGGCCTCGGTGAATGTGCCGATCTGGTTGACTTTGAGGAGCAGCGCCGTCGCCGCTTGCTGTTCAATTGCGGTGGCGATCCGCTCCGGATTGGTGCAGAGCAGATCATCGCCTAAAGCGATGACCCGGGATGGAAGCGTCGCTGCGAGCTGCGTCCAGTGTGCCCAATCCTCTTCCGCCAGACCATCCTCCACGCTGATGAGCGGATAGTCGCGCGTCCAGCGCCCGATCTGCGCCACCATTTCGTCGCCTGTCAGCTCATTCCCATTCAGGTGATAGCGACCGTCGGCGTAGAAATGGCTCGACGCAACATCAATTGCAAGACCCATGTCCTCACCGGGGCGGTAGCCCGCCTGTTCAATCGCCGTGATTGCGTCCCGCAGCATGGTTTCATCGTCGGGGAAGTGGGGGGCGAGTCCACCTTCATCCGCTTTGAGCAGGCGCATCCCATACCGCTCAAAGATCAGCTCGGCTGCGCTCTGATAGACGTCGTAGAGCATGGCCAGCGACTCGCGGACGCTGGTCGGCTTGAGCGGCACGAGCAGCACATCCTGAATCGACACCTGACCGCCGGCGTGCTTGCCGCCGCTGAAGAGATTCACGGTCAGGCGCGGCAGACGGCGTGGTGTTTCCCCCAGCAAGGCGCTGAAATAGGCATACAGGGGCTGCCGCTGTTCGGCGGCCAGCGCGCGGGCGAAAGCCAGCGATACAGCTAGGATCGCATTTGCACCGAGGCGGCCTTTGTTCGCCGTACCGTCCAGCGCAATCAACGCGGCATCGAGCGCGGCTTGATCGGTGAAGGTTCGACCTTGCAGCGCGTTCCAGATCGGCACGTTGACGTTAGACACCGCCTGCAAACATCCCAACCCCCGATAACGCCGGGGATCGTGGTCACGCAGCTCGTGGGCTTCCGCACGTCCGGTCGAAGCGCCTGAAGGGACAGACCCTTCACCGACTGCGCTACTGACGAGCGTACAGGTGCAGTGCAGGGTGGGTCGTCCCCGGCTGTCCAGAATTTCCAGAGCGTGTAAAGCGGTGATCTCAGCCATAGCGTCAGCGTCCTTAAGCAGGTAACGGTCAGAGTAGGTTCAAGTTTACCGAATCTCGTTCCAATACGCGCCACAGCCGAAAAATGCTGACTTGACAAAGTGATCCATTATGCGTAGCATGTAAATGAATGTGCGTTCATTTTGGTGAATACTCATTCAATACTGGCGCAAGCAGCGCAGTTCGGAGCAGGAGCGTATGATCGACCCCATTCAGCAGCAGTTGATCGCCGCCCGCAAGAACCAGATTCTGGACGCGGCGGCGGCGGTCTTCGCCGAGAAAGGTTTTCACCCGACGACGATTCGCGCTATCGCCAAGCGGGCCGGGATCGCCGACGGGACGATCTACAACTATTTTGACAGCAAACCCGCGCTGCTCATGGGTATCTTCGAGCGGATGCGCCTGTCGGTCATGCAAGACGTTGAACTACCGAATCCCGTCACACTGGATTTACCAACGTTTGTGCGGACGTTTCTCTACCATCCGCTGATGGCCTTGAAGCAGGATAACTTCGCCCTATTCCGGATTGTGATTTCGGAAATGCTGGTCAACGAAGACCTGCGGGCGCTGTATCACGAACAGGTGATGCAGCCCGTGCTGCAGGGCGCGGAGGTGTACTTCCTGAATTACGCGGCGCGGCAGGGCATCGATGCGCTTCATGCTCAGTTGATCGTGCGGGCGATCTCCGGGATGATCCTCGGCCTGACCGTCGAATACACGCTGGACGACAGCCTGTTGATCGAGCACTGGGAGAAGCTGCCTGATGTGCTCACGGACTTGCTCCTGCATGGCCTTCAGCCAAAGACGACCTGATTACCCTTGACCGACCCCCTAGAGACAGAGTTGGAGCAGCATAAAACATGACAACAATTACCGTCGTTGCGTCCGGGTCGCGCGGAGACGTTCAGCCCTACCTGGCACTCGCGCAGGGTTTGCAGAGGGCGGGCTACACTGTCCGCCTAGTTTCCAGCGACAATTTCGCCACGTTGGCCGCCGAAGCCGGGCTCGAATTCGGTTCGCTCGGTTTCAGCGCGGAAGAACGCTTGCAGAGTGACGAGTGGCGCAAGCGGATTGAAGGCGGCAACTTCCTCAAGATTTTGCGGGGGATGCAGTCAGAAATGAAGGGCGCTGCCGCCGACATGGCGCATCGTCTGCCGCCGCTGCTCGATGGCAGCGATGTGATTGTCACTGGGGTGGCGGGGACGGGCGGCGTGTTTACCCTCGCGGAACAGGGTAAGGTTCCGGTTATTCAGGCGTATGTCTTCCCCTTCACGCCGACGACGGAGTTTCCCGCGCCGATCGTCACCCAACTGCCACTGGGGATGGTGCTGAATCCGCTGTCATTTCGTGTGCTGCACCAGATGTTCTGGCAGATGTCTAAGGCCGGGGATGGTGCTGTTCGCCGTGAAATCGGTCTGGGTAAGCCGCCGTTCTGGGGGCCATTCCGGGCGCTCGACCGCTCCCAGACACCCGTGCTTTACGGGTACAGCGCGCACGTGCTGCCGCGCCCACGGGATTGGTCGGAACGCTACACGTTGACGGGCTACTGGTTCCTCGACGAGCCGGCGGGGTGGCAACCGCCCACCGATCTCGTGGATTTCCTCAATGCGGGCGATCCGCCGGTGTATATTGGCTTTGGGAGTATGGGCAGCCGGAAACCTGAAGAAGCCGGACAAATCGCGCTGGAAGCGCTGCGGCGTTCCGGTCAGCGCGGCGTGCTGGCGTCGGGATGGGGCGGGCTGCAACCGGCCGATTTGCCCGCCAGCGTTTACCTGATTACGGCGCTGCCGCACAGTTGGTTGTTTCCGCGGATGGCGGCAGTTGTGCATCACGGCGGCGCAGGGACGACCGCCGCCGGCTTCCGCGCGGGTGTGCCGTCGATTCTTGTACCGTTCGGGTTGGATCAACCGTTCTGGGGCAGCCGTGCGGTCGCGCTGGGCGTGGGCACACGACCGATCCCGCG
>CALKIA010000298.1 GCA_937988705.1 uncultured Chloroflexota bacterium | reverse complement strand
CGAATACAATCAGACGTTCCGCAACCGCGCCCGCACCTTCGTCAAGAAGGCCCGCATCGCCCAGCATGGTACGGATTTGAATACGGCGATCGACGCGACCCGCAAGGCCATTCGTGACCTGGATATGGCTGCGAGCCGTGGCGTTCTGCACCCGAACAATGCCGCCCGCCGGAAGAGCCGCCTCATGAAGCAGCTCAATGCGATGAAACAGCGCCTTACCAAGTAACACGGCGCGCTCGTTTATCCCAAATGACGAAAGATCGGCTCTTGAAGCCGATTTTTTGTTTGTGAAGTTTTCAGGCGTTTTGTAATGTCGCTGCGACAGCTTCAACGGCGACCGGCAGCGTACTCCACCCCGGCAAGTCCAAGCGATAGCCTACACCGCGCACAGTTTTGAGGTACTGCGGATCGCCCGGGTTCGCTTCGATCATGCGGCGAATCCAGCGAATATGGACATCGAGCGTGCGCGTATCGCCGAGGTAGTCGGTGTGCCACACCTGCTCCATCAGACGCTTGCGATTGAGGGTTTCGCCGGGATGCGCGAAGAACATCTCGACCAGCAGCGTCAGCTTGGGCGTGAGGGTCGTCTCCTGCCCGTTGGCGATCAGGAGGCGTCGTTCCATGTTGATGGTAAAGGGGCCAACTGTGATCACATCATCGCCACCGCGTTTCGTGGTCAGCAGGCGTTCGATGGTGTTGACGAGCTTGCGCGATGTGAAAGGTTGATAGAGCAGCGCATCAGCGGGGCTGATGGCTTTGCTTTCCGGATGCAAATGAATGAGGGGAATCGCGCCGATGCCCTCTTTGAGCTGGCGGGCGATGCGGTCGCCGGGAGTGCGCATCGAGATGGCATCCAGCACGACGATGTGACAGCCTTTCTCTTTCACGAGCATGAGCGCCTGTTTGCCGCTGGAAACGGTCATCACGGCGTAGCGTCGCTGTAACGCTTCTGCGAATGAAGTTCGCTGTGCGCCCGTCTTCTCCACCAGCAAAATAGTTGCCATAATCCCTCCAAACACGCTGTTGAGTCGTCCATTATAGTGCAGGACTGGGGCGCGGGCAAAGCGTTTACTGCACAACTTGGCCAACTTGAGGTAAGCTAACGGCAATTCGGAATTAAGAAAAGACAGGAAAGACGTGGATGCAAACCAGCGATTTCAGGCAACTTGCACAGTGGACAGTAGATCAAGCGATCACAATTCAGCAGATCGCCGCGCCCACCTTCGAGGAACAAGCGCGCGCTGCCTACGTCGCTGAACAGTTCACAGCGCTCGGCTTGACGGCCGTCGATCTGGATGACAAGTTTAACGTGTACGGCTGCCTGCCGGGCACATCCTCCGACCAACCGGGAATCATGATGACGGCCCATACCGATACGGTCTTCGCCGCCCAAACCAACCTGAGCCTGCGCCGCGAAGGCGATCTCATCTTCGGGCCGGGTCTGGGCGATAACAGCATGGGCGTCGCCGGGATGTTGGGCGCGATTAAAGCCGTGCGCGACGACAAAACCACCTTTCCCACCGATATCTGGTTCGTCGCCACCACCCGGGAAGAAGGCCTCGGCAACCTCGGTGGAATGCGCGCGGCCTATGACCGCCTGCAAGGACGTATTCGTGGCGTGATCAACATCGAAGGTCTAGCCTTCGGTCACGTGTATTACGCGGCAATTGCTGTCCGGCGCCTCAAGATCAGCGTGACCGTGGCGGGTGGGCACAGTTGGCTGCACTTCGGGCGGCCCAGCGCGACCCATGCGCTCGTCCAGTTGGGCGCGCGCATCACAGCGCTGCAACCGCCGACTAATCCACGCACCACCTACAATATTGGCATGATCGAAGGGGGCACGACCATCAATGCCATTGCGCCCCATGCCAGTCTGTGGCTCGATCTGCGTTCGGAGGATCGCGCGACGCTGGCGCGCCTCGAAAACGAGGTACGTGCGCAGATCAAGGCGCTGGAAGCCGATGACCTTACCTTCACGGTCGAAGTCGTCGGGGATCGCCCGGCGGGCGCGATTCCAGTTTCGCATCCGTTCGTACAGGCGGCGCTGAACAGCCTCGCCGAACAAGGTGTGCGCGCGTCGCTGGAAATCGGCAGCACCGACGCAAACGTGCCCCTGTCTGAAGGCTGCCCCGCGATCACAGTTGGGATCACGCGCGGCGGCAATGCGCATCGCACCGATGAGTTTGTCGAGGTCAGCCCGGTGGCGCTCGGTTTGCGCCATCTGCTCTCGGTGCTGGCCACGATAGCAAAGGAAACTCGATGAGCAGAATCGCCGTTCTCGTCGCGGTCCGCCGGGAATTTGCCAACCGCTACTACAAGAATCTCTCAGCCTACGATCCGTTCAACATTACACTCGTCAATGAAACGGTGGAAGCCCTGGACGAGATCAATAATCACGAAAATCCGGTCGACGTGCTCGTGCTGGATAATGGGCTGGATCGCTCGTTCGAATTCATCAATGAGCTGCGGCACGAATTTCCGCGCCTTCTGATCGTGCTGGTGGACGAAGAAGCCGATTTCGCGATTCCCGGCAACGCCGACGAAATTTCGACTACGCCGTTCGTCAGCGACGATCTGATCCGCCGCATCAACCGCCTGATGTCAGATCGGCGGTTGGACACACTGCGCGCCGATGCCCTGCCCCCAGTGCGCGAATTCGCCAAGAAAATGCGCAAAGCGGTGGGCGAATTGGGCAAGCATCAGGCCGCCGTCAGCGCGTGTTTTGACATTGGTTATGACTATGTGGCGTACTATCGGGTGGAAGACACGGACCCCCTCAAGCTCATGCTCAAGGCTCAGGAAGGCCCCGCGCCGATTCAGGCCGTCGCGCCCAAACAAGCGACCGCTGACGACATTATGGGCCATGTAGCGCTCACCGGGGAAAGCGTCGTGATCAGCCCGACCGACGAGATTAATCACCCGTTGGTCAAGCGCGGGCGGCTCGGCGCGGGGGCAGTGACGCCTGTGGGCGGCACTACCCGTTACGGCGTGATCGTCGCCTGCCGTGACGAACCCGGTTCGATCACCAAACAGGACGTGATGCTGCTGGAGCTGGTCAGCGCGCAGCTCGCCGCCGTCGTGTCAAAGGAATAATGCTAAGCGATTGCGTCGACGTATTCCACAATAGTGCTTGGTTCAGGAACTGGCAATCCGCTTTCAACAAGTCCTTCGAGATGAAAGTGGATTGCTTCCTGAATCAAGACTTTGATCTCATCAAGCGACTCCGCCGCTGCGCCGCACCCCGGTAGATCAGGCGCATATGCTCCATAGCTTCCCGTCTGCGGGTCGTGCTCAATGATGATTGCGTAGCGCATGAATTACTCCTCTTCTACGTCCGGCTTATTTTTTAAACCGGCCTGTTTCAGAATGTTATTCGCTGTCCCTTTGGGGACATCCTGAGCAGGATGTCCGGCAACCGTTACCACGCCCGGTTTAGATGCATGCTTGTATTGGCGATGGCTACCTTTGGTACGGTTTAGAACCCAACCGTCATTTTCTAGCATCTTGATAATATCACGGACTTTCATAGAGCCTTCAACACCGCCGCGAAGCGATCAATCTCTTCGTGGGTGTTGTAGTGCGCCAAACCGACGCGCACCATGCCGTGTTCTTCGTGCTTGAGCCGCCGCATAATTTCGACGGCGTAGTAATTGCCATCCCACACGTAGATATTGTGCTGGGCGAGCTGAATCGCGATTTCAGTCGGCGTGTAGCGGTCATGCGTGAACACGACGGTCGGCACACGCTCGTGTAAGCGCGTTAGATCGGTGATTCCGGCGATGTGCACGCCCGGTGTCGCTTGCAGCACGCTGATCAGGTGCGCGGCCAGTTCGCGCTCGTAATCGCCGAGCACCGTCATCCCGGCGACCAACGCCGCGCGGTCGGTGCCGCTGCCGCCACCCAACGACGCGAGATAGTCGATACACGCGCCGATCCCGGCGATCAATTCGAAAGCGGGCGTGCCCGTCTCCCAGCGATAGGGTGCTTTGTCCTTCGATGGGCGCACCTTGTAGGCGGGCAGCGACGACAACAGGTCGTAACGTCCGTAGAGAATGCCCGCATGCGGCCCGAAGAACTTATACGACGAACACAGCAGAAAATCACAGCCGATCGCCTGCACATCCAGCGAGATATGTGGCGCGCTTTGCACGGCATCGACCACGTACAACGCACCCGCCGCATGCGCCATTGCCGCGATCTCCTTCACGGGATTGATCGTGCCCACCGCGTTCGAAGCGTGGACGGTCGCCACGACTTTCGTCCGCTCCGTTAAGGCTTCTTCCAGCGTATTGAGGTCGAGCGTGCATTCCGGCTCGATAATATCCACCCAACGCACCACCAGCCCGTAATCTTCCGCAATGCGCAGCCACGGCGACACGTTGGCATCGTGATCCATGCGCGTCAGCACGATTTCATCACCCGCCTGGAGTGTCTTGGCAATCGCGCGGGAGAGCGCAAAGTTGAGCGTCGTCATATTCGCGCCGATGACCACTTCTTCAGGGCGCGCCGCATTCAGGAAAGCGGCCAATTTCTGACGCGTCGCCAGCACCATCGCATCGCTGCGTTCACTGGTGGGGAATGCACCGCCCGAATTAGCATTCATCTCGCGGAAATAACCGCTCACCGCGTCGATCACCTGTTCCGGCACCTGCGTTCCGGCGGGGTTATCAAAATAAATGGGGTGTTCGCCGCCCTCGACCACGCGATTCAGCGCGGGGAAACGGGCGCGGACGGCTGCCACATCAAATGCTGCCATGCTCATTCTCATCCTATTTGTGAAGCCAAACGTCGGAGAGTGTAACACATTGCGCCGCAGAGAGAACACGCACAGGGCTGTGATCGAGCAGAGAAATGGGTGCGCCTTTGCGCCTGGATCAAAAAAACGGACGCGCCTAAGCGCGTCCGTCCATCACCTGTGGAATGTATGCGCCTGAGCATAGACACGAGGCGCAGGGTGAAGGGTGTTACTCGGTTGGAACCGGCACGAAGTCGTTGGTGAAGGCCGCTTCAAGGTCGATGGCGTCGGGCAGGAAACCCATGCTGCTCAAAATGTCCTGCGTTACCTGCCACGAGTCGAGCGTCGACATGCCCAATTGATCCGCGTCCCAAAACTCAATGGAAGCCAGCAGTACGTCGAACTGTACCAGCTCGTCCGCGGTGAACTGCTCGCCTAACCCGGCGCGTAGATCCGCCCGGCGGGCAGCGACGTCGGCGCGAGTGGCGTCGGGGTTGTCGTTCAACCACGCATTTTGATCGTCAGCCGCGGTGATCAGATAAGTGATCAGCGCGTCGCTCATCGGCAGATTCTCCACATACGTGGTGCTGATGAGGTAGGCGGCGGCAGGATTGTTGATCGTATCGCGCAGCCCCTGATCGAAAGCGCCAACCACTGACGAAACGAGATCGGGATCATTGGCAATCGTATCCGCATTCGTGACAATGCCGTTCGACACCATATCGGCGGCATCGGACACGGGGATGACGACGACATCAGTTACCGAACCACAGTCACCGGCCGCGGCACGATTGCGAATTTGCAGCGGCTCGTTGTTACTGTAGACCACCGCCGCCTCAACGCGTCCCGTGCAGATGGCTTCGGGCGCGTTAAAGCCAATCTCTTCCAGCTGAAGATCAGTTTCGGTCAGGCCGTTCGCTGAGAGCAGCGCCGTCAAGCCGCTGTAGGAGGCGCCAAAGCGACCGGGAATGCCGACGACATGCCCGCGCAGCCCGTCTACGGTCGTGATGCCACTATCCACGGGGACAGCAATGCCGACCGGATAGGCCTGAAACCATTCGTAGACGAACACCACCGGACGCGCCTGCGCCCGCGCCGAAATCACCTGCTCGCCGCTGATCATGCCGAACTGGCGCTGACCGGACGCGATCAAATCGACGCCGAGCGGCTCGTCGCCGTGCTCAATCGTCACATTGATGCCAACCTCGGCAAAGTAGCCGTTATCGATGGCCACATAGAGCGGGGCAAATTGGATATTTGGGACAAACGTCAGGAAAAAGGTGAGGTCTTGCTGATCCTGCGCCGCAGCACCGCCGACCACCACCAACGCGGCCAAGGCGCAAAACAAAATGAGACGGGCGAACTTCATAACGCTACAGCTCCTGTGCATCTGTGAAATACAAGACGGCGTTGGGTCAAAAGCGACCTGAGGCCGAACTCACGCTAGGTGATTGATGTGATTACGTCCGCCGCGGTGGACGCGCCTCCCCGTCACCATAAGGCGTAGGGGTGATCTGTGCAGATGGCACCAGCAACCGCCGTTCGAGCAGCGCCACGAGACCATACATCACCCGAGCGATGAACGCCAACGTCAGGATACCGACCCATACGAGCGGTGTGTCGTATTGATCGCGCGCCAGCTTAATCCAAAAGCCGAGTCCCGCCTGTGCCATGATAAATTCGCCGACTACTGCACCGATGACGGCCAGCGTCGCGCTCACCTTGAGGCCGCTGAGTAGTACAGGCAGCGACGCGGGAATTTCCAGCTTGAAGAAGGTTTCGAAGCCATTCGCTCCGAATGAGCGGATCAGTTCACGCTGGTGGACGGGGACATTACGCAGGGCGACAATGGTATTCATAAGCATGGGAAAAAACACAATCAAGGCGCTGGTGACGATCTTGCTGGTCGAGCCGCTGCCGAACCAGATCACCAGCAGCGGCGCATAGGCCACCACGGGCGTCGACTGGAAAGCCAGTACAATCGGCGACAACACATCTTCGAGAATACGCCATTTCGCCATGCAATAACCGAGCACCACGCCAAACGACACGCCGATGCCTAAGCCGACGAGCATCTGGCTGACGGTGGTGCTGGTGTGCAACCACAACCGTCCATCCTGCACCACCTCGACAAATTTCTCGAAAACCGCCAGCGGTGGCGGAATGATAAAGGCCGGGTATAACTCCAGCAGGGTGACGACCTGCCAGAATACGAACAGCGCCAGCACACCGATCACCGGTGTGAGCGCACGACCATTCGGAATTCGTCGCTGAAGAACGCGTAAGTTGTCGTAGAAGCCATTGGCTTGCATAAACATTACCCCGTCATTGCTCAAACTTCGGGGCATAGAGGAGCTAGGTATGCCAAAAGCGTTCAGTCCACGTACACACTGAACGGGCTTTGGGTACACCAAAGTCAAACGAGCGCCAAACCGAAGTTCCGCGCGCTCTAAGCGCCTTCTTCCATCCAGACTGTAACTGTCGGCTCTGGACTTTCACCAGATCCACCGTGACGTATCACGGGTAGCGGGCTGTACCGCCGATCGGGAATTTCACCCTGCCCCGAAGGCTTATGCTATTACATCCAGTATAGCACGATTTACGCCGGTTGAAAGCATTGAGTGTAAATTTCGGTGCAGAACAAGCCTAAATTTGCCCGTATTCGGCAGTGTTTTCTGCTAGTCAAGCGACTCACTGCCGGGCAGGGTGAAGCGGAAATAGCCGCCATGACCATTCTTACCCTGATCGTTATTCTCCACCCAGACGCGCCCACCGTGCGCCTCGATGATGTGCTTGCAGATTGCCAAGCCCAAGCCCGTTCCCTCGCGTCCCGAACGCGCCGGATCAACTTGATAGAAGCGCTCGAAGATGCGCTCGCGATGGTCTTCCGGCACACCGGGACCATTATCCAGCACGCTGATGATGACTTCACCCACGCCGTTTGCTTCCGCCCGCGTAATAATCATCTCACCCGGCGGCGACCACTTGATCGCATTGTGTATCAGGTTGAGAATGACGCGGCGCACGAGATCATGGTCTGCTAACGCCTTCAAGTTGTTGGGGATTTCTGAAACCAGCTTCAGATCTTTACTGTTGGCTTGTTCAACCAAGCGGTCAATTGCTTCGTCAACCATGTCGCGGATCGATGTATCGACCATGCGCAAAATCGCTTGTCCCGACTCGATCATCGACAGGTCAAGCATTTCCTGCATCAGCCACATCAGCGCATCTGTTTCGCGGGCAATTGCCTTCAACGCAGTGGTGCTTTGTTTGCGTTTCGGTTTATCCTGCTCGTGAAACAACCCGTCGATGATAAGGCGAATATTCGCAATCGGGTTGCGAAGTTCGTGCGAAATATTCCCTATCATGTCGCGCCGCGCCCGATTCAGGCGAACGAGATCGCTCACATCTTGCAGCGCCAAGCCGATAAACATATGCTCGTCACGGCGAACCACCCGGCAGCGGACGCGATAAGGTCGCCGTTCGTAGGAAGTTTGTTCCTCGAATGTTTCCTCTTGGTTGGAAAGTGCATCAGTGACCATCATCTCTAATTCAGGCAGATGCGTCACATTTGCCAGCGACTCGCCGATGGGTCGCTTAACGCCAAACAAGGTTTCGGCACTGTCGTTGATGGCGATCACTTTACACGCCTCATCCACAACGATCAGTGCATCATAGGTAAGGTTGGCCAGCGTCAATGCCAGCGCGATCTTGTATTCTTTGACCGGCTCGTCGTCAGCAACCGCCTCTTCTTCGAGCGCGAGTATCTCCTGCTGCCCCAGTGTTTGCTGCACGGTGTTCAAAATACGCTCACGTTCACTGACTTCGTGCTTCAAGCGCGTGAGCGCAGCTTCCTGGTCAGCGATCGTCTTCTGCAGTATTTCGAGTTCGATCTCATGCTGCGTAACCGTTTGGCGCAGACGCTGCAAATCCTGAGAATTGGTCATGCCTTACCCCTCAAAACGGTAGCCGACGCCGCGGACCGTCACGATACGCTTCGGCGCTGACGGATCGTCCTCAATCTTCTCGCGCAGCCAGCGGATATGGACATCAACCGTCCGCTTGTCGACATAGTAGTCGTAGCCCCACACCTTCGTGAGCAGCAGATCGCGCGACAGTACAACTCCGCGATTCCGCATCAGTTCGACTAACAGATCAAATTCCTTGTTGCTCAGCTTGGCTTCCGTTTCGTTTTTGAACAAGCGACGACCGGTCAGGCTCAAGCGCAAATCGTTCGAAACCAGTTCATCCTGCATGGCCGGACGACCGGGAGCGCGGCGCATCACCGCGCGCACACGCGCCAAAAATTCGCCCAACCCGAAGGGTTTGACGATGTAATCATCCGCGCCACTTTCAAGGCCAACGATCTTATCAACTTCCGTGCCGCGCGCGGTGAGAATAATGATCGGGATATGTGCCATCCCCGCATCACGGCGGATCAAACGGCACAGGCTCAATCCATCCAATTTCGGCAGCATGATGTCGAGAATAATCAGGTCGGGATGTTCACCCCGCAATTTCTCCAGACCCTCTTCACCATCGCCGGCGGTCGTTACGGCGAAGCCTTCGCCGCGCAGTTTATCGGCCAGGTTGCGCGCCAGCGTTTCTTCGTCTTCTACGATGAGTACTTTAGACATTGAGACCTCCAGACTGGATACAGGATTAAGAATATCAAGTCTGTACTAACTCTGAATTAAACTTGCAGGAAACTTTATTTAACACTTTTAACCTGAATTACAACAACTGCGCACCCCGCCGAGAGATTGCGCCGCGCGGATGCCATTGCGGATAGCCTGCGCGACGACTTCTGCGCCATAGGCGCCGATCACATTGACATCGGCGGGGATTTCACCCGACGCCAGCGCAAAGAACGTATCGCCATCATACATGGTATGCGCGGGACGCACCGCGCGTGCCAGTCCGTCATGCGCCATCTGCGCAACCTTGTTGGTGGCTTCCTTGTTCAAGCGCGCATTCGTCGCCACCACGCCGATCACCGTGGCGGAAGTCACCGGAGGTGGGGGTAACTGCCGGAAGACTTCCAGCATCGGCTGATAGCCGCCCGCCTCAGTCCGTAAGCCCGCAAGGATACCGCCCTGCTCATCGACAACTTCGCCGACGGCGTTCACCGCGACCAGTGCCGCCACAATCAAGCCGTTACCGAGGTCGACTGCCGCCGATCCGATACCGCCTTTGGTCGCAAACTCATTACCCAGCATGGCGCACACCCGGCACCCCGTACCTACACCCACACTCCCTTGCTCAACCGAAGCCGTGGTCGCCGCGCTGCAGGCTGCATAGCCCATCGCGCTGTCTGGGCGCACAGTACCGCGTCCGATTGCCAGATCGAACACAATCGCCGCCGGAACAATCGGCACAGTGAAGCCCATCTGCGTCGAGTAACCGAGCCCGTGTTCCTCCAGATAACGCATTGCGCCATCAGCGGCGGCTAAGCCAAAAGCACTGCCGCCCGCCAGCATCACCGCCGTCACCTGATTCACCTGATACATAGGGCGCAGCAGTTCAACTTCGCGTGTACCCGGTGCGCCACCGCGGACATCCACTCCGCCGACCGTATTCGGCGGGCAAATCACGACTGTGCAGCCCGTCACCGCGTCGAGATCGGTCATGTGCCCAACGGAAAAACCCGGGACAGCCGTCAGCGTGTTATTCCTCAGGGTCGTCGTCCTCTTGTCCATCAGGCAGCAGGGTCTCATCCGGGATATCATCAAGAATAGCTAACGCGCGTTCGTAATCTTCCGTCCGCACCGCGACTTTGACCTCGCCCAATATCCCGACCGTGATGCCGAGTGCACTACCAGCGGGCTCCTGCTGTACCAGCACAGCGATACCTTCGGATTCAAGCCGTCCAGCGACGATGCGGGCGTCAAAATCGCTGTTCGTCACATATACTATGCGCAAATCTTCAAACATCGATCAGCTCCATATCCTCTATAACATGAAGTGTAACGTGGTACGGTCGAAAATGATAGTTGGTAGGCGGCCGGGGAATCAAAAACGGACGCTGGTGCGTCCGCTTGGGGTCTGACTTGGGGATAGAAAAACGAGAAAGGGTGGGTTGGCAGTGACCTACTCTCCCACAAGGTCGCC
>CALKIA010000297.1 GCA_937988705.1 uncultured Chloroflexota bacterium | reverse complement strand
AAGAAGGTGATGGACACCATCAAGTTGACGTTGATTCCCATCAATCCGGCCGTGGTGCGATCCTGCGAGACCGCCCGAATGCCACGTCCGAGCTTGGTTCCGTTCACAAAATAATTGAGGACGACCAGCATGATAACCGCCGCCACCACAATGATGATGGAGGTAATCCGGATGTTGACCGTATTGTCACCGAACTGCACGGGAATGGGCGTCCGCAAATACGGGAGATCCCCCGTCGGATAAGTCAGATTAAAGTCGTTGCGCGTGATGGCTTCAATCGCCCGCACAAAGTCAACCAGAAAGAAGCTGATGCCAATCGCGGTGATGAGTGGTACTAGGCGCGGCGCATTCCGCAGCGGTCGATACGCTACCCGTTCGATGAACACCGCGAGCAAGCCGCTCACCATCATACCTGACCCAACAACCGTGATGACGAGCATCACGGGATGCCACGTGGTGATAAACCCGGCATCTTCAATGCGGCGCATCACCTCAAAACCGATGACCGAGCCAACCATGAAAATTTCGCTGTGCGCAAAATTGATAAATTTGAGCACGCCGTAGACTAATGTATAACCGAGCGCCACCATCGAGTAGACGAACCCGATGCTGATTCCGCTGATGATCATACCGGGCAGCTGCTTACCGATTTGATCCATCAGGATGATATTCGGACGGGGTTCAGGGACGAGCAGTGCGAGAATGACCGCGAGGAGCGTTAATATGCTTGCGGCGCCAATGATAAAAGCCAGCATCTGCCCAATGGGGAACAAAATAAACCGGACGGGAAAGCTATCGCGCACGCGTCTCCACGGTGAATCGAGGGCAGCCACGCTGTTTGCTTGCGGCGGGGTCAAGGTCTCTGAACTCATACGACAACTCCAACAGGCAATTAGAAAAAAGGCGGCAGCGCGTTTGCGCTACCGCCTAAAGTGCAGATTGATGGTTTACATGCTGGGAGTGGCTTCAGGTTCCACCACAGTCAGCGGCGAAGGAATGTTCTGCGAGGACAGCAGTTCGTTGCTATTCCAGTCCGCCGGGTCAGCCGAACCAACGCTCAGGATGTAATACTGACCAATTTCGGGGTCGCCATTGTCATCAAAGCTGTAGGTGCCGGTGATGCCGACGTAACCTTCGGTCGCACGAACAGCCGCAGCCAATTCGGCACGGCTGGGCAGCGCACCATTGGCTTCGATCAAACCAGCGATCGCCTGCAGGACGATGCCCGTCGAATCATAGGACTGCGCCGCGAACGGCTGGGGGGCTTCGCCGTACTGTTCTTCGTAGGACGCCGCGAAATCTGCTGCATCGGGGTAAATGGTCACCGGAGCGGCAACCGTGGTGTAGTAGGTGCCAACGCCAGCATCACCGGACAGTTCCGAGAATTCCGACGAGTCGAAGCCGTCGGGGCCCATGAACAGACCGCTGTAACCAGCCGTGCGCGCCTGATTGATGAAGATGCCCGACTGCGGATACAGACCACCGAAGTAGATCAGATCCGGAGCCAACGCGAGAATCGGCTGGATGATGCCTTCGAAGTTCGAGGCTTCTTCCGTGCCTTCGAAACCGAGGATGACCAAACCCTGAGCTTCAGCTTCCGCTTGGAAGAATTCTGCCACACCGAGGCCGTAAGCAGTGGTGTCGTGGATGATATAGACGGAGGAGACACCGTCAATGCTGGCAGCGAATTGCGCACCCGCGGCGCCCTGCGCATCGTCACGACCGCAAATGCGGTTGACCGTCGCATAGCCACGATCCGTGATGTTGACGTTGGTGTTGGCGGGGGAAACCATCACAAGGTCGTTGTCATTGTAGACTTCCGACGACGGCAGCGCGACACCGCTGTTCAGGTGACCGATCACAGCGAGGATCGCTGCATCGTTCACAATGTTTTGCGCGTTCGACACACCGACATCCGGGGTCGCCTGATCATCAAAGGGTACGAACTCAACCGTGTAACCCATTTCCGTCAGGGGGCCAGCCAGTTGTGCGATCGCCAGTTCGGCGCCGTTACGAATGCCGGTGCCGAGGATCGACTGCGGCCCAGACAGCGGGGTCTGCGACGCAATACGGATAACCGTGCCATCCTGTGCGCTGACCACCGTCGCGCTCAAGAGGAGGCCAACCGCCACCACCAAGAGAAATACCATCAACTTGCGCGAAGTCTTCATGTGCCACTCCATCAAATTGTATTGTAGGACATTAAAATTTCCAGCTAAGGCTAGTATACTAACGCTGAGAAAAGTTACAAGCAATCAACCTCATTTAATAAAATTTGAGCGATTTATAATCTAAAAATAGGATTGACAATGCTCAAAGGTGCGTTCTACGGCCTCACCGCCGCCGCAACGTGGGGAGGACTCTACGTTGTATCCGACATCGTTCTCGAAACGATTCCGCCATTCACGCTGCTGACCATCCGGCTCGTGATCGCGCTGCTGCTGCTCGGTGGTATCGCTCGTTTCAGTTCAAAGCTCGTCTATCCAAACCGGCGCGGTGCGCTGGCGCTGCTCGGTGTGGGCTTCATCGGGTTCGGGATCAGTGTAGGCGCGCAGTTCGTCGGCACCGACAAATCGACCGCCTTTAACGGTGCGCTCATCACCAGCGCCGCCCCCGCCTTCATTCTGCTGTTTGCGGCGCTCATTTTGCGTGAAAAGCTCACGGTGCAGCGGATCGCGGCGGTGATTCTGGCAACGATTGGCGTCATCGTCATCATAGATCCGGCGAATGTCAACTTTAGCTCTGATACGTTTGTCGGGGATATCGCGCTCGCCTTTGCCGCGCTGACGTGGGGCTTGTATTCGGTGCTCGTGCGGCGCGTCAGCGGTCAATACGATACCTTGGTCGTATCGTTGTACGCGATGCTCGGTGGCCTTATCCTCACCATCCCCGCCGCCGCCCAGGAACTGAGCGTGCGCCCGATCGGCGCGGTGGATGGGCCGATCCTGCTGGGTGTGCTGTACCTGAGCGTGATCGCGATGGCGCTGGCCATGTGGTTGTGGAATCGCGCCTTTGCATTGGTCGAGGCATCGATTGCATCATTGTTTTTCTTCGCGCAGCCGTTGGTGGGCGGGCTGCTGAGCGTGCTCGTACGCGGGCAGGCCTTGACGCCAAACCTTCAGCTTGGCAGTATTCTGATCATTGGCGGCGTTTTGCTGACAATTGTTACCCCGCGCGCGTCGCCAGAAAGAACAGCATCGGATATAGTAGAGCCTACATAGGTTTTTGCTGAAAGGAAGCTGGTGTTATGTCGGATTTTCAACCTCGTCCGGAAGACAAATTCACGTTCGGCTTATGGACCGTCGGGAATGTCGGCCGCGATCCATTCGGTCCCGCCGTCCGCAACCCGATCTCCCCTGTCGAGATCGTGCACCTGCTGGCGGAAGTCGGCGCATACGGCGTCAATTACCATGACGACGACCTAATCCCGATCGGCACGCCTGCTGCCGAACGTGACCAGATCATCCGCGACTTCAAAAAAGCGCTGGCCGACACGGGCGTCAAGATGCCCATGGCGACCGCCAATCTGTTCTCGCACCCGATCTTCCGCGATGGTGCGTTCACCTCGAACAATCCGAAGGTGCGCGCCTTTGCCTTGCAGAAGACCCTGCAATGCATTGACATCGGCTACGATATGGGCGCCTCAGTCTATGTCATGTGGGGTGGACGCGAAGGCACGGAGACGGACGCCAGCAAGAACGCCGCGGACTCGGTCAAGCGGATGCGCGAAGGTGTCAACTTTGTCTGCGAGTACATCCAAGCGCAAGGCTACAACCTGCGCGTCGCGCTGGAAGCCAAGCCCAACGAACCGCGCAGCGACATCTACTTCCCGACCACGGGTGCGATGCTGGGCTTCATTTCCACGCTCGATCATCCGGAAATGGTCGGCGTGAACCCGGAAGTCGCGCACGAGCACATGTCCGGGTTGAACTTCATGCACGCAGTAGCTCAGGCGTGGGATGCGGGCAAGCTGTTCCACATCGACCTGAATGATCAGCTTTTCGGGCGCTTCGATCAGGACTTCCGCTTCGGCTCGGTCATGCTCAAGCAGAACTTCTTCCTCGTCAAGTTCCTCGAAGACGCGGGCTACAGCGGCAGTCGCCACTTTGACGCGCACGCCTACCGCACCGAAGACTACGACGGCGTGCGGGAATTTGCCCGTGGCTGCATGCGCACCTACCTGATTTTCAAGGAACGCGCGGCTCGCTGGAACGCCGACCCCGAAATCAAGGCGATCCTCGAAGAGGTCAACACCAACGACGGCTCGTTCGATTTCCTGAACGGTGGATTCTCACCCGAGAAAGCCCAGCGTCTCAAGAGCACGGAATTCGACCGTGACGGCATCGCGGCCAAGGGTTTGGGCTACGAACGCCTCGATCAACTGACGGTTGAAGTGCTGCTCGGCGTCCGCTAGTTTATTTTCGCCGGGATGCAAGCGTTTGCATCCCGGCACAATCTTCAATTGTTGGGCAAATCCCCCTATATCCCTTAACATTTCCCTGCTAAAATTAGGTGTTATTCCAATGATTTAGCCTAAAGGGAAACTGTGACACAGACTCGCGCCGATATTCGCAACATTGCGATCATCGCTCATGTTGATCATGGCAAGACTACGCTGGTAGACGGAATGCTCAAGCAGACCAAAGTCTTCCGCAACGCCGAGACCGCTGGCGAACGTATTCTCGATTCGAATGCGTTGGAACGCGAACGCGGCATTACCATTCTCGCCAAAAACACCGCCGTCATCTGGGGCGATGTTAAGGTCAATATCGTGGATACTCCCGGTCACGCCGACTTCGGTGGCGAGGTTGAGCGTGTTCTCAATATGGTTGATGGCGCGCTGCTCCTTGTGGATGCCGTTGAAGGCCCCATGCCGCAGACGCGGTTTGTCCTCCGTAAAGCGCTGGCTGCCGGGTTGCGAATCATCGTCGTGATTAACAAAGTCGATCGGCCGCACGCGAACCCTGAAGTTGCGCTCAACGAAACGTTTGATCTCTTCATCGAATTAGGGGCCAGCGACGAACAAGCCAGTTTCCCGGTGGTTTATGCTATTGGTATGGATGGCCGTGCCGGACTCGATGCGGATAATCTAGACGATGATCTTAAGCCGCTGTTCGAAACCATCATCAACGAAGTGCCGCCGCCGCAAATTGATGCGGAAGCTCCGGCCCGCTTGCTCATCACCAATATCGAATATGATAACTACAAAGGGCAAATCGGCATTGGGCGCATCGATTCGGGCGTGATCAAGAAGGGCATGTCGGTTGTCCGCATCACCCCGACTGGGGAACGCGTCAACGCGCACATTGATTACCTGTTCACATTCTTCAACCTGTCGAAGGTCGAAGCGACCGAAGTCCGTGCTGGCGACATTATCGCCATCGGCGGCATCGGTGAACTGGGCATTAGCGACACCATCGCCGACCCCGCGAATGCGGTCGCCCTGCCCCCGATCCTCGTCGAAGAACCGACCGTGCGTATGACGTTCGGCGTCAATACTTCACCGGTCGCCGGACGCGAAGGCAAAACCGGTTGGGGTACGTCGCGCAAATTGCGTGAACGCCTGATGAACGAAACGCGCAGCAATCTGGCACTCCGCGTCGGTGATGGCGAGTCGCCCGAACGCTTCATCGTGAGCGGGCGCGGTGAACTGCATCTTGGCATTCTGATCGAAACCATGCGCCGCGAAGGCTATGAGTTTGAAGTCAGCAAGCCGGAAGTGATTTACCGCCGTGACCCCGAAACCGGCGAAATGCTCGAACCGGTCGAAGAAGTGCATGTCGATGTGGCGGATGATCTCACCGGCGTGGTGGTCGAAATGCTCGGCACGCGCCGTGGGCAGATGATCGACATCAGCTCGGAAAACGGGACGACCTTCCTCAAATATCTCGTGCCGACGCGCGGGCTGCTCGGTTTCCGCGCCAAACTACTCACCGCGACCAGCGGCATGGGCACTATTCACAGCATCTTCCATGGCTACGAACCGGTCGCTGGAGCTATTCCTGGTCGTCAGTTCGGCAGTCTGGTCGCGTTTGAGGCCGGACCGTCAACGACCTATGCGATGGCCGATCTCCAGCAGCGCGGCACATTCATCATCGACCCCGGTACAGAAGTCTACGAAGGCATGGTCGTGGGTGAGCACATTCGCCCCGAAGACCTCGCGATCAATGTGTGCAAGTCCAAACACCTGACCGCCGTCCGCACCAAGAACTACGCCGATGATATTCGCCTGCGCTCGGTGCGCATGATGACGCTGGATGACTTCATCGAGTTCATGGCGGAAGACGAACTGCTCGAAGTCACGCCGGACAGCTTGCGTTTACGCAAACGCATCCTCAAAAACGAACTGCGCATGCGTGACCAGAAAGCCCGCGAAAAACTCATGGCAGACGCCTAAGCCTTCTGTGAAACCAAACAAAAAAGGACGCTCGTGAGCGTCCTTTTTTGTTTGAATTTACACGGCGTCCTTGAGCGGGCGCGACGTGATGTAGATCGCGCCGTCGCTCGTCGTCCCCCTCAGCCGCAGAATACGATGCCGCTGGCGCTGCGCGTCCGAGAGCTCCAGCCAGAAGCTTAACGACCGTTTCTGGCGTCCTGCCAAATAACTCAGCGCAGCCAGCACATGCGAACAGCCGTAGCCCCCGTTTTGCGCCCAAGGACATGTGCACCGGGCATGAATCGTTCCCGTCTCATCCGTCTCGATGGACACAATGTGATGCGCGTACGGATTTGTCCGGCTGGTCACGACGAGGGTGTGCGGCGCAATCTGCTTGACCCGTAGGTTTCGGCTGCGCGCCTGCAGTTTCTTGATCTCTCTTGGGTGCATGTTCTCAACCTCCCGCATGAGGCTGCTATACCTTTCATTTCTCCCTTATAGTATAGCACACTCGTTCGCATTTATGAACCTGCATCCTTGAGATTATTAACATTACCCCACTTTTGTGGGGTCGGTGCTGATCGGCGTCAAGGCGCCTTCAATCACAGACCGGCTTTGCTCCAACCACGGCGGCAGCATCAGGTGCGTGCCCAGTTCAGCCACCGGCTCATCGACCGCAAAACCAGGATCGAGCGTCGCGAGTTCGACAATGTGCCCATCCGGATCTTGAGTGTAGATGCTCTTGAAGTACGTCCGATCGCGCACGGGTGACACGCCATACCCTGCCTTGATCAGCTTGGCCCGCCATTCGAGCTGGACTTCGGCGTTTTCGACCGCGAGCGCGAAGTGATGCGTTTGCCCCGTGCCCATCTGCGCCCGCTTGCCAGACTGGGCATCTTGCTCAAAATACGTAATCAGTGTTCCGGGCTGCCCCTCCCCGACGCCCCAGTACCAGTGCGCCGACGTCGGGTTGTCGAAATTGCTTGTTCGCTTGAGCAAGCGCATCCCCAACACGCCCGAATAGAAATCATTGGTGCGCTCCACATTCGAACTGATCGCCGAAATGTGATGCATTCCGGCGTTGAGGGCCATGTCCGGCGTGATTACTGGCACGGGTTCATCCCACGTCAGCGCATTGATCGCAACATGATCACGGTTCGCAATTCGCAGAGCTTCCGGCGGTTCGCGGTACTCCGTACCGAGCGCATCGGGCGCTTCATCAATCGTCCAACCGGGGCCGCGCGTCGCAATTTCGAGAACTGCACCGTCCGGATCACGGAAATAGATCGACTTGAAATATGCCCGATCCAACGGACCAGTGACCGGCACCCCCAAGTCCGAGAGGCGGCGCTTCCACTTGAGCAGGCCATCGTGGCCGTTGACGGTCAGTGCGAAATGATGGGTTCCGCCGATACCATAGCTTCCGCGCGGCGCGTGCGGCCACTCAAAGAAGGTGATGGCCGTACCGGGTTTCCCCGTTGCATCGCCGAAGTACAGGTGATAACTGCCGGGGTCGTCAAAGTTGACCGTTTTCTTGACGAGGCGCAATCCGAGCACACGCGTGTAGAAATCGACCGTCCGCTGTGCGTTAGCGGCCGCCAACGTGATGTGATGCAGTCCGAGAATCGTCATGATTTGTTCCTGTCGCTACGATACTTAGACGGCTATCTATTCCAAATTCTTACCCGCAACTGTCCGCATAATTTCGCGGACAGCCGCGATCTCGTCTTGGTTCACCAAATGCCCCATGCCGGGATAGAACCGCACCGTCACATTCGCGCCCATCTGTCGCAGCAGGTCTGCCGATTCGGTGACTCGCTCCTTCGGAATGTGAAAATCGACATCGCTGCACCCAAAGAACACCGGGGTATTTTCCAAGGATCCGGGAATCGGCGTCAGCACGTCGCCGATCAACCCACCGCTCAAGACCAGCACACCACCGTAGCGCCGCGCGTTGCGCGCTGCCCATTCGACCGCCAGGCACGCGCCCTGCGAAAAGCCGAGCAGGAAGATCTGTTCACTGTTAAAGCCATGTGCTTGCACATGTTCAACCAACCCGCTGATCGTCTCAAGCGCCGACGTCAGATACGGCTCGTTTTTCGCGCGCGGTTCAAGAAAGCGGTAGGGATACCAGGTGCTGCCCGCCGCCTGTGGCGCAATATACGCGAAATCAGGTTGATCCAGATCTGCCGCCAACGAGAGGATATCTTCGGCCTGCGCACCACGCCCATGAAGCATGATCAGCACCGCCTTCGCGGCGTCCAACGGCTTACCAGTACCCAGTACAGGTTGTCCTTGATGAATCGTCGTCATCATTAGCGTTTGCTTTCTTTGTCTAAAAAGCGGCTCAAATCACGCAGCGGCCCGCGCAGCAGCGCGCCGATCATCAATGACGGCGTCATGACGCGGTTTGCGTCGATCTGCCGGGTGAGCATCATACCAAAGCGCTCCATCGTCAATGGGTCTTGCAGCAACCAGCGCATCGGCGTGGTCGCCCAAGCGGGAGTAGGTTCATACAAGCTATTCCGCACGCGTTCCAGCGTGGATCCATACATCGGATAAGTATGTTGACGGACTGCCGCATCATAAGCCGCCAGCGCTTCCCCCCACAGCTGACCACCACGCTGCCAATCGAGAATGGCATGCGCCAGCATCTTCGCCGTGAAAACCGCATCGTAGATTCCCTGTCCGTCGATCGGATCTTTCTGGTGGAAGGCGTCGCCGACGAGTGCCCACCCGCTACCTCCCGCTTGGCGGTAGAGGTTGCCAATTCGTCGCATCCCCCGCACATCGGTAACCCGTTCGGCATCGGCGACAACCTCTGCCAGTAATGGATACTTGCGGATCAGACCCTCGTAGAACTCGTTTGCCCGGCCCGGCTCCGGATTGAGCAGTTCGCTCTGCCCTTCGACCGCGATCACCACCGTGTCATCAGCGCTGTCCATGACTAGATAGCCGATGCCCAACTCCTGCCCAAACGCCAGCGCGGTCGGTTCGGTGAAGGCTTTCGCGCCACGCCAGTAAGCATAATAGATGGAAGTCGGATAATTCTCGTGGACATCGTACTCCGCCGCGCCGACCTTGCGCGCGATCAAGCTGAAGCGCCCATCCGCGCCGACCACCACATCCGCCGTGATCGTTTGTCCAGCAGCAGTTATCACCCCGGCCACGCGTTGGCCGTCCCACAACACATCCGTCACCGCGACACCGTCCCGACCCTCGACTGTCCGCAGGGCCGTTTCCCACAACGCTTGGTCAAAGCGTGCGCGATCAATTGCATAGGCGTAATCGCGACCATCGAGCATGGGGATACGCATTTCCGTCTGCATGCCCGGCGTCGCGTTGAGCATCCGGCGAATCTTCGGCGTATTCCGCGCGTAGGCAGCTTCATCCGCGCCAATTTCGTCCAACAGGCGCATGGTCGAAGCGTAGATGATCGGGCTGGACGCGCTGGGCAGACTCGGCATGGGCGCCCGCTCCAGCAGCAGCACGCGCAAACCAGCTTGACCGAGGCGTGCTGCCAGCGTTGACCCCGCCGGACGTCCGCCGACGACGATCACATCGTAATCACTCATTCAATAGTCCCCGTAATCCAGCATTTCATATTCATTATGGGGCGGCTCACGGCTATTTCCTCAACTCCCTAAGCGGATTCTCAGGATAATCCCCGATCCTGATGCTCTATGGTAGACTCCGCGTGTTTTAGTGAGCAAAAGAGGTTGATGCGATGAAGAAATGGTTCTTGATCGGACTGCTGCTGATACTGTCCATCGTGCCGGTCGCCGCGCAGGACGACCCAACCGCGACGCCGTGGTGGAATGATCGCGTCTTCTACGAGGTCTTCGTGCGCAGCTTCTACGACAGCGACGCTGACGGCATCGGCGACCTGCAAGGCGTCATTCAGAAGCTCGATTATTTGAACGATGGCGACCCGACGACGACCACTGACCTCGGCGTGACGGGCATCTGGCTCATGCCAATCATGCAGTCGCCGAGTTACCACGGGTACGACGTAACCGACTATCAGACCGTTGAGCAGGATTACGGGACGAACGAGGACTTTCGCGAGCTGATGACCGCCGCCCATGAGCGCGGCATCGCCGTGATCGTCGACTTTGTCGCCAACCACACGTCCGATCAAATCTCGTGGTTTCGGGCGTCGGCCCGCGGTGATGAAGACTATGCGGACTGGTACACGTGGTCGGATACTGACCCGGGCTATGCTGGCCCGTGGGGGCAAGGTGTGTGGCACGAACGCAACGGACGCTACTTCTATGGCGTCTTCTGGAGCGGCATGCCCGACCTCAACTACACAAATCCCGAAGTGACCCAGACCATGTACGACAATGCGCGTTTCTGGCTGGAAGACATGGGCGCTGACGGCTTCCGTATGGACGCGCTGCGCTATGTCATCGAGGAAGGCCGCTCGCTGGCGGACACCGACTCGACGCTCGCCTGGAACGCCGCATTCAACGACTATATGGACTCGATCAACCCCAATTCGCTCATGGTGGGCGAAGTGTGGACGGACAGCGACACGGTCGCGCGCTACACCGCGGCGGGCAGCCTCGACCTCGCCTTCGAGTTCGACCTCGCCACCGCCATGATGAGTGCCGCCTCGTCGGGCACGAGCAGCATTATGCAGTCCCGTGCGGCCAATGTGAACGAGCTCTACCCGAATGGCCAATATGCCACCTTTTTGACCAACCATGACCAGAATCGCGTCATGAGCCAACTGCGTTCGGATGTTGACAAGGCAAAGGTCGCGGCAAGTCTGCTGCTGACCAATCGCGGCGTCCCGTTCATTTACTACGGCGAAGAGATCGGCATGATTGGCGAGAAGCCCGATGAACGCATCCGCACGCCCATGCAGTGGGAACTGGTCGCGACAACCGTTGGTTTCACCGAAGCCCGCCGTCCGTGGGAGCCGATGCAGTCGAATTTTACGACCGCCAACGTTGCTACGCAGACCGACAACCCTGATTCGCTTCTCAGCCACTACCGCAGCCTGATTCACCTGCGCAATGAGCACATCGCGCTGCGCCAGGGTGAGTATGTGGCCGTTGAATCCGGTTCACGCAAACTCTACGCCTTCATCCGCCAGCACGCCGACGAAACGCTGCTCGTGCTCATCAACATGGACGACGCGCCGATCACCGAGTACGGGTTGGTACTCGCCGCAGGCAGTTTCACGCTCGGCACACCCGAAGTGATCTTCGGTCATGGTGCGGTTACACCGCTCACGCTGACCGCGGCGGGCGGTTTCGACGCCTACCAGCCCTTAACCGAGATCGCGCCGTACAGCACCACCGTGATTCGACTTGCCAGCGCGGGCTAGGATACAATGGCGCGCCTACTTAAGCTCAGGAGAGTTACCCCCATGAAGAGTATGATCCGTATGGCGCTGCTGGCGGTGTTCGTCGGCGCGTTGATCGTCGGCGCACTGTCCGCGCAGGACGCTCAAACCCCGACGGCGATTTGCGATGCCGCGACTCCCGCCGAAGCCCCCACCACGCGCGAGTTCGCGCAAGCCGAACAGGTGTTAGAAGCGGGCGTCGATTACCGCGCGGTATTCTGCACGGGCGCGGGTGCCATTTACATCGACCTGCTGGAAAACGAGTCCCCCGTGACCGTGAACAGCTTCGTCTTCCTCTCGCAGCAGGGCTACTACAACAACACGACCTTCCACCGCGTCATTCAGGACTTCATGGCGCAGGGTGGCGACCCGACGGCGACAGGCACAGGTGGCCCCGGCTACCAGTTTCAGAATGAGAACACCGGCTACCTGACGTTTGATCGTCCCGGCTGGCTGGCGATGGCGAATGCTGGCCCCGACACCAACGGCTCGCAGTTCTTCATTACGACGGTCGCCTACCCCAGCCTCGATTTCGGTTACACGATTTTCGGCGAAGTGCTGGAAGGTCAGGAAAATGTCGCCGGGATTGCCCTGCGCGATCCCGCGTCAGCCACGACGCCCGGCACGTCGCTCGACACCGTGGTGATCATCACCGATCCCGCGACGGTGGAAACGACCTATGTCGCACCCGAACCAGCGACGCAGGACGAAGTCGTGGCGGTCCTCGACGAACTGCGCGGCATCCTGCCGCCGTCGCTGCCCGTTGATGAAGAATCGACAGGTGTGTTCACACTTGAACAGGTTGCACAGCTCGCGCCGGAAGCACTGCGCGCAGAATACGCCGACCTGCTCAGCGCCAACAACTTCGAATATCGCGTATCGAATCGCATCACGAACGCTGCCTGCGCGACCAATATCCAGTTCTGGGCTCTCGGCTATTCGCTGGATCGCTTTGCCACGCCGGAAGACGCCAGCGCGGCTATCGCATCCGGAACGGTTGAGCGCATCGCGGCCGAAGCAGGCTTCACCGAAACGCCCGCCGAAAGCCTGCCCAACCCGATCTTCTCGCAAACCCGCACGGTATGCGAAGTCGAATCGATCGATGCATTCACCTACTGGCAGCGCGGCCACTTCGTCGTGACCGTGCGCGCCACCTACCCGGCAGCCAGCGACGCCACCACCGAAGAATGGTTAGGTGAACGCGTCGGGACTGCCACTTACGAAAATATCTTCGCGGACGTGCTGCGGCGCGAAATGCGCTAAGCGCCCGCGAATCAACCGGGACGAGTTCAAACTCGTCCCGGTAAGTTTGTCGGGGCCAGGCGCCCGCCTTGGCCTAACGTTACCCGCGCAAGCCAGCAATCAGCGCGTAGATCGTGTCGTAATCGCGCACACTTCCGCCGTGCAGCGACCGATAGCGGACGCCGTCCACGCCTGCGCCAACTTCGACCCAATCCGGGCTGGTATCGACCACCGCATAGCCCGCCCGTTCCAGCGCGCGCGCAGTCCAGACCCGCTGCAAGCCCTCGCCCACCAGCCTGATTGGCGTGCGCTGCGGCCGTTCGACGTGAAACGCGCCTTCACTGGTATTGAAAACCACGCCTTCATTCTGAAACGCCGACGCGAACGCTCCGCTCAACACGAGATCTTCGGGCGCGCCATCCGAGAGCGTTCCCTGCGCCAGCAACCACACGCGATCTGCCGTGCGCAGAGCCAGATCGAGATCATGTGTCGACAGCAGAATCGCTCGCCCACTCGCCCGCGCCAGATCCCGCAGCAGGAACATAATCTCCGCCCGGCGCGGCAGGTCGAGGAAGGCGGTCGGCTCATCCAGGATGATGAGCGCGGGTTCTTGCGCCAGCGCGCGCGCGATCATCGCCTTCTGGCGTTCGCCGTCGCTCAATTCACCCACCGGACGATAGGCGAGATCCAACGCGCCGACGGCCTCCAGCGCGCGCACGACTGCCGCCTGATCGTCGGGCTGGAGACGGCTCGTCCAATCAGTGTACGGATAGCGGCCCAACGCCACGAGGTCGTACACGGTGAGCGCCCCGACATCGACACGCTCGGTCAGGACGATGCTCAACCGCTGCGCCAGCGTGCGTGCATCCAGTCGCCGCACATCATCCCCCATCAGCAGCACGCGGCCGTTGAGCGGCGATTGCATCCCGGCCAATGTGCGGATCAGCGTCGATTTGCCCGCACCGTTCTGCCCGAGCAGACACACCAGTTCGCCCGCCGCCAGCGTGAGATCAAGCCGCGGTGCGATCACTTTCTTCGAGTAGCCGATGCTCAACGCCTCGGCTTTAAGGACAACCGGCAAACTCATGCGCTGAACGTTTCGCGCAGATTGCGCCGCGAGAGGATCACCCACAAGACGATAGGCGCGCCAATCAACGCGGTGATGGCGTTCAGGGGTAGTACAACCTGCGCCCCCGGTACCTGCGCAATCACATCCGCGATCAGCGCCAGTCCGGCGCCCAGCACAGCAGTGGCGGGCAGCAAATACCGGTGATCGGACGTGCCGAGCAAAATCCGGCAGAGATGTGGTACCGCCACGCCCAGGAAGCCGATCGGCCCACAAAAGGCCGTGACTGCACCCGCCAGAATCGCTGCCGCCGCCAGAATCGCGATCCGTGCGCGGCGCACATCGACGCCCATGCTGCGGGCATAGGCCTCGCCGAGTAGGAAGGCGTTGAGCGGTTTCGCAACCAGTGCCGCGGTGAGCAAACCGAGTAGAATCGCGACGGCGAACAGCGGCATCTGCGTCCATGTCACGCTGCCGAACGTGCCAAAAGTCCAATTCACATAGGCCTGAATGCGATCCGGAATGCTGAAGTGCATCAGGATGCTCACAAGCGACCCGGTCATGTAGCCAATCATCAAGCCGATGATGAGCAGTGTCATCGTTTGGCGGACGCGTCGCGCAATCAGCGCGACCACGGCCATTACCAGCGCCGCACCACCGCTCGCCGCGACGATCAGCCCCGCATCCCCGATCAGCGTCAAGCCGGAAAACAAACTTACGCCCGCCGACGCCGTCACTAGCACGACTAGCGCCACGCCGAGGCTCGCGCCCGAACTGATGCCGAGCACATAGGGGTCAGCCAGCGGGTTGCGGAACAGCGTCTGCATCAGCAGGCCACTCACCGACAGCGCCGCGCCTGCCAGTGCCGCCGTCAGCGCTTTCGGCAGGCGGAAATCCATGACGATCGTCGTCCACGAGGCGCGCGCGCCTTCCCCACCGCGCAGGATGGTGAGAATATCGCCCAGCGGAATGCTGACCGAACCAAGGGCGAGGCTGGCGGCGAAAGCCGCTATCAAGCCCACCATCAAAGCGGTTAAGGCCATTCGCCGCCGTGACCAGATCATTTGTTCCGCCGCCTGAACGCGCACCAGCGTGATCTCACTCATCGCTTCATCCTTCGTCACTGCAACTGTTGATAGAAGAACAGGTCGTGTTCGGGCAGCAGATCCGGGTGCAGAATGGCGATCAGATCGGCCAGCAGCACGTCGGGGCGCAGCGCACCCAATTCGGTCGCGTCATTACCACCAAGCGGCGTTACGCGCGCGACGTTGTTGAACACCTGACCATTCGCGAAGGCGGCAAAATCGGCGTAACGTTCATCTTCCGCCAAGCCATCCGCCAATGTGAACCAGAAATTCGGATTGAGCCACACGTCTGCGGACTGCGCCACGTCGAGTACGGCTTCGAACGACAGGGGCAGCCCACCCGACGACATATCGTCCGCCCAGACATAAGCGCCGCCCGCATCCGCGATCAACTGCGCGCTATAGCTTTGCCCACCGGACACGTACCATGTATCGCCAAACATCGCGTTGACGAGCACTGACGGACGCGCATCGATGCTGGCTGCGAGATCCATCAAGTTGGTATATTCACTTGCGACACGCTCCATGAACGTGTTCGCGTCCGCTTCACGGTTGTAGAAGGCCGCCACAAACTTGATCCACTCCGCGCGCCCCAGCGGTGACGTCTCATTGAAGTCGCCGTTCAGGGCGACCGTAATGCCCGCATCGATCAACAGCGGATGTGCATCATAATCAGGACTGCCCAAGCCGTAGGTCATCACCAGATCGGGCTCAAGATCCAGTACCTGCTCCACGTTCACCAGCGACCCGCCGCCAACTTCCACGAGATCGCCCGCATCAATCCGTGCGCGCACGTCTTCGCTGTACACGAAGTCGAACTCATCAACGCCGACCAGCGTCTCCAGCACGCCGAGTTCCACGAGACTGGGCAGATAGGTCGTAGACATACTCACAATCCGGTTGATGGGCACTTCGATTACGGCATCAAATGTCCCGACTGCGGGCGCGGGCGTGCCGCACTGCACCAGCGCATACGTAAACGGGGTATCCGCGCCCACCCACGGACGCGTCACGCTGATCACCTTGTAATTATTGAAGTAGTCGATGGAGAAGCCTGCGGCGTATTCAACCTCAGACTTTGCGGGGAAATAATCAACGTCCGCATCATAGCTGCTGACGCAGCCTTCGGTCACGTTGACGGCGTCTTGCGCGAACGCCACACTGCCCAGGAGCAGTCCGACGAACAAACAGAGTGTTGCAAACACTTTCATTATGGAAATCCCCCTGAAAATGGATAAAAGGCCTTCGTTCCAAGGGGCAACAAAAATCCCGCCAGTGGCGGGAGGAATAGAGTCGATTAACATCTCGTTCCCCCTTATCAGCGAAGGTGGATCACGAGGAGCAGCAGGGCGGGTAATCGGGCTTCGGCTGAAACAGCCGTTACCGTTGCGCGACAGCGCCGGACTTTCACCGGCTTCCCCCATTGAGTACTCTGCATCCGGGCAGGAGTACGCCACACTGTTTCCGTGTGTTCACAGCGTAGAGGATAGCATGATTAGGCAAAGGCTGTCAAATACACGCGGGCAACAAAAACGCCGGAGAGACTCCGGCGTTTACAGATCTGATAAACGACAGCTCGCGTCTAAGCGAGCGCCGCGTCGATGGTCATCGGCACAGCCGACAAGGCGCGCGACACGATGCAGCCGGTTTTGGTGGCTTCAGCTGCTTCTTTAAACTTGGCGTCGTCGATGCCTTCGACACTACCGCGCGTCACCAGATCGATACGGCTGATCGCGAAGCCTGCTTCACCTTTTTCGAGATGCACATGGGCGGTCGTCTGAATATTGTTCACCGTAAACCCCTGCCGCGCGAGACTCGCCGCCAGCGCCATCGAGAAGCAGCCCGCGTGCGCGGCACCGAGCAGTTCTTCCGGATTTGTGCCCTGACCATCTTCAAAACGCGATGGGAACGAGTATGCGCCCTGAACAGCGCCACTACCCGTCTTGAGGGTGCCATTGCCCTGTTGCAGATTTCCGTTCCAAATTGCAGTTGCGGTACGTGCCGGCATTTGTCTGATCTCCTGAGTGACAATAAATATGGTACTGGTCTTCGAAATTAGCATACCGAAAAGATGTTAATTCCACCAGCCCCATGCATCGCGCCATTCATAATCATCCCGGTCGGAGACTTCGTCATCGTCATATTCCGCCGTCAGCCACAAGACGGCCTGCAGTGCCACGCGGCGTGTCTCATGATCGCGGCTGGTCAGCGCGCTAATCACGTGCGGCATTACGTCTTCGTTCATGAGCCACAGGGACTCAGCGGCACTGTGCCAGACATCGGTATTCGGCGTTCTCAGCGCTTGCAGCAGCGCAGGCACCGACGTCACATCGCCGATTGTACCGATCGCCTTGGCCGCCGCTGCGCGCACCTCGTCGCTCTCGTCGTTCAACAGCGCTTCTTCCAATCCGTGCAGCGCATCGTTTTCGCCAATCACGCCGAGCGCCTCCGCTGCCACTGAACGGATTTCCTCACGTTTGTCCCGCAGCGCCTCAAGGAGCGCCGGAATCGTCATCGGGTCAGCCAGTTCAAGCAGCCGATAGATAGCCTGACGCTGCTTGTCCTCATCATCCCCCCGCAGATCGTTCAACAATCGTTCAATCAGCAGCTTGTTCGACATTTGCGTCCCTATCAAAGTATCACGCATCTAGTTTACTTGTCGTTTGTTTTGGCTGCAATCTCCAAGGATATTTATGAAATTCCAACTTGACGGCTGGTACCCTATTCACCTATAGTTTGTAAACAAATGATTGGATAACAAACTAAAAATGCCGAATACTACCCTCTTTGGCACGACCATCGAGATTCGTATCCTTATGTCGATGGTGGCTCGCTTGTCAATGCGCGATCTTGAAGATCGCATCACGCACGCCGAGCTTGGCATTAGTGCGTTGCAGTATGGCATCCTGCGGGCGCTGAGTGACCAATCTTTCACATTGAGTGAGTTAAGCAAAAAATTCATCCTCGACCCGTCAACGCTCGTGCCGGTCGTCGATGCACTGGAGCGGAAAGGCTATGTCACGCGGGGCAAGGACCCCAACGATCGCCGCCGCGCGCCGCTCTCCACCACCGAAACCGGCAAAGCAATTTTGAACAACGTCGCACTTTCGCACGAAAATGACATGTTATATAGGTGCATGAATGTTTTGGGTGCAGACAAAGCGCAGACGCTGGTCGAGCTGCTGCACGAAGTCGTCCAGCAGTTACCGGGCGGCGAGGAAATGCTGCGTGAAGTCACTACGCGGATTAATGCTTACTCCTGTGATCAGTCCACCCCATCGTCGACTGATCCCACCACCTAGATTCACCTCGCTGAGTACGTGTTACGGAGGAATTGAGATTGGCAGCACAAACAGCTTCATGGGGACGTAGGCGCCAGCGCGCCAAAGGTAGCAGCAGCGGCGGTCTGGGCCGCGCGATCCGGTATTTGGGACGCCAGCGGCGGACGACATTTATCGCCTATGGCGCGCTGATCGTAGCGACGCTGGCACAGCTCGCCGTACCACAGCTCGTTCAGAACATGATCGATTCGATCACACAGGGTACGATTGCCAACACCATCTTCAACAATGTTCCGGCGCTCTTACAGAATGTCGCAGCGCAACGCGCCGGTTTCACCCTCGACCAACTGCGCGACATTCAGGCAAACGCCGAATCGTGGTTGATCGGAGCGGTTATTCTGGTCGTGCTGTTCGCTATCATGCGCGGCGCGTTCTCGTTCGTCCAGGCCTTCATGGCGGAAAGTCTGTCGCAGGGGATCGCTTTCGACCTGCGTAACGAGATTTTCGCCAAAATTCAGCGCCTCTCGTTCAGTTACCATGATCAGAACCAGACGGGTCAGTTAATGATCCGCGCCACCGACGATGTCGAAAAGCTGCGCCTGTTCATCGCGCAGGGGT
>CALKIA010000296.1 GCA_937988705.1 uncultured Chloroflexota bacterium | reverse complement strand
GGCGAAGGCGACGAGCAAACTGTCGAAGTTGAGGAGTTCCGCCAGAAGATCGCCGAAGCGGGCATGCCCGACGAAGCGCGCAAGGAAGCCGAGCGCGAAGTGGATCGCCTGTCCAAGCTGCCCACGGCGGCGGCGGAATACGGCGTCATCCGCACCTATCTCGACTGGCTGACGAGCATCCCGTGGAACAAGCGCACCGACGACAACCTCAACATCCCGCACGCCCGCACCGTCTTAGACGAAGATCACTACGGGCTGAAGGACATCAAAGAGCGCATCCTCGAATATCTCGCCGTGCGCAAGCTGCGGCTGGAACGCGGCATGACCGCGCATCAGTCCGAAGAAACCGATCACATCCGCCGCGAACGCGCCGGCGCGATCCTGTGCTTTGTCGGCCCGCCCGGCGTCGGTAAAACGTCGCTCGGTTCGAGCATCGCCCGGGCCATGGGGCGTAAGTTCATCCGCATGAGCCTCGGCGGTGTGCGCGACGAAGCCGAAATTCGCGGCTTCCGGCGCACCTACATTGGCGCGATGCCCGGACGCATCATCCAGACGATTCGCCGCGCCGAGTCCCATAACCCGATCATCATGCTCGACGAAGTCGACAAGCTCGGGCGCGACTTTCGTGGTGATCCCGCCAGCGCCCTGCTCGAAGTGCTCGACCCAGAACAGAACAGCGAATTCCGCGATCACTATCTTGACGTGGCCTACGACCTGAGCGAATGCATTTTCATCACCACAGCCAACGAGCTGGAGCCGATCCCCGGCCCGCTGCGCGACCGCATGGAGATCATTCAACTGAGCGGCTATACCGAACAGGAGAAGATCGCCATTGCGCAGCAGTACCTGACGCCGCGTCAGATCCGCGAAAACGGTCTGCGCACGGAAGAAGTGCAGGTCACGCGGGACGCGCTGCAAACCATCATTCGCGATTACACGCGCGAAGCGGGGGTGCGCACGCTGGAACGCGAGGTCGGGCGCGCAATGCGTAAGATCGTCACGCGGATTGCCGAAGGCGCAACCGAGCAGGTGATCATCGATGCTGCGACAATCCCCGAACTGCTCGGCAAGCCGCGCTACGGCTACCGCACCGAAACGGAAGAACGCACGGATCGTCCCGGCGTGGCCACCGGTCTGGCGTGGACGCCCTACGGCGGCGACGTGCTCTACGTCGAAGCGGCCTATATGCAGGGCAGCAAGGGCTTCCAGTACACCGGACAGCTCGGCGAAGTCATGCAGGAAAGCGCGCGCATCGCCCTGAGCTACATCCGCTCGAAGGCCTCCACGTTCGACCTGACCGATGACTTCTTCGAGAAGCACGATATTCACCTGCACGTGCCCGAAGGCGCGACGCCCAAGGACGGCCCCTCGGCAGGTGTGACCATGACCGTCGCGCTGGCCTCGCTGCTCACCGGGAAGTCGGTGCGCGGTAACATCGCCATGACCGGCGAAATCACGCTGCGCGGCAAGGTGCTGCCCGTCGGTGGCGTCAAAGACAAAGTCTTGGCCGCTGACCGCGCCGGGCTAGACACCATCATCCTGCCCAAGAAGAACGAGAAAGACCTCGACGATCTGCCCGCCGATGTCCGCGACCGCCTGAAATTCGTGCTGGTCGAAGGCATTGACGAAGCGTTGAGCGCCGCGCTCGTTGGACAACCCGCTGAGAAAACGGTACACTGAGAATACAATTTTGCTGGGTGCGGCGTTGGCGACAGCGCCGCACCTATTCTCAATGGGAGCGTGAACGTGGGGAAGAAAATCCTCATCGTCGATGATGATCGCACGATGTCCAATCTCCTGAAGACGCTGCTTGAACTGGACGACTTTGAGGTCAAGACCGTCACGCGCGGCGGTGATGCGATCGGCCAGGCCAATCAATTTCAGCCCGATGCCTTCATCGTCGACTTTCATCTGCACGACATGGAAGGCGTTGAACTGGTCAGCGAGCTGCGCACCATGCCCGCCTTCGCCAACAGCTTGATCATCATCGCCTCCGGCATGGACAAAGAGGCCGAGGCGCTCGCGGTGGGGGCCGACCGGTTCTTGCTCAAACCGTACGATCCTGATTCGCTCTCGAAATTGCTGAAAGAATCAATTTAGTCGGTTTCAGGCAGACCGTTGGCGGGTTGTTCGCTGTGATTCAGCGCATCCCGCTGCCGATTTTTGCTGCCCGATCAACGCTTAACGGTTCACTACGTAAACAATTTCACTGTACACTGTGAACTGTAAACCGTGAACGTTTCTTGCAAAGGAGTCCAAGATGCAGTCGCCCGAAAAACCCGTTGCCGTTTTCCGCCGCAGTCCGCGTTCGTGGGGATTCTGGTGGCGGACGATTGTCACCCTCGGTATCTATGTGCTGACCAACTGGCGTTTGAACCAGATTTCGCTGACGACGCGGCGGCTCACGCAGCGGCGCGGCAATCTTCTGACCGGCAACGAAACGGCCATGAGTCTCGAACGTGTGACTGATATCAACGTGAACAAGTCGCTGCTCGGCTCGATTCTCGGCTACGGTGACATCATCATTCAGTCGGCCGGTTCCGACTCGGCGGAGATTTCGTTCACGAGCTTGCAGAACCCGGATAAGCTGCGCGAACTGATCTTCGACATGAAAGACGGCCGCTTGGACGAAGAAAAACTGTAATTCGCCATTATGGCGTTCCTGATTGGGATGAAACATGCGGATGTCGCAACAGCAGCCAGCGGGTTTCTGTTATGGACAGCGCTTAGCGGACGCGATTTATCGCGTCCTTACGAAAACAAGCTCGGAGTGGCGAGTTCTGTTGGCTCCCCTCCCTGAATTCGGGGAGGGGCCGGGGGTGGGGTCGGAAGCTTACCATTTTCAACACCCTCATATCTCGTCCTCTATCTCTCATGTACGGCAGGACGAGGCATGCCTCGTCCCTACATCTCCCCACCTCACAGGTAGGGTGTGATGTCCGCAGGAAGCCTGACCCCATGATTCAGCCTTTGCATCGTTTTGGCGCGCTGATCGGCGCGCTCCTCATGTTGCTCACGACCGCGTGCGGCGGCGCGACTACTCCGACTCCCACCGCGACCGTCGTCTCTCCGCCCGCCTCCGCCACACCGGGGATCGCGGGTGCCAATCGCTATACGGCGTTTTCGCAGGACGTGACCGTGCAGGGCTTCCCGCAAATCGGCTATCCGAGCGCAACCGTCGATGTGGTGATCTACGGCGCGTTTGATGACCCCGCTTCTGGGGTATTCTACCGCGAGAGCTTTCCCGCCCTGCTGGAACGCGTGCGCACCGGCGAAACCCGCTTGATCTTCGTGCCGCTGGTCAAGGGCACGTTCTCCGGCGGACGCGGCGCAGCGCGGGCGGCGCTCTGCGCAGGCGATCAGAATGCCTTCTGGAGCTTCCACGATCTGCTGTTCGACTGGCAGACGCAGTTCCCCACCGATCCCTTCGCGGGTGATCGCCTGCTCACGGGCGGAGCGACCATTGGCCTTGATGTGAACACGTGGAACACCTGCCTGGTCGGTGACCGCGCCGATCTGCGCTTGGATGATGCACAGCGCGCCGCCGACAACGAACCCGATTTCACGACGACACCGTATGTCACTGTGAACGGCGCACCCTCGCTCACCGACGTGGACAGCCTCAACTTCACCATCACCCAGGCCGCGCAGCAGTTCGATCAAACCTTCCTGACGACTCCCTCGGCTAACAGCACCGCCGACGTGCAGCCCACCCCGACCCTCGATCCGGTAATCGACTCGACGCTCGCGCCGCTGCTCTCTCAGGCGGGCGCGCCGCCGCCGTTGGAAATCGATCTGCCGGACGGCTGGGGACGGGCCTACAGTACCGTCGTGCTCACCGATATCGACGCCGTGCGCAACATTCCTTTTGCGCTCTATCAAGGCCCGATTACCGGCGGCACAGGCTCAATCGTGCTGCTGTGGGCATTCCCGAACCTGATGCCCGCTGGCAATCCGTTTGCGCAAGGCACAGCGGTCGCGCCCGATCTGTATCTCGATGGCACGCGTTTGCTGCGGCTGGCGGTGGTTGAAGAACGCTGCAACATCGGCACGGATTTACGCCGCGAATACTCGATTGGCGGTTTGGCCGCGATCGGCACATCGTTCGCTGCCGTGAGCTGCCCCGGTCAGCCGGATACGCGTGGTTGGTTGGCGGGCTTGCAGCAGTTCAACCTCAATTTCCTGTTCTACGTCTACACCGACCCCATCGGCGCAATGGACACGGCGCAGGGCGAACTGCAAGCCATTCTGGATACGGTGCGCTTTGTGCTGCCGGAAGCAACGGAAACGCCGTAAGCCGGCTGGATTCGTCGCGGTACAAGTGACAAACGAGTGAGATGGAGGCAGCATGCCAAAACACCGGATCTATACGACGAGTTTCGCTAGTGTTTATCCCCATTACGTCACGAAGGCGGAAAAGAAGCAGCGCACGCACGCCGAAGTCGACGAAATTGTGTGCTGGTTAACGGGCTATAGTCAGGAACAACTCGACGCGCAGATCGCCAACCAGACTGACTTTGAAACTTTTTTCGCGGACGCACCGCACATGAATCCTGCGCGGAGCTTAATCAAAGGCGTCGTCTGTGGTGTCCGCGTGGAAGACATCGAAGAACCAACGATGCGGGAAATTCGCTACCTCGACAAATTGATCGATGAGTTAGCGCGCGGCAAAGCCATGACCAAGATTCTGCGCACCCCGGACTCAGCTTAGCCTCATATCCCCGCGGTAGATTCGTCGGGACGAGAGACAGATATCATCCCGACGAAGTTTAGAAGGTTAATGATGAGTGTTCCTGTTATCGTGGTCGGTGCGGGGATCGGCGGCTTGAGTGCGGCGATCCGCCTCGCAGCCGCCGGACAGCGTGTGCTTGTGCTCGAAGCAAACGCGGCGGTCGGCGGCAAAATGAGCGAAATCCGCGCGGATGGCTTCCGCTGGGACACCGGCCCCTCGGTGATCACCATGCGTCACGTCTTTGAGGAATTGTTCGCTGGGCATCTGGCCGACTACCTGACGCTCGTCCCCGTCGATCCGCTCACACGCTACTTTTACCCGGACGGCACGCGCTTCGATGCCGTCGCCAACCGCGAAGTGATGGCGGCCACCCTGCGCCAGTTTGCCGACGCCGACGACGCGGCGGGCTATCTGAAATACCTCGACTACGCCCAACGCATCCACGCCATCACGGGCGGCGTCTTCATCTACAACGACCCGCCGACCTTGTGGCGGGTCGCCCGCACCCCCCTGCGCGATATCCCTGCCGTCGATCCGCTGCGCACCATGGACGGCGCGATTCAGTCATTCGTGAAATCGCCCAAGCTGCGTCAATTCCTCGGTCGCTTCGCCACTTACGTCGGCGCGAGTCCCTACCTTGCCCCCGCCACGCTCAACGTCATCGCCGATGTGGAACTGTCCGGCGGCGTGTGGTATCCGCAGGGTGGCATCTATGCGATTGCGCGGGCGTTCCAGCGGCGCGCCGAAGAACTCGGCGTCGAGATCCGAACCAGCTGTGCGGTGCGGAAGATTGATGTGCAAAACGGCGGGGTCACGGGCGTCACGCTGACCGATGGATCGCACATCGCCGCCTCCGCCGTGATCGCCAACGTCGATGTGGCAACGGTCTACGAGAAATTGCTGCCACGAGAAGCGGTCAAGCCGCGCCGTGTGCAGCAGTTGACGAGCGTCGAACCCTCCTGCTCCGGCTTTATTCTGCTGCTCGGCGTGGAGGGTGAACACCCTGATTTAGCGCACCACAACATCTTCTTTTCGAGCGATTACCGCCGCGAATTCGACGATATTTTCGCGCGCGGCCTCCCGCCGGATGATCCCACAATTTACGTATCGATCACCGCCAAAACTGATCCTGATCACGCGCCGGACGGCTGTGAGAACTGGTTCGTGCTGGTCAACGCGCCCGCCATCGACGACCGCTTCGATTGGGCGACGCAAGCCGCCGCCTACCGCGATCATGTGCTGGAGCGGCTGGCGGCCTCTGGGGTTGATGTGCGCGGGAAAATTCGCGTGGAGAAACGGCTTACGCCCGTCGACATCGAACGGTTGACCGGGGCGCGGCGGGGGGCGCTCTACGGCACATCCTCCAACGATAAGTTCAATGCGTTGCGACGGCCACACAACCGCGCGCGCGACGTGCGCGGCCTGTACTTCGCGGGCGGCACAACCCACCCCGGCGGCGGCGTGCCCATGGTCACGCTCTCCGGCAAAGTCGCCGCAAACATGCTGCTGGCCGATTTACCCGATCATCGCTGACTTTGCGGACTGGCTATTAGTGAAACCACTTGACTTCACAACAGAATTTCCATACGATTATTGTGTTCTGGTGAAACCCACTAACAGCGGATCGGTTAACTAACCATCCGTTTGGGTACATCGCGAAAAGCTTGTGCCTCGCAGAACAACTTCCATTTACTTCACAATTGAATGAAAGGTGGCAAGGCATGGCTCACATAGTGAATCCCTACAATTTAGACGTAGAGGATGATGACGCCCTATTCGCTGGCGCACTATCTAATGGTGACATCTGGATCGAAGATGATGATGACGACTATACCGATAATGTGCTACAAGAAGCTCGCGATTTCATTTCCGAGCGGAACGAACCATGGGTGAACTTCAGTCGTTTGGGTCAGCATCTGCACAGGGCCTTTGACGGTATCAACCTCAAACGCTTAGGACGTCACGATAGAACATACAAAGGACTACAGCAGTTCTTTTCCGACTACCCAGCCAATTTTGATCTGAGACAAGACGATAAGAAACCGGGTCTGTACTGGATTCGAACCAAAGCAGAACGTTGATCGGCCGTAGGTAAGCGATAGGTTATCGGGACGCTTTGGGATTGCTGGCAGGGCAAGCAGTCAGTTTTCTAAAAAGTCTCCCACCTGTTGGGTAGGGGCGTGGCGCGCCACGCCCCTACGAGAAAACTCAGGAATCAGGCCGCTTCTTATCACGTCCGATAACCGAACCAAAAATCTACCTCATGCTAGTCTGTGCGCTCTGTGGTTAGGGTTCTTTGTACGGCTGCGAGCACGAACAGAACATCGATGATCTGATCGGCGCGCAGTCCCGCGACCAGCGGTGAGGCATCCGCGCGCACGAAGCCGATGGCGAACATCCCCGCGCTGAGCACGGCCAGCATCGCCCAGAAGCGCCGCGTCCCCCGGGCGACCGCGCCCACCAGGGCCACGATCAGCGCCAGCCCCATGCCAAACCGGGCGGTCGCATACCGCGGCACGCGGATACCGTAGACGTCGCGTGCCTCCCACACCAGCCAATCGGGATAGTTCGCCAGCGTGTCGACTTCGCGCCCATAACCGCAGCCCGCCGCCGCACAGCCGATCCAGCCCGCCAGCGCGATCAGCGGCAGCGCCCCGGCGAATGCCGCCAGCACTGCCCGTCGATCCAGCCCGCGCCAGCGCGTCATAATCGCCAGCCCGGCATACGCGCCGATCACCGCGCCATGCCAGCCGAGCCCGCCCAGGTCGAGTCGCAAAATCTCATCCGGGTGCGCGGCAAAATACGCGCCTGTCAGCGCCACATACTCCAACCGCGCCGCGATCAGTCCGCCGACCAGCGCCGCCAGCACCGCATCGATCCCCTGCGTGCCGCGGTCACGCGCGCGGTATAAACTACCAGCGATCGCCACCACCACCGCGATCAGCAGCGTGAGGCTGTAGACGGGCAGGCGAAAAGCGCCAAAGTACAGGACGGGATCGAGCACGGGGTTTTGCTCCAACGATTTCGGGTAGTTTAGACCTGAAGTCGGCACGGAGCAATGCCGCCAAATTGGGCAGTTAATCCCCGCCTGAAGTCCAATGCGCAAACGAATGAAGAGACTTTAATATATTAAAGTACCAAAAAGTTTTCACACCTGCATTCTTGGAGACTAGTATGAAGAGACTACTGATTCTAGCGATTCTGCTGCTCAGCGGGTTCACCCTGGCTCAGGCGCAGACTGCCCCTGCCAACTGGACGATTATGCATTACACCGCCGTCGACAATAACCTTGAAGGCGCGGCGTTCAATGATTACTACGAAATGCAGAGTGTAGGCAGCGGGTACGGCGTTAACATCGTCGCCCAGCTTGACCGCGCCGAGGGCTTTGATCCCCGGTTTGGCGATTGGACGGATACGCGCAGGTTCGTCATCGAACACGTCGCGCCGCTGCCAGAAGCCACGCTTGAAGAGGAGCGCGCCGCGGTCGTCGAGTTTCTTGTCGCCCAAAGACAAGGCGACACCGCGACCCTGACCGATCTCGCCGCGCAAACCGCCGATGAGATCATCCACAGGCTGTACGTGAACAACAACCTCGGGACGACCTTTGAACAAACGGCCGTGCAAGAGTTGGGCGAAGTCGACATGGGCGATCCGCAGTCGTTGGTCGATTTTATTGAATGGAGTGTGCAGAACTTCCCCGCCGAACACTATATGCTCGTGATCGGCAGTCACGGCGGCGGTTGGCGCGGCATCGGCCCCGACGATGGCGACGGTCAGGAGTCGATGCTCGACCTACCAGAAATCGACGCGGCCCTGGCGACCGCCCGCGCCACATTGGGGCTAGGCAAGCTGGATATTGTCGGCTTCGATGCCTGCCTCATGGCGGTGTCGGATGTCGCCGTGATGCTCGAACCACACGCCGACTATGTTTTGTTCTCGCAGGAAGTGATTCCCAGTAACGGCTGGGACTACCTCGACAGTATCGCCGCCATGCAGGACCATCCCGATTGGGACAGTTTTCAGGTCGCCAGCGTGTTCGTCGACACCTATATGGATTATTATGCTGGCGCAGGCGCGCGTACCAAAGTCGGTTTATCGCTGGTCGAAACCGCGGGGCTGCCGAACCTGCTCGCCGCGCTGGAAGACTTCTCGGCCACCGTGGGTGCAGACACCGCCGCCCTACTGTCGGCGTTGGGAACGGCGCGCAACAACAGCCAGATCTTTGGCGCTTCGCTGGGTGATCGCGCCGATCTCTATTCTTACGTCGATCTACGCGATTTCATGAACTGGTTCAGTCTGCAAACCACCATCAGCGAAGACGCGTATAACGCCGCGCAAACCGTAATCGCCGCGTATGATGCCACAGTCGTCTATTCCCGCGCCGACGCGCAACTCCCGCGCGCCACGGGCTTAGCCGTGTATTTGCCCTCTGGCCCCGCCGTCTATGACGCCACTTATCCCACCGCCGCACCGGACGGCTTAGCATTCTGGCAAGCGTATCTCGACCAGTTCTACCAAACCATCCTCACCGAACTCGACGGCAGCGCGCTCCAGCTCGAAATCACCAATAGCTTTACGCTCGGTGCGAGCGGCAGTTCCGTCGATAATCCGGTGATCTTCTTCAATGCTGCCGGGCTGGGCGTCGTCGATCTCTCGTACGGCATCCTTTATCTACAGGAAGATGGCACGCGCATCTTGGTGGATAGTTCGCCCATTTCCTACACGACCATCCTGCCGACGGGTGAAACCCTGATTGAGTATCCCAATGAGCTGACTCCCAGCACCTTCACGTGGGGCGTGGAATTCCCGTTTGTCAGCGACGGGACGAACCGCGTCCTGAGTCTCTTACAGTCCAACAGCAGTTCGGGCGACGAACTGAGCGTCAGTGGCACATATGTCACGCCGCAGGGCAATCAGGAGGCCGTGCTGATCTTCAGTGCGGAAACCCAGGCCTATATCGGCCTGCTTGCGAGTGATGGCACGACCGTGTATCAGGCCTCACCGAGTCCCGGTGACCAATTCATCGTCAATCTGGTCAGCATCAGCCCGGATGGAGAAGTCATCTCCCAACCGCTGACCGATTTTCCGCTGACCTTCGGGCTGGAACCTTTTACTTTCAGCTACAGCCCCGCCCCCAGCGGCACCTATGACATCGTCTTGAACATGACCGATCTGGCGGGTAACAGCGTCCGGCAGCAGACGCAGTTGAGCATCGACAACGAAGGGATCGACGGTACGGTGCGCGGCTACACGGACACCAACGAAGGGGTCTATTTCCAATATCCGTATGCGTGGGGCCAATCCTATACCTTCACCAACGACGATGGCAGCCTCACCAGCAGTCTCAGCGATGACGCGGGCGCGCAAGCCATCTATATCGACGTCTACCTCGAAACAGATGCCATCACCGCGCTTGAATCGGTGTTGTCGACCATTGACGGCGACGTCAGCGAACTGGTCGAGACGAGCCTCGGTGGGTTGACGGCATATGCCGCCACCTACACCACGACCAGCGAGGGCGAAGACTTTTCGTCGGTGGTGTTCAGTGTGGACAATGAACCCGCCGCGTCGGTAATCATCATCACCTTCACGGGCATAGGCGCAGGCATCGAACCGGATGCCGATGTCGTCAATCTGGTCGACCAGACGCTCCAGTTCTTCCCGCCGCTGCTCGACTAGGCGTCGGTTTGGTGCCGATCCGGTAAAATCCTTCAATTCGCTGTGTAGGGGCGACCCCACGTGGTCGCCCGTGCCGGGCGGGGACATTGCCCCGCCCCTACAATTGCAATCATTTACCAAACGCAAACAGGTGGCCGTCAAGCCACCTGTTTATTTCAGTCGGCTCACAGGTCAAGAATGTGTCAAGGGATAGACCTATAATTACACTGCATTAAGGTGCGCGTGTTATACTGATGCCTGTACGTTGAAATATTGATGACGACTAAGGAGTCTTCAATGGGCATTAGTTCAATTCTGGGGGCGCTCTCGCTTCTGGGTTTCCTCTTGTTTCTGGGTGGTATTGCGGCAGTTGTGCTGTCCGCTTCTCAAAATCGACCGGTGCGTAATGGGGTAGTGTTAGCGGTCGTCGGCATCGTCGTCGGCGTCCTGTTCAGCGTGATCAGTCAGGGCATTCTGATCATTCAGCCGACTGAAGTGGCTGTCATCTTCAACACGCTCAACGGTGATTTGGAAGATCCGCCGCGGACCGCCGGGACACATATTGTCGTGCCCGTGCTGCAAACCGTCACCCTCTATCCGATTTCGCAGCAGGAATACACCATGTCGGGTAATACGAGCGAAGGTGCCCGATCGGGCAATGACGCTGTCGCCGCCCGAACGGTTGATGGTCAGGAAGTATCGCTCGACATTACCGTACTCTACAGCATCGACCCGACACAAGCCAATACGGTGCACCGCCGCTGGCCGGTCGGTTATCAGGATAATTTCATCCGTCCCACCGTGCGCGGCTTTGTGCGCGATGTGATCTCCGCCTATCGCGCCGTCGATATTTACGGTGAGCAGCGGACGGCGGTCGAAACCAGTATTCAGGACTTGCTGGCCATCCGTATGGCGTCAGAAGGCTTCATCCTGTCGGATGTGCTGGTACGCGACATCACCTTCTCCGAGCAGTTCTCGCAGTCGATTGAGAATGCCCAGATCGCCCAGCAGGAAGCCGAACAAGCCCGGTTGCGCGTCCAGCAGCGTGAGCAGGAAGCCGCCCAGGCGCGGGCCGTTGCGCAAGGTGAAGCGGATGCCAATGTCACCCGGGCCGAAGGTGAAGCGCAAGCCATCGTGCTGCGTGCGCAAGCCGAAGCCGAAGCTCTGCGTTTGGTCAGCGAAGTCTTGGCGGCAAATCCCAACCTGATTCAGTACCAGTACGTGCAGAACCTGTCGGATAACGTCGAATTGATATTGGTGCCGTCCAACAGCCCGTTCCTGTTCGACTTCAACAGCCTGACATCGGGCACGGGCAGCCTCAGCCAAAGCGCGCCGCCGCCCGAAGGCACGTCTGAACCGGGCAATTAAGCCGCGCAGGCGGCATCCTCCGCGCTCGTAAAGTGCAGGGGATCGGCTCGAATAACAACACACAAAAGGACGGGGCATAGCCCCGTCCTTTTGCTTACTGAAACAGGATCGACGAGGCATAAGGCTGTTTGGTAAGTGCGCAGAATAGCGTGGAGTCCATTTGGGGACGGCGGATGCCATGATGCAGTTTAAGTAATGAAGACGGAGATCGTAGGGACAGCGCCTGCGCTGTCCGTTCACAGCGCACAAGGCAGGCCTTGTCCCTACAAACACCGTGATATTTTTGTAAATTGCATAATGGCGTTCCTACACAAGCACAATTTTCTCGTAGAGACGCGATTTATCGCGTGCGGCACACTCCGAAACCAAGACAAAACCTTGTTTCACGCTATTGTATGTAGCTACCGGCTGTTTCCGCCCCTTGGCCTGCCGATCCTCCCGCGTTTCCACACGTCTGTTAAGACTATAACTCGAACGAAAATAGGTGACTTGACGATCACCTGTTTTTATTTCTAAGCCACAAACCGAATGTTAGCCAAAGGACGAGGCATGCCTCGTCCCTACAA
>CALKIA010000295.1 GCA_937988705.1 uncultured Chloroflexota bacterium | reverse complement strand
GGGTCTCGACGTTCCTGAGCGCGCGCGTCGCCGTCCGGGAGCGGGTCGCCAATGTTTTACGCTATGAATAAGGCGCGATGATCGACTACCGCCTATCCCCGCCGCTTGAAAATGCCGCCCTGAACGATCTGTTCAGGGCGGCATGGAGTGATCACCGTGAGCGCGATTTCGCAGCGCAGTTAGGACACAGCCTGCTGTATGTCGGCGCATTCGACGGCGAGCGACTGATCGGCTTTGTGAATCTGGCGTGGGATGGCGGCAAACACGCTTTTTTACTCGATACGACGACGCACCCCGACTATCAGCGACGCGGAATCGGCGCGGCGCTGGTGCGCGTGGCGATCGAGTCAGCGCACACACGCGGCATCGAGTGGGTACATGTCGATTATGAGCCGCACCTCGCCGCGTTCTATCAGCGCTGCGGGTTTCGGCACACGGAAGCGGGGTTGCTGTATCTGCGCGAGATGTAAAATGAAGGATTGAGGCTATGCCACTGCGGTTACACTACAACGCATTCCCACCAGTGGTTCTCGGATTCATCGGCGTATTTAACGTGTGGCGGGCATTGAACGGTGGAATCTATACAGAAGATCGCCACATTACTTTCTTGCTTATCGCTGGGTCGTCGCTTTTCATAGCAGTGCTCGCCTTATTCGTGCCCCATGCCGATGTGGATCAACAGGTCTGCAAAGTGTATGGTTTTATTCCGTTGTTCCGCCGGGAATATCACTATCCTTCTCTACGTCATCTTGCCCTTGATGGTGATAACCTCTACGTCCGAAAGGATGGGGAATGGCAGCGCTTACCCGTTTACCGAAAGTTTGTCCGCGCTGACGAGTGGGCGGCTCTCGAAAAACTAGTTTCTCGGAAATCGTAGGGTGACGTGTGCGCCGCCAATGTCCTGCTGTTAACTACTTTTTGCTCTTTTTCGGTAACAGTGGTTTTTCCGTTAACAGATCGTAGCCGACAACTTCGCTCAATTCTTTTGCCTGTTTGTTGAATAGCTTCGCAACTTGCCAAACAATATCCATCGCCGCCGTCAACGTGACCATTTCGACATTATCAAGTCGTTCAGTTGCTAGTTCTTCTGCTAGACGTGTGTAGATCAATCCGTACTTGCCGAAATGATCACGCGGATTCTGTTTTGGCGATATGTTCAAATCTTTGCGTAATTGGACAGTTGTACGATCCCAAAGCCCTTTATATAGGCTGTCGGTAGTTTGAGCATACATTGTTGGAATCTCATCCAGCACCGCTTCTTGTAATGCCTCAACGAAACGTTTACGGGTTACTATTCCCTCGACTCGGAGAGCGATCCAGCTTTCTGGTTTTCCAGCGCGTCGATATTCGTCTACTGTGCGATCCAGCGAGCGGAATAATCCGAGTTCGGGGTCGACAGTTTCTTCGATGCGCTCTGCTCCAACCTTTGCCAACCACATTTTGAGTGGTTCGACCTTTGGGGAAGGAATCGACTGAATAAGTCGAAGCACCTGCTCCGTATTCATCACATCGGTTAAATACCGTTTTCCATCCGCAGCAACAAGTCTGAGTTTCTTACAGCGCATAAGATCCTCATTACCCTCTTTTTTAAGACGGTTTTTCAAAACATGGTAGTAGTTCTGTGATCCTTTTTTATCAAGATCAAGCAGCGCGCTAACAATATCAGTTACGCAGTAATACCACTCGTTTTCATGCCACTCTTTTCGAATGGCGTCACCATCTACGGCTGGATACGGAACAAGATCACTCATAATCAACTCCAGTATACTATTTTATCCAGTATACTGAATTATTCAGAGCACTGTCAAGTATCATTAAATTTGATTGAATGCATCCAAGATGCAGGAGCGTCAACAATGTGCTCTATGTCACGACTCAATTTGTGACATATTTCACAATTAAACCCTTGAATTTGTGAATTAATTCACATATCATTCTCGCTATGAAGTGCGCTGCAATCAGCGCCTATCCAACTGCATTTGCGATAACGAATGAGGAACCAATCATGGCGAAGAATTGTCCCGTGTGTGGCGCAGCCATCTCTGAAACCAGCGACACATGTCATGCGTGTCAGACGCCCATCCGCTGGCATTATGGCACACCCTCGGTAATGAAGTCAGTGTCGCTGCTCCAACCAGAAATGCTGTACATCGTCTACGCGATCCTTGCGGTGTGGCTGCTGGTGGCCGTCGCCAATTCGGCGCTGTAACCCGGCGAAGAGGATCAGCGAACTGAGCAAAAGGGCGACCAGACGGGTCGCCCTTTGTGTTTGAGAGAGAAAACCTCACCCCGTTTCGCTGCGCTCAACTGCCCCTCTCCCAAGGGCGAGGGGCAAAAGCACGTCAGCAGGGTGAAGTATCTTAAAGCCGCACGCCGTTCTTCGTCCAGTCGGCGCTGTGCCATGCGCCCGCCCCACTCAACAGCCACGCCATGACCGGGAAGCCCATGTCGCCGCAGCGGCGATAAATATTATTGAGCTTCGCGCCGGAATTGGGGATGTTATCCGCCGGGCCGCCTTCTGTGATGATGATCGGACGCCCGGCGGCGATCTCGCGCCATTTGCCCGGCTTCAAGTCGATGTCCGTGCCGTCGCCGACGAAATAGGCATGGACGCCGACCCAATCGCTGGCGTGGATGGCCGCGCCGCACTCCTGCAAGAACCGCCATTCGTCGATGCGCTTGACCACGCCGGGGATATCGGCATCGCCGCCGGGAGAAAGCGCCGGGAAGCCGATTAGCACGCCGGGGAGCTGTTCGCGGTAGATCTGGGCGACGCGCAGATACCAGTTGTTAAAGTCCGCGCCGCTGTTCCATGCGCGTCCCAAGCCTTCGCGGTCGATGTTCGGCTCATTGTGCACGGCGATCAACATGCGCCCCCCACCGAGTGCTGTGTAATACTCGCGCAGGCGGTTGAGCGAATCCGCTGCGAACTCGTCGGGACTAGCGGGCACGGCGGAATGGGTCGCCGCCCGGATGATGAAATCAGTCACACCGGCATTGCGGAAGCCGTTCACGGCGAGCCCCGCCTGCCCCGGTTCATAGGCGACGATCAGCACGGATTTGACGCCGTTGGCGCGCACATAGTCGAGTTCTTCGCCAGACGGAGCCCACCCACCCGCGCTGGCGTGGACGCCGCGCCCGTCAATGGTGAAGGTGGGCGCAGGGGCGGGACTCGGTGCGGGGGCAGAGAGCGCGACGAACGTCACCTCCTCAGCGGCGGGCGCGGGAACCGGAATCGGCACGGGTGGGACGAACGAGCGCACCCCGACGCCGAAATCGGTAGGCGGGGGTACGGATTCGGTGTACATCTCAGCGATCCAGCCGCCGCTGAGCAGCTCGCGCCACACAATCCCGTCACGCTCCAAGCGCACGCCCTTGATCTCGATGATGCTGTTGTTCGGCAGGCGATACAGGATTGCCGCTGCCGCCGAATCGCGTGAGCGCACGTTCAGCGTCGCGGGCGCATTGACTCGCACCCACTGCGTCAGCGTCGGTTCGACCGACACGGTCACTTCAGCTTCGCGATACCACGAGTTCGGATCGATATAGTTTTCGAGTACGCCCTGCTTGTTCTTGCCCGGCCAGTCGAGCGCGTTTTTGAGGCGCATCATGTCAAAATGCAAATGCGGCGCGGTGGAGCGTCCCGTCGTGCCCAGCAGCCCGATTGGCTGTCCGGCGACCACCGCTTGTTTTGACTCCACGTCAATGCGCGCGAGATGCGCATAGCGCGAATACAGTTTGTCGGTGTGCTGAATGACGACGAGATTACCAAAGCCATTATCACCCGCATTTTCCGCCCAGATCACCTTACCGTCCGCGACTGCATAAATGGGTTCGTTGCCCTCACGCGACCGCGCCAGATCATGCCCGGTGTGCCAGTCGCCAAAACGCTGAAAATAGGCGTCGGTCGCATAGCCGCTGGTGATCG
>CALKIA010000294.1 GCA_937988705.1 uncultured Chloroflexota bacterium | reverse complement strand
CCCTCTCCGAATTCAGGAAGGGGAGAAAGCAAAAGACTCAAGGCGGACAAGGCGGGGCTTTGTCCCGACGAACAGCTTCCCGAATTGGGGGGGATTAACCTCACCCCCTAGCCCCCTCTCCGAAAAGAGGAGAGGGGGACAGCAAAAGATTCAAGGCAGGCTTTGTCCCGACGAACACGGCGCTGGTCGGGGCAATTAACCTCACCCCCTACCCCTCTCCTAAAGGAGAGGGGAGCGGCGGACGCGATAAATCGCGTCCCTACAAAAGACCGATTTTCTCGTAGGGACGTGCAGAAGCGCGTCCCAGAAACTAAGCTCAACAACCTACTTCACGCTCTTCTGTCCACTAACCGGCAGGCCGTGTTTAGGCTTTTTTCGACTGTTTTTCGAAACGGTAGCCGATGCGATGCTCGGTCAAGATATAGAGCGGGTTGGCGGCGTCCTTTTCGATTTTGCGGCGCAACTGGCTGATGTAGACACGCGGGTAGTAGACATCGTTGACGTATTCGTGCCCCCACACCTGCTCCAGCAGATCACGCTGCGAGACGACACGCCCGGCGTTTTCGAGCAAGACGGCTAGCAGCTTGAACTCGGTGGGCGTGAGATGCTCTTTGCGGTTGTTGACGTGCACCTGCCGCCGATGAAGATCGACACTCAGGTAACCGTCATCATAGCGCTGGTCGCCATCGGAACTGCTGAGGCGCATGCGGCGTAAGAGCGCCTCAACGCGGGCAACGAATTCATCTAGGCGCACGGGTTTGATCAGATATTCATCGGCGCCCGCCGTCAAGCCGTCGATGACATCTTCTTCGGTGACGGCCTGCGCGGATAACATAAGGATTGGAACATCGGAAACGTCGCGAATCCGTCGGCAAACCGTCAGGCCGTCGATGTTTTCCGGCATTACAATATCTAGTATGACGATATCAGGACGTTCTGCATAGAATACCCGAAGGGCTTCATTGCCGTCCTGACACAGGAAGACATCATAACCCGCGCGTTTCAGCTTTTTGCCGAGCGCATCGCGGATCGCTTGCTCATCATCTACAATCATCGCTTTCATAGCAGTTACCTCTACGACGAACGGTGCTTATGGCTATAATCTTGCTCAAGAACGCTTGCTTTTTCGATTAAGAAAGGGACGTGATTGATGGTTCAGTACAGGAAAATTGTCCCGTTGCTTATTGTCGTGCTGGCACTCATTCTCAGCGCGTGCAATCTGGGCGCGGGGAATCCAGCCGAAGAGACACTCCAAGCGGCTACGACTACGGGAGGCCCGACGGGTTTACCCACGCGCACGCCAGCAACGACCAGCGGCGCGCCCACCACTTTGCCGCTGACGACCAACCCGACGCGGATTAACCAACAAATCCCGCCGACGGCGGTCGTGGTCATTCCGGCGACTGTGCGCCCGCTCCCTACCACTGCTTTTGTGCCTGTTAATATCGTAATCCTATCGCCCGTTCCCGGCAATGTGGTCGCGGGTGGGATCACGATTTTCGGGTCAGCCACGCACCCCAACTTCCTCCAGTATCAGGTGGAATACGGGCCAGAACCGAATCCCGGCAACCTGTGGTATCCGGCGACGGCGGCAGTGACGACCCCGGTGGTCAATGGCGTACTCGGCGGATGGACAACTTCGTCGATTCCTGATGGCACATATCAACTGCGACTGCGCGTCTTCCTGCGCGACGGCACGCTGCTGACGACGGTCGTGAATAACATCCGCGTGCAGAACTTCCGCCCGACGCCGATCCCCTCGGCCACGCCGCTGATCGAACGGCCAATTGCGGCCTTCAATGTGAACACGTCGACCGGACAAGTCCCGCTAACCGTCAACTTCACGAACCAGTCGAGCGGACAGATCAACTCGATTCAGTGGAATTTCGGCGATGGAACGACCTCCACTGAGGCGAACCCCACGCATGTCTTCGCGACTCCCGGCCTGTACACGGTGACACTGACCGTCTCGGGCCCCGGCGGAGCGGCGAACGTGTCGCGACAAATCAACGCGCAGAGTCCGAGCGCCCCGGTCGCGGGCTTCACGCTGGATCGGAGCAGCGGAGTCGCACCGCTCACGATTCAGTTTACGGATCAGTCTACGGGGACAATCAATGCCTATTCGTGGAACTTCCTCGATGGCACAGGCAGCGCGGAGCGCAACCCGGCGCACACGTTCAACATCCCCGGCACGTACAATGTGCTGCTGACGGTCAGCGGCCCCGGCGGAACCTCGACGGCAGTGCGGCAGATCACCGTGACAAGCCCGATCCCACCGACGGCGACATGGACATGGACGCCGACCACTATCCCGCCGACGGCGACGTTCACACCGACGTGGACACCCACGACCACGACCGTCCCGCCGACCCTGACGTTCACCCCCACGAACACGGACGTGCCGCCAACAGCGACATGGACAACCACGGCTGTGCCCCCAACGAGCACCGAAGTGCCGCCAGATGCGCAGTATATATTCGCGGTGGACGCGGTGAATCCGCTGATGGTGCAGTTCTTCGACCAATCGACCGGGCCGGTCACGTTCTGGCAGTGGGACTTTGCCGACGGCACGACGTCGAACGAGCAGAACCCGATCCACACGTACGCGGCGGGCGGAACGTACAACGTACGCCTGACCGTGGCGAACTTCAGCGGCACGCCTGATTTCATCGACCAAGCAGTGACGGTCGCCGCGCCGCCGACTGTGACGTTCACACCGACGAACACGGATGTGCCCCCAACGAGCACCGAAGTGCCGCCGGACGCGCAGTATATCTTCGCGGTGGACGCGGTGAATCCGCTGATGGTGCAGTTCTTCGACCAATCGACCGGGCCGGTCACGTTCTGGCAGTGGGACTTTGCCGACGGCACGACGTCGAACGAGCAGAACCCGATCCACACGTACGCGGCGGGCGGAACGTACAACGTACGCCTGACCGTGGCGAACTTCAGCGGCACGCCTGATTTCATCGACCAAGCAGTGACGGTCGCCGCGCCGCCGACTGTGACGTTCACACCGACGAACACGGATGTGCCCCCAACGAGCACCGAAGTGCCGCCGGACGCGCAGTATATCTTCGCGGTGGACGCGGTGAATCCGCTGATGGTGCAGTTCTTCGACCAATCGTCTGGCCCCGTCACCTTCTGGCAGTGGGACTTCGGCGATGGCACGACGACGAACGAGCAGAACCCGATCCACACCTACGCGGCGGGTGGCACGTACAACGTGCGCCTCACCGTGGCGAACTTCAGCGGCACGCCCGATTTCATCGACCAAGCGGTAACGGTCGCCGCGCCGCCAACGGCCACACTGGAGCCGACCGCAACGCCCACCGAACTGCCGCCGGTCGCGAACTTCACCTACGCCCAACCCGGCACGGATGTGCTCACGCTCCAGTTCACGAGCCAGTCGACGGGTAACATCGGGTACTACGAATGGAATTTCGGCGATGGCTCCGGCGTCAACGAGCAGAACCCGATCCACACGTTCCCAGCACCGGGCGTGTACAACGTGCGCCTGATCGTCGCGGCATCGGCGGATCCGAGCGCGCCGCGCGGTGAAATCACGCAGCAAGTCACGATTCAGACGCCGCTGGATGCAGTCTTCACGGTCGCCCCTGTCGAAGGCAACCCGCAGGCGCTGCAATTCTTTGACCAGTCGACGGGCAATGTCGCGTTCCGGCAGTGGGACTTCGGCGACGGCACCAGCTCGAATGAACAGAACCCGCAGCACGTCTACGCGGCGGGTGGCGACTTCCTCGTGCGCCTGACGGTGAGCGATTCGGTAGGTGCGTCGGATGCAGCCGAACAACCAGTTTCGGTCGCGGCACCGCCGACGCCCACGCTGGAACCGACCGCAGAACCCACAGTCGAACCCACGGCCGAACCGACCACGGGCACGCCCAGTATTGTCATGCAGACGCCCGTGCTGCCCGACCTGAACCAGATTCTGGCGAACCTCGGCAACATCTATAACAACGGCGTGGCGATGGGGAATTCCGCGCAGGTGTTCACGCTGGCGGGCGATGACGTGTTCGCCACGCGCTTCAGCACGGGACTGCCGCTGCTGACACCGTTCGGCACGGCACAGTTCAACCTCGGCGAAAATGGCGATCTGCAAACCGTGATCAACTGGTACACCGCGATCACGCTGGCGGACGGCACAAATACGTTCGTGCATGAAGCGCAGGCGATTGGAACGGGATGGCGGTCGTACAGCATGCTCGACCCGAACAATGTCAACCAGAGCCTGTGCCCCGGCGGCACATCCGTCCTCGCGTGCGAACTGCAAGCGGTCAAGCCGGCAATCATGATCATCTCGGTCGGCGCAAACGATGCGCTCGACCCGGGTCGCGACATGAACCTCTTCCGCAACGACCTGCAGCAGATCATCAACACGGTAGTGGCGAACGGCACGATCCCGGTGCTGATGACCACCCTGCCGCGCACCGATGGCATGGTCACGCAGGAACAGCTAATCGCAATTAACGAGCAGATCGTGGATGCGGCGACCGCGAACATGATTCCGTTGATCAACGTGTATCGCGGCCTGAGCGAACTGCCGAACGCGGGTCTGAACGGTGACAACGTGTCGCCGAGCGTGTCCCCGAACGGCGGCGGCAGCCTCGCCGTGAGCGATGTGTCGACCTACGGGGTCAACGCGCTCAATCTGTACATTCTGCGGACGCTGGAGATGCTGCGAAGCAGTTTGTTCCCGGCGTAAGGCAAACTCACCCCTCGGTCCCCTCTCCGAAAAGAGGAGAGGGGAAGAAAGATAGCCTCACCCCTGCCCCTCTCCCAAGGGAGAGGGGAGGAAACAAATCGGGACAAGGCAAGGCGAAAAGACCACCTCACCCCTCAGTCCCCTCTCCGAAAAGAGGAGAGGGGAGGAAAGATAGCCTCACCCCCGGCCCCTCTCCCAAGGGAGAGGGGAGGAAAAGATAACCTCACCCCCTGCCCCTCACCGAATTCAGGGAGGGGAGGAAATAAATCGGGACAAGGCAAGGCGAAAAGACCACCTCACCCCTAGCCCCTCTCCTAAAGGAGAGGGGGACAAGATGGCTGGCTGACGATTTCCAGACGACGGCGGGGCAGGCTCTATCCGAAGATGGCACAATCAGGTATAAAAGGACTCCAGTGCACGATGGAGTCCTAGGACTATGCGACGAATTTCTCTGCTGATACTGCTGGTGTGGATGCTGCTTGCCGGATGTACAACGAACGAGCAACCCTCGCTGATTGTGTCGCTGATCGTGGATGGGCAAGAACGCGCCTATCCGCAATCCAGCCCGATCACGGTGGGCAACTTTTTGACTCAGGTGGAAGTCGAGTTAGGCGCACTGGACGATGTAACGCCGCCGCTGTACACGCAGATCAATGATGGGATGCGGGTGACGGTGGTGCGGGTGAGCGAGACTGAGGACTGTTCAACCAGCGATATCCCCTTCCAAGAACGGCGCGTGCCGAATGAAGGTTTGCCCGCGGGCGAAGAACGCGTGGTGCAGGCGGGGCAAAGCGGCGTTGAGGAAACATGTTTCCGCGTGATGATCCGCGACGGTGTACGGCAGGAACCGATCCCCATTCGCAGCACAATCATCACCGCACCGGTGGATGCGGTCATCTCGTATGGGCCGACGGGTGAACTCGATCCCGTGCAGATCGGCGGGACGCTGGCGTACATCAGCAATGGCAATGTGTGGATTATGCGCGGGAGCAGCATCGACAAGCGCCCGCTCACAACGACGGGCGATGTCGATAACCGCGTGTTCGCGCTAACCGACGATGGGCGACAGTTGCTGTTCAGCCGGGAAACAACGAGCGAGGACGGCGGAACATTCAATCAACTGTGGCTGATCAATGATACGACGGGCACGGGCGACGCGATTGCGCTGGTGCCGGAAAACATCATCGCGGCGGACTGGATTCCCGGCGAAGAGAACACCATCAGCTATTCGACGGGCGAAAAGACAGGCGAAGCACCCGGCTGGCGCGCGAATAATGATCTATGGATGATGCGCATCGACACGAACACGGGCGAATCGCTCAACGCACGGTCGCTGGTGGCGGCGTCGACCACGGGTCTCCTCAGCTGGTGGGGCACGATGTTCGACTGGTCGCCGGATGGGGAGCGACTGGCGTGGGTGCGCGCCGATTCGATGGGGCTGGTTGATCTGGCGTCGGGGTTGTTCACGCCCCTGCTGACGTATCCGGTGTTCAACACGCGGCAGCCGTGGTCGTGGCGCGCCACCGTGTCGTGGTCGCCAGAGGGCAGCCTGATTTTGACGACAGTACACGGCCGCCCGATCGGCAGTGAATCAGAGGATGCAAGCCCGGCCTTCCATGTGGCGGTCACCGAAGCGACGGGTGCATTCAGCGCGGAAGTGGTGGAAAATGCGGGCATCTGGTCGAAGCCGCAGTATTCGCCCCTGGTTGCGGAAGATACGGGCTATATCGCGTATCTGCGGGCGCGCGACCTGTCGAACAGCATCAGCGGGAGCGCAGAATACGATCTCGTGGTGGCGGATCGGGATGGCAGCAACGCGCGGGTGCTGTATCCCGAAGCGGGTCAAGCCGGACTTAGGGCGGATGCGCCGTTCTTCACCTGGAGCCCGGATGGGCGGCAGATCGCATTCATTTACGGCGGGAACTTGTGGGTTGTCGACGTGGAATCGGGAATCGCCAACCAGCTCACGCTGGATCGCGGGGCGACGCATCCAGTATGGACACGGTAGATGCGGCTGTTGACCTCACCCCCCTGCCCCCTCTCCGAAAAGAGGAGAGGGGGAGCCAAACACACAAAAGGACGCCGCTGAGCGTGTTTGCAAAAGTCGTGTTC
>CALKIA010000293.1 GCA_937988705.1 uncultured Chloroflexota bacterium | reverse complement strand
GCGCCATGACGTGACACCAGTGACACGCGCTGTAGCCGACGCTCAACAGCACCGGTTTGTCTTCCGTTCGCGCTTTCGTAAACGCCTCATCCCCCCAGGGATACCAATCGACCGGGTTATCAGCGTGCTGTTTCAGATAGGGACTTGTTTCCTGCGCCAGTCTATTCATCTGCCTACTCCACCACCTCACCAGAGAATCAGTAAACCACAGAGCGGCCAGACATTATAGTGGGAATTCGATGAATCACAGAGCGAGCAAACCGGGGTTGTCGGGACGCCCAACGGGGCGTCCGTTTGCTGTGCAGACCCCGGGGACGCGCCGCTGCGCGTCTCTACGGAGTCATTCGGTGCTTGCCGTTACCACGGCGACGCGGACTGGGTGGTGTCGGTCGGCGCGTCGAGCTTCCAGTAGCCGTGCAGCCAATCGAACAGCTTGTGCGCGACGTCCGAGGTCAGGCGCACACCCGCTTCGACATGCTGCGGTGAAAAAGCAAATAAGTTTGTGTAGTTCTTGAAAGAAACGCCGATGATATAGTCGTGTTCCCAGCGCATTTGATCCCATAGAAACGCGACCTCGCCGCGTTCCGCGCGCATCTCTTGCAGCCATTGGGCGCGATCTTTCTCTTGCAAGCCGCCGAGGTTGAAGTTGAACGCCAACATCGAACTGAGCGTGTAGGTGACACACGCCGCTTTCAAACTACCATCAAGGTCGATGGTCAGCGCCGCCGCGCCATCCTGCGTCGAGACGGTGGCGCTGTACATCTTCAGGCGCTCACCCAACGAGCGAAAATGGATCAGCGACATGACAGGCATCTGGGGAAACCGTGCCACCAGCTCGCGATTAACATCGGTCTCGGCCCGGTAGTACAGTTCGAGAAGCCACGGTCGCGGTTTGGCGTCCGGCGGCAGCGTATCGACCGGAGGTTCGCTGCGGGGGCGCTCACGTCCAGCGCCGCGGGTGGGGATGGTGCGATCATCGGATAGAGGCCGCATATCGTCGTGCGTCGTCATCTTTACATCCTCAACTTCTTACCCTTCTAATTATAGGAGCATTTGCTATAGCAATCCACCTAGCTCAGGGGATAGAATTTTTCCTTAAAGATCCTGTCTACTTGGAGAGGCATTATGGCTTATCTGCTAGGCTTAGACATCAGTACCACGGGCGCCAAAGCCCTGATCATCGACGAACGCGGCACAGTGATCGCCTCGGAGACAACTCCGCAGCCCATCAGTACCCCCAAACCCCTGTGGAGTGAACAAAATCCGGCGGATTGGTGGGACGGCATCGTCGCTTCGATTCACGCCGCCTTGCAGTCCAGCGGCATCGCCGCCGACGCGATCAGCGCGATCGGCTTGACCGGGCAAATGCACGGCCTCGTGCTGATGGACGCCGCCGGAAAGGTTTTGCGCCCGTCGATCCTCTGGAACGATCAGCGTACGCAGGCGCAGTGCGACGAAATCACACAGCGCGTGGGGGCGCAGCGCCTGATTCAGCTCACGGGCAACCGGGCGCTTACGGGCTTCACCGCGCCGAAAATCGTGTGGGTGCGCGAAAACGAGCCGGAGGTGTACGCGCAGGGCGCGCATATGCTGCTGCCCAAAGACTACATCCGCTACAAGCTGACCGGCGATTACGTGATGGATATCTCGGAAGCGTCGGGCACGCTGCTGCTCGACGTGGCCAACCGCCGCTGGTCGACCGATGTGCTCGACGCGCTGGAAATCCCCGCCGCGTGGATGCCGCGTTTGTGCGAAGGCTCGGAAGTTTCGGCGGTCATCAGCGCAGAAGCGGCGGCGCTCACGGGCTTGAAGGCGGGCACGCCCGTCGTGGGCGGCGGCGGTGATCAAGCGGCGGGCGCGGTCGGCGTCGGCGCGGTTGATCCGGGCGTCGTCTCGCTGGTGGTCGGCACGTCGGGCGTGGTCTTCGCGCCGCTCGACCAGTACAGCTACGAACCGGAAGGCCGTCTGCACGCCTTCGGTCACGCCGTGCCGGGACGCTGGCACTTTATGGGCGTGACGCTCAGCGCGGCGGGCAGTTTGCAGTGGTATCACGATGCACTCGGGCACGGCCTGTCGTTTGATGAATTGCTCGCCCCCGCCGCCGATGTGCCCGCGGGCAGCGACGGCTTGATCTTTCTGCCGTACCTGAGCGGCGAACGCACCCCGCACCCTGATCCGCTGGCGCGCGGCGCGTTCATCGGCTTGACGACGCGCCACACGCAGGCGCACATGACGCGTGCCGTCCTCGAAGGCGTGGCCTACAGCCTCAAGGACTGTTTCAACCTGATGGCGAACGCCAATTTGCCCGCGAACCTCGAAATTCGCGCGAGCGGCGGCGGCGCGAAGAGTCGACTGTGGAAACAGATCATCGCCGATGTGCTCAACGCCACTCTCATGACGACCAATTCCACCGAAGGCGCGGCCTATGGTGCGGCGCTGCTGGCGGCGGTCGGCGCGGGCGTGTTCCCGGATGTGCGGACGGCCACCAGCACGGCGATCAAGACCAGCGATGCCGTCACACCGAGCGCCAACGTCGCGGCGTACGCGGCGGCATACCCCAATTACAGGGCGCTTTATCCTGCTCTGAAGGATATATTTACGCGGCTCTAATAGTTGGGGAGTAGCATCACACGCATGACGTGAAAGGATGTGTGATGTTTTTACCCCCCAATCGAGACAAAACCCCGGAGGGAAAACCGGGCGCGCCCAAGCCGAGCCGCCCGAATTTTCCCTCTCCGAACTGGATCTGGTTGATCTTCGTCGGGCTGATGCTGTTCTGGGCCGTGTTCCGCGTACCGGACATGATGAGCGTCGGGACAGACCAGCCGATTAACCTCCCTTATTCAACATTTTACGAGCAGGTGACCAGCGGCAACGTTGCCGAAGTCGTGGTTCAGGAGACGCAGATTCGCGGTCGATTTGACACGGCCATCACCTTCCCGCCCAACAACTCGCCGCTGCTCGAAGACGGCGTAACACAGGCGACAAGTTCCACTTTCACGACGACCATGCCGCCCGTGACTGATCTCCAGTTGATCGAGACGCTCCGCGCCAATGACGTGCTGATCGTCGGGCAGATTTCGCAGCCCAACCCAATCCTCACACTGCTGTGGAACTTCCTGCCCGTCCTGCTGATCCTCGGCTTCTTCCTGTGGCAGGCGCGCCGCGCACAGCGGCAAATGGGCGGCGTCTTCGGCTTCGGGCAGACTAAAGCCCGCCAGTATGACGCCGAAAAGCCCGCGATCACCTTCACGGATGTGGCGGGACAGGAAGCCGCGAAAAGCGAACTGGTCGAAATTGTCGATTTTCTGAAAGAGCCGGACAAATACATCGCGCTCGGCGCGCGCATTCCGCGCGGCGTGCTGCTGATCGGCCCGCCCGGAACGGGTAAAACGCTGCTGGCGCGCGCCGTGGCGGGTGAAGCGGGCGTCGCCTTCTTCAGCATCGCCGCTTCCGAATTTGTGGAAATGTTCGTCGGCGTGGGCGCGTCCCGCGTGCGCGACCTGTTCAACAAGGCGAAAGCCGCCGCGCCGAGCATCATCTTCATCGACGAAATCGATGCGGTGGGGCGGCAGCGTGGCGCGGGCTTAGGCGGCGGCAACGACGAGCGCGAACAAACGCTCAACCAGATGCTCGCCGAGATGGACGGCTTCGACCGCACCGAGAGCGTGATCATCATGGCGGCGACCAACCGCCCCGACGTGCTCGACCCGGCGCTGCTGCGTCCCGGTCGCTTTGACCGTCAGGTGACGGTGGCGCTGCCTGATCGCAAGGGCCGCGAAGATATTCTGCGCGTGCATGTGCGCGGCAAACCGCTCGACGATACGGTCGATATTTCCAGCATGTCGAAAGCCACGATTGGCTTTAGCGGCGCGGATATCGCCAACCTCGCCAACGAAGCCGCGCTGACCGCCGCGCGTAAGAATCGCCGCCGCATCACACAGGGCGACTTCTTAGAGGCGTTTGATCGCATCGTGCTGGGCACGGCGAGTCCGCCGCTGGCGAATCAGGAAGAACGGCGCGTCGTGGCTTACCACGAAGCCGGGCACGCGCTGGTCGCGGCGCTCACGCCCCATGCCGATCCGGTCTTCAAGGTGACGATTATCCCGCGTGGGCAAGCGCTCGGCGTGACCGCCAGCCTCCCCGACGATGATCGGCGCAACTACTCGCGCGGCTATTTGCAGGCGCAAATCCTCGTGCTGCTGGGCGGGCGCGCCGCCGAAGAAATCATCATCGGCGACATCACGACCGGCGCCTCCAATGACCTCAAGCGCGTGACGCAGTTGGCGCGGCGCATGGTCGCGCAGTTCGGCATGAGCGACCGTTTGGGTCAGGTCAACTATGGCGAAGATGAGCGCCAGCCGTTCCTCGGCTATTCGCTCTCGCAGGGGCGGCAGTACAGCGAAGAAACCGCCGCTGTGATCGACGAGGAAGTGCATCGCATGGTCGATGAAGCCTACGTGCAAACGCGGCGGCTGTTGGAAGAAAATCGGGATAAGCTGACGGCACTGGCCGACGAACTCATGAAGAACGAAGTGGTGGATCGGGCGCGTCTGCTGGAAATCGCCGGCAAGGCCGCCATCCCCGCCGAGGTTGAGCCGCCGTCCACTGTCGCCGCCGCGACCAACCATTCAGAGTAAAGGCGAACCTCACCCCCTGCCCCTCTCCTAAAGGCGAGGGGAGTCAAGTCCCTCTCCTCTAGGAGAGGGATTTAGGGTGAGGTTGGCTTTTCCTGACCTACTCCGGCAGGCCCTTCCCCCCCAGCGGCGTATATTCGAAGCGCTGCGGCATGGCAGCGATGAGCGGACGCGCCACGCTGATCAACTGCTGGATGGCGGGGTGGGTCAGCGAGCCTTGATGAT